>CAYYGZ010000014.1:0-35130 GCA_964471275.1 uncultured bacterium | reverse complement strand
CCACGAGCGGTTCCACAGGACGCTCAAGGATCGAACAGCAAGACCTCCTTCGGGAAATAGGAGCGCACAGCAGCGTCGGTTCAACCGGTTCCAGTAAGAATACAACGAAGAACGTCCTCACGAAGCGTTGGACCAGGAGACCCCAGGGCCAACCTACCATCCTTCGTCGAGAAAGCTGCCGGCCCAGCCATCAATACTGACCTATCCGAACCACTGGGAGACTCGAAAGGTTGCGGCGAACAGCTCGATGAGATGGCACAAGAAAGCAATCAACGTCTCGGACCCCTGCGCGGGCCAATACATCGGACTTGAAGAAATCGACATCGGCGTATGGAACGTCTATCTGGGATCACTCAGGATCGTCGACATCTATGGACACAAAATGTGTAAACCATGTGTTGGGTTGCTCAAGGGGTGTTGTAAGACGGTATGTCGAAAGGGCATTAGCCATTATCCAATGGCCATTGTCCATTGAGGGGAGTTAATAGAACGCAGGAGTCGGGCAAGGAGGTGGATGTATAGAGATGAGCCAGAAACGTGAGGGCCTTTTCTTGCCTCGCGCGCAGCTACCCCGACAGTTACTGACTCAGTGAATCTGCCGTGTTGCTGTAGAGCAAGCTGTCAACCGATGCCGCCAACCCGAGCTACGTGTGCAGGGACGTGCTGTCGATGGTTCTGGTTGTGTCGATAGCGGCGACGTATGAGCCGGTAACGTCGGAGGTTGTCGGCAGCTGGCGCGTGCCCACCCACACGAATAGAGCGAGGACGGCCTCGACGGCGATGGCGCCGAAGGAACCGACGGGGGTCGGGAGGAAGCCGTTGCGTCCGACCAGATGGCCGATCGATCCGCGGGATTTGGGACGCGATCGGATGTCTCCACGTATCGATGAATCCGCCGTGAGGTCGGGTGACGAGATGTCGAGGGCCTGGCGGAGTCTGGCGTCAAACGCGTTGTCGTGATCAGCTGCGAACGGATTCATCTCCTGGAGCTGATTCGAAAGGCGCTTGGTCACATAGTGCAGGCGTGACTTCGTTGTCCCTTCGGCACATTCCAGGATGTCGCTGATCTCTCTGATGGATAGGTCTTCCTGATACCTCAGGAGGAAAGTAGTCCGGTGTGAGGGCTCGAGGTCATCGAGCGCATCGAGAACCGTCTGTTTGAAGGCCCGATTGTCCAGCGATGTCTCGATATCTTCCGCACCGGCGTGACGATCCATTCGGATCTGCTCAACGGTCGTTTCGCGTGTTTGCACTTCCAGTCTCCGGTATCTATTCTTGCACATGTTGTGGGCAACCGTGAAGATCCAGGTCGTGAAGGACTGTCGGGTATCGAATGCCGAAGGTCGCTCGACAATCTTCACGAAGAGATCGTGGAGGAAGCCCTGCGCCTTGTCAGCGTCCCGGTTGAGCATCCGGTGGAAGTAGTGGAGTAATCTGCTGTTGTAGCGATCGTAGCGATCGTCGAGCACGGCAATGTCACCGCCCTGAATGCATCCCATCAGGGATTCGTCCGTCATTTTCAACAGATCTCGTTTGAACAGTCGCATAGGGTTCCGAATGAGGGTAGTCCGTCGCGTGTCGAAGTGTTATACACCCGATATCGGGTCGGGTTCACGCATTCTGTACTTTTCCTGCGAGCGTGTAGCCAGAAAGCAACAACTGTAGTGGGTTCTCACGTCATCCGGGTCAGAACTAGAACGCCTAAATATATGGTAAACTTACAATTAGAGGCACGGAGGTCTTCTGGCAGGACATTCGCATCCAGAAATATCGAGCTCTTATGAATTCTCTGACCGGGTGCCTACGATCGCTGCCCGGGATTGGCGACAGACTATGGCGATTCGAATCGACATCCTCCTTGTTACTGCCCTGATTGCGGTTTCGGGTCATTCGGTCCGGGCTGATGATCTGAACCAGACGCTGGGTCTGAGTCGGCGAGTCGGGTTCCCTACGGTAGGGCCTGAATTGGCGCCGTTCTCCTACGGTCAACCGATCGAGATGGCTCGCCTACCGGACGAAATCTTGATTTCTCTTCAGGTTGTGAACGAAGGGCTGACGTTCTACGCGGCGTATCGTGATCGGAATTACAAGGCGATGGCCGCAGTCGGCGCGATGTCGCTGTGGGGGGGGACACTTCGCAGGGGGATCGACGCGGTTGCGGGGGCAAATGATGAGGATGTCGCCTCCGTCGAAGATTTGGAACAACTCACCGATCGCGAGATCAAGATTTTGGGCTATCTTTGGCACACCGATGGTCGGACCGGGCACGAGCTCTACCGGGATGTGCGTCTGCACGGCACCTGGAAAGACCTGTCGAATGATCTTGAGGCTATGCAGAAGCGGCGCCTGATTCGGAAGACACCGTCAGGATTGCAGAATCTGTATCAGGCAGCGACGACATCGTCTTATGCACGCCGCGCTCGCGTCTGGGAATCGTGAGCGGATTGCGGCCATCATGCTCGTGATCGCGCCCCCAAAACCCAATACATCTCGTGAGGAGCAGCTTGGATCAACTCGTGACAGTACTCAAGCCCAATAGCCCGGCCGTCTCAGCCATCGCTGAATCGGTTCTGCGGGATGCGAATATTCCGTTTGTAATCGGCGGTGACCAGGCATTTCAGAATCTATATTCGACCGGACCAACGGAGATTCGAGTACACGAGGGTGATGCGGAGGCGGCAAAGGAGCTGCTTAGCGGTCTGTAGAGCCAAAGAGGCGATGTAGGAGACAGAAGCCTTCCATCCTCCCACGCCACCGGTTATGGCGGACGGGAGTTTCCAGGCAAACCGGAACTGTAGCATCAGAGCGGTCCTGTGTATGATCACGGGATCGCTTTCTTGCGTGGTGTCAGGGGGCGTGTCCTGTCATCCACGACAGCGCGGAGAGACGATGGGCCCCACGTGCAACACCTGTGACACTGAGCAATAGGTGGGAGGTATTCCGTGTGCGGGAATCCCGTTTCTGAAGTATGTTCCTGATATCAGGCGGAATCGGTCCGTCATAGGCTTCTCTTTGTCAGTCCTGTATCGGAGGGATTGCACGATGTCACATCCTGGTAGAATCTCGTTGATCTCGCTGATTGTGTTCTGCATTGCCAATACGACTGAGGCGCTCGACACCTCAAGTGTTACGCAGGATACGACGAAGCAGACGCTGATGATGAAGGATGGTCGGGTATTCCTCGGCAAGGTTGTCGAGATCCAGGATGGTGTAGTCGTCTTCGTAACGGCCCAAGATTCCGTGCGCTTCCCGATGGTCGAGGTTGCCACCATCCGGCGGAATTCTGCCGAGATGGCAACCGTCCAGCAGCCCCGCTGGCGCCCAAATCCTCATCGAACCCGGCTCTTCTTCGCGCCTACCGGTCGCACTCTGGATGCAGGTGAAGGATACCTGGCCGACCATTTCATCTTTTTCCCGGCGCTCACTCTCGGGTTGACCGATCGGCTCACGGCAGGGGGCGGGGTTTCGATCTTCCCGGGGGTCAGTATCAGCGAGCAAATCTTCTTTGCGACATCCAAACTGGGCCTTCTTGCATCTCAAAACGTTAACGTGGCAGCAGGTGCTCTTATCGGGGGGTTTCCGGGCACCGACAAGATTGAAGGAACTGCCGGTGTTCTCTTCGCGGTCGGCACATTCGGTTCACTGGACCAGAGCATTACGGTCGGTGTGGGGTTCGGGTTTCTGGATGGCGATCTGAAAGGAAAGCCGATCCTGGTGGTGGGGGGTGAAAAGCGCATCTCGAGCGGTGTCTCACTTGTCAGCGAGAACTGGCTTGTCCCCGACGCCGACCCGCTCGGGTCATTTGGCGTTCGGCTGTTTGGCGACTTCTTCAGTGTCGATTTTGGGTTGATGGGCGGACCCTTTGGTGATGTTGGCGCATTCCCCTACATCGATCTGGTGATCAGCTTTGGCCGCTCATAGCCGCGAACACGATTCGTCATTGCTGTTAAAAGGCAGGATTCCCGTGCAAGCAAACCTGATCATACTCATCCGCATTTGCAGGTCGCTGACCAGGAGCGTTATAACCAAATGGAGTTCTGGAAGAGGGCGAGTTCGTAGCTGGCGAAGGTGACGCAGCCGGCGAAACGGAAGACAGCCAGGTAATGTGTCCCGCGCTCGAGGGCGCGACCCGCCATGTAGGCAGAGAAGACACCGACGAGTATGCAATAGAGGAACCAGAGCAGGAGGCCCCGCCCCATACTTGGGTTACCAGGCGGCGTGATTGTTATGAATCCAACCGGGCCCCTTTCCGATTTCTGGACAAATGCCTGCTCCTTCATAGCTGCCATTGATCCTGCGTGTGGCAGCACATAATCACTCAGTTCGATGTCGAACGGCCGGAGCGCATCCATCACCCCGTCCTCGTCTGGAAAAGGCTTGAAATCGGATGCGTGATACCGAAGGAGCAAGTGGATAATGGAACTCGCGATGAAGACGATGGCGGCAGACAGCAGTATCGGCAGCCAGAGTTCAGGGATATGTGCCATAGATCTTCCTGACTAACGTGCACCTGATGTTTCAGCGTCGATCGCGACCTTCAAAGATAGGGTCAAGTACGTCGGTCTACCATTCCGTGATGGCGGTGGGCTGTCCAGGACTGAGAAGGCAGAGAAAGATACGAAGGGCAGAATTTGAGCTCGGTGTGGAAGGCAATGGGTATCAGGCGTCGGACGTGAGCTCTGACATTCTCCCTCGTCATCTACGTCGCTCGCACTTCGATACGACCGGGTTATCTGATGCATTTCTGGATAGCAATTCCGGCATGCGATCGGTCTATTCAGTGTGAACGGTGCTGCTACGCCGCGTCAGTGATCGGGCTCCGAGCTCGTTTGGGCCTACAGGATCGGGATCCAGGAACCGGGATCCGTTGACCATATCCCGGCTGCCGCGACGCTCTCACCCGAAAGATCGGTCCAGTATTTTGCGTAGGCGCTGACCTGGTTCCCATACTGTTTTCGAAGACGTTCCTCTTCGGTAGCCGAAACGGCGCGATCTGTTTTGAAGTCGACGATCTTCCAGCCTCCCAGGACGCGATAGACCAGATCGATTCTTCCGCGGGCGATCTCGGACTGACCCATGAACGAGTCCGCTTTTGCGAAATCGACTTCCGTGTAGGTCTGTCTGGACTTCCGAATTTCGGCCCACACGTCTGACAGACGGAAGCGATCGATCGCCTGCAAGGCGTGCACGATGTTCTCGGCATCCTGCTCCTCCCGTTCGACACGGGCCCTGATGTAGGTCTCGATGTCTTCCGGGAAATTGCCTGTGATCATCTGCTCAAAAAGCTCGTGTATCAACTGGCCATAATCGACTCCCCTTCCCAGAGCTGTTCTCTCCGATTCCTGTTCGGCGAGCCGGTGATCATCCTCACTGGTGACGGTTGTGGCCGTGTAGGATCGACGACGGGCTTGCAGCCAACTCCAATCGATATCCCGCTCGATTGCAGCGAAGTCGGGTCTGTCCGGCGGGGGTGCGGCAGGAGGTTCGCACACCCCTTCGGGCAGGTCAGGCAGGTCCTCCAGGTATGGATAGAGTTCACTCCACGACCCCTTTTCGAGGTTGCCCTCATATCGGGAGACGACGAGGAGATCTGCAGCGCGTGTCGCTGCAACGTAGACGAGTCGACGCTCCTCCGCATCGAGGAAGCGGGCCTCTTCCTCCTCATCCCGGTCCCAGCCGTGCGGCTCTGAGATCAGCTCACTCCCGTGCGGCCCCTTCGCACGGTATACCGGCAGCATCAGCCGAGGTTTGGACCCGGACCGGGAGACGTGGAAGTCCGGATCGTGCCTCCCGAAGCTGGTGTCGTAGGGATCTGCCAGGAACACGACTCGGGCCTGCAGGCCCTTTGCCTGGTGGAGATTCATCAGACGCACGGAGGCCCCACTTCCCGAATCGAGTGTCATTTCCTCAAGCTTGTATTCCCTGTCATCTCGCAGGTCCTGGAGCTCGCGTAGACATTCCGTCCAGTGCCATCCCGCCAATTCCCAGCGCCGGATGATCGCAATAAGGCGAACCAGGTTTCCGGCGCGCGAACTCCCTGCGGGTCGGAGCGTTGCGTAAGGCAGGACTCCGAGGCTATCGAGGATGCGCTCTATGGCGAGACTGACGGGTTCGGTCTGGAGCCAACGCTCCGCATTACGTAGATGAGTGAAAGCAGTTCGGATGCGCTGTGACGACTTTTCCTCGAGCGGGTCGGGCACGTCGGACCGGTAGTCGAATTGCCCATTGGCCGCTTCGAAATTGTAGAGTTCATCGTCACCGACACCCGAGAATCTGCCGCGAAGATATCCGACCAGGGGAATCGGATTGGTTGGCGTGAGGACGACTTCCAACATCTGGATCAGGTCATGGAGCTCTTCGGATTCACGCAGCTTGTTGCCGCCTTCGATCGAAAAGGGGATGCCAAGCCGCTCGAGCGCACGCGCATACGTATCGAGTTGGCCGGTCGTGCGCGTCAGGATCATAAAGGACCCGGGAGACAATTCACCCGGAACCGCACACTCGGAAACGGATCCGTCCCGCGCGATCGAGGCCCCGATGAATCTGGCGATCCGGTCCGCGTCATGTTGTGCGATAGCAGAACGGTTGTTGCCGGAGATCTTGACGATGGACGATCGAACGACGTGGGTCGGCAGATCGCCCGCTGGTCGATAGGCGGCGAGCTGCGCGAAAGTAGCCTGGTAGCGTGGGTCGAACCGGGCAAAGATGGGTTCGAAGGCGTTATTGATCCACTCGCAGATGTTGCCAAGCGATCTGAAGCTGGTGTTGAGGTCGAGAACCTCGCCCCCTGAAGACCGAACAAGGTCTCTGACATAGCGGAAGACATCGAGATCGGCACGACGAAACCGATAGATCGCCTGTTTCTCGTCACCGACGAGGAACAGACTACCGGGTCTGGGTCGGCAGTCCCGCCAATCTGATACTTCGGGATCATCGGCGGTCAGGTAGAGCAGGATCTGTGCCTGGATTGGATCTGTGTCCTGAAACTCGTCGACGAACAGACACCGGTAGTGGTTCTGGAAATCTCTGCGCAGGGCGGACTGTCCGGATAGAAGTGCCGCGGCCTGTTCGAGCAGATCCTGGAAGGTCAGAAATCCCCTGGCAATACGGTGAGCGTGGTGGGCGGCCACAGCTTCGTTGATGAAACCGGCGATTTCCGGGTAGATGGCTTGCCGCCATCGTGTTATCGCCGGCCGAACGACCGTTTCGAGGAGTTCAGGTAGAGCGTTGTCCCGGATCTCCTTTGCCTTGGCCTGGTGCGGGGCCCATCGTTTGAGCGTAACGGGCTCGGTCTGTAGATCGAGCAAGGAGAGCAGGTATCGATCATCTCGTTCCGCGTTGAGCCCCCGATTGCGCAGGAAATTGCCGGCTCGAAGCAGCGCGTCCTGGAGCCGGTCAGGTTTCTCGATGAGGGGGTCGGGAATCCACCGGCTGACCGATTCCACCCACTCCCGAGCAATTTCGGCCGGTTCGTGCAGGTCCACTGACGGGACATTCGTCCAGTGGAGATCGAGATCCGTGAATTGCGATCGGCGCAGGAAGAAGTCGAAGAACTCGTCTGTGCGGATACCCCAGCCGTCGAACGTGTCGAGTCGTGGATCACGGTCGGCAAACCGGTCCAGAACAAAGGCGTCCCAGGCTTTCCGCAGGGAGACCCACTCGGCTCGCGCGTCAAGTTCCGAGAAGTCGGGGGGGAGTCCCGCCTCCAGTGGACGTTCGCGGAGCATCCGTGCACAGAAGGCGTGGATGGTGCCGATATAGCATTGGTCGACGCGGTCGATTGCCTCTGCCAGTCGGGATCTCGCGGGATCTCCCTCGGCCGTGGCTGCCAGGCTCTCCCTGAGTGCTGCGTGGAATCTGGCGCGCATCTCACTCGCGGCCTTCTTTGTGAAGGTGATCGCGGCCATATGCTGCACGTCCTCCCGGCCCGTTCTCACGATCTGGACCATCCGGTCGATCAGTGCGTGCGTCTTGCCTGCTCCGGCTCCGGCCTGTACCAGGATGTTCCGATCCAGATCGGTGTGAATCCGTTCACGGGCGGCCCTGTCGGTCAGTTCGACAGCCATTCCGTAACCAGTCCAATGAGCTCCGGGTCCGATCCCGCATCCAGATCCGTTGAAATTGACCTGTGGAGCATCCCTTCGTGTCCACAGATGGTCTTGTAATCACAGAACCGACAGTGGGAGGTCTTCTGAATCGGTGGATAGGCCCCCTTGCCGGCCAGGCCCAGTACGGGTCGAAGCAGCTTCCCAAGCTCCTTCTTTGTCGGGGGCATGGCTAGAATTTTTCGTCCGTGCTCCCGGTCGCTGGCAAAGTAGTACCCGGAGAGAATCGCTCTCTGAGGCTCTTCTCCGGTCATGATTTCCGAGAAAACGTGCGCATACAAAGCCCACTGCAGATGCTCCCCGCTGCCAAGCAAGTCGGATTCATCGTAGAGGAAGGCCGATCCGGTCTTGTAATCCCAGACGATATATCCTCCATCCGTCCTGTCTACCCGGTCAATCAGCCCGCGCAGCCGGACTGTCGTTTCACCCAGCTGGAGGCTGACCGGCTCGGGGTGATTCAGACCGCCCGAGGCATCGAAACCGAAGCTGATCTCAAACCCGCGGGGCCGGTGGTCGGCGGGTCTCTTGCTCTCCTCCGCGACGAAAACACGGGCAGCCGTGTCCAGACGGGCTCTATCCATCTCGAATGCCAGGGGAGTGGGCGGCGGAAGGCGCCGTGCTGCCTCATCCACAAGCCTGCGGAGCATTTCGAGTATCTGCTCCGTGCCTCGATCGACCGATGGTGGGCGATCTCTGTCATCCTGGTTGGCCATAAAGGTCTGGAACAACTCGTGCAGAAGCGAGCCGAAGTCCAGGGGGGACAACCAGGTCATCTGATCGACCCCGTCTTCCTCGGGCGGCTCGATCCCGAGCACGTACTTCCAGAAGTACTGGTAAGGACATCGCGACAGCGTCTCCAACCGAGAGGCGGACCAGATCGTCTCGTCATCGTGTGATGCCCGATCTGCTTGTGTGATTCCTTTGAATCGCGTGAATGGCTGCTTGGTCCTGCAGCGATCCGCCTCTTCTCCAGCACAGAGCCATTGCACTCGCGGAATAATCGCATCCCGGTTACCCCGGGTTCTTGCCCAGGAGAGCATCCACGTCGAGATCTCGGCGGCGCCTTCTGGCGACACAGGTAGTATGCCGTCCACGACCGGTTCGGCCTTAGACGCGGCCTGCAGATGGTAAAAGAGCGCTGCCGGCTCGCTTTCCTGACCGTCTGCCAACCGGAACCTGGATGCCGATAAACTGGCGGATGGCGCCAGACTCAGAACTCGGACCAGATGCCAGACCTGAGTCATTGGCCTTGTCCGGAGCATCTCGAGGTCACCGGATATCCTAGATCTCTCGTGATCCAGAAGCAGTGGGTCCTCTCCTGGTGCTCCCGGGAAAGAGCCGCTGTCCAGACCGAGGACGAAGACGTGTGGACGGCCGGAGAATCCTGCCCTGTCCAGCGGGACGACATTCAGATGTCCCGGTTTGGGGGCGTGGGCCTCGAAACGATGCTCCTCGATGACATCCTTCAGCGTTTCCGCGATCGAACTGGCGAGGCCTTCTGCTTTGCAGTGTTTTCCGATCTCTTTGAGCCTGTTGACCAAAGAGTCACGCGCCGGTTCTTCGGCTTCCGTCAGCGTTGTGACGTGACCGGTAAGCAGCTGTGCTCCCAGTATTGCAACGTACGAGGCAGAGGTGCTCCGAGAGGATTCGGTGAGAGTGGCCATTTCCTGAAGTGTGGCAGGGAGCGCCTGTGTCTTGCCGGGGGCGACATTGAGGAGCCGACCGTCCTGCAGGGCCGTCAGCCAACAGGGATCACCGCCGGAGGCTATCCAATTCAGGGCGGCCCGAATGGCCTGACCCGGTCGCGTGAGCAGGATTGAGACGCCGGAGCCGAATGTGGCAGGAATGTCGAGCTTGTGAGTCGCATCGTAAACGTAGTTGAGCAGATCGGGCGATGCGCACACGATCTCTGTGCTGTCGAGCGGCCATCCCGCCATCCGTATACGGGCCAGAGCAGACCGAACTTCGACCTCGGGCCCGGTACTGAGTCGCAGCTCAATGTTCTGGATCGGTGTCGTCGGCGAATCCGTACGCATAACGAGACCTGCGGGCTCGCAGTCCAGGTCCAGAATCAGGGGAGACTCACGTAGCCCGTGTGCGGCGACGGTCTTGGGGATGGCTACGCCATACGACGACCGTCCGATACGCTGAAGTCTGTCTCCCGTCAACACGTGGACGAAGCGTCTGGCTAGACCGGGCAGAGGGGTTTCGTCCAGGATCGCGTACCGGGATTCCGGTCGCGGCCTCTGTACCAGCCGGGTCGTTGCTGCCTGGAACAGGTCCGGGCCGTCATACCAGCGTCTTTCATCGAGGCAATCCTGGTAGGCGACGTAGAGCTGCGCGATTGCACGGAGTTTGGGGTTGCTGTGATGACGCAGCAGAGCTTCGGGCCGGATACCCGCGATGCGAAGAGCACGCAGCGTTCGGTGGATCGAACGGAGCAGGCCCTGGGTGAAGCCCGGCTTCCGGAAATTGATGTTACCAGGACTCTCCAGGTGATCCCGAACAAACGGGGCAAGTTCGATCAGGTCTGCTTCCTTGGGCAGAGGTGACCATCCATCAGCAATGAATGCGGGTTCGCTGATCTCACGAGCCAGGTCTTCGGGTGTGCAGAATCGGAGGTTGATCCAGTTGGTGCCGCTCCGGGCGAGTGCCGTGCCCAGGGACGTCCCCGCCTGAACAGAAGGCACGAGGACCACCTTTGATTCCAATCTGTGTTCGGCGCAGAAGGAGGCGAGCTGCTGGATCTGGTAGGAGGCCAATGCGCAAGAGTCCGGTGACTGTGAAAGCGAGTGGTTTTCTGTCGCAATATACTTAAAGCAAGGGCGCTTGAAAGAGGAAGAAGCGATTCAGATTCCAGAGGGAGCGGACGTCGCGGGTTCCAATGAGGCGAGAAGACGACTTGGGGGTGGGTAGAAGAGGACGTGTCTGATGGCCCGTTGCAACCGTCTCGGCGTGTGCTGCACCAACACAGGCAGAGCGCATCGGTCGTTAATCGCGGAGGATGGTCTTTTCGTTTGTGATGGCGGCTTCGAGGACGGAACTGCTGATGCTTACGGCTCTTCGGAGATCAGCGCCGCGGAGGTCGGCGTTCTGCAAGGTGACTTTGTAGAAGTCGGATTCGCTGAGCTTGGCGTCGCGAAGGTCTGCGTCGGTGAAGTCGACCTGGGCGAGCGTGGCTTTCTGCATGCACACCTTCTTGAGGTTGGCGCCGACAAACGTGCACTGGGAGAAGTCCATGCCCGTTAGCTTGGTTGCCTGCAGGTTGGTGCGGTCAAAGCGCACATTGTGCACGTTCGCCTCTGCGAGATCGATTCGTCTCAGATCCGTGTCGACCAGGATTGCGTCGCTCAGGTCTACGCGCCGGAGGTTGGCTTTCTGAAGGTCCGATCCCGTCAGATCCGCTTTCGCCATGTTGGCGAGCTCGAGGTCCGACGGGGCGAGGTCGACGTTTCTCAGGTTTGCCCCGACTAAAATGGTGTTCTGCAGGTGAGCGCCATTCAGATTGGCCCCCTCGAGGGATGCACCGCGCAGGTTCGCCGCCGGCATCCGTGCCCGTCCGAGGTTGGCGCCGTCCAGCGTAGCTCTCTGGAGTTTGGCGCCGCTGAGGTTGATCTCTCGCAGATCCGCTTTGCGCAGGTCTGCTCCCTCCATCTCTGCCCGTATCAGGTTCTCGCCTACCAGGACAAGGTGTTCGCCACTCTTCTCATTGGTAGAGAGCCATTCTGTGTGCGCTTCGAGCTTCTCCTTCAGCAGATCAGGATCCAGCATTCTCTATTCCTTTTCTGGGGTGCACTCTGACTGATATAGCTGAGACTCGACACTGTCGGATCGGGTTTCGGGGCCGCTCTGGGAATGACTTCTTGACAACGCAAATGCCGAGACACAAATTTAAAGGATACAAACTTTTATGTTGAAAAACACGTTTTAAGGATCACCTTTTGGGCCGGGATTTGGATCGCAAACGAGACGCTCAGGAACAGGCTGAATTGAAGCAGAGCGGCCGGCTGCCCCGGCACATCGCCATCATCATGGATGGCAATGGCCGCTGGGCGGAGCGTCGGGACATGACCCGCAGCGAGGGACATCGCTCGGCACGCGATGTTGTCCGCAATACGGTCCGCGTTTGCGGCGAGCTCCAGGTCGACGTTCTGACGCTTTTTACGTTCGGCACCGAAAACTGGAGTCGGCCCTGGGGCGAGGTGCTCTCTTTGATGCAATTGCTCCGAGACAGCTCGATGCAGGAGCTCCCGGAGCTACAGGAAAATAACGTCCGGCTCGTTGCCACCGGGCATACGGAGCGGCTTGCCAAACAGGCCAAGATGGCCCTGAATCACGCCATCCGGGTAACTTCCAAGAATACGGGCCTGACACTGAACCTCGCGTTGAGCTACGATGGTCGTAGCGACATTCTACACGCAGCCAAGGAAATCGCTGCCCGAGTCGAAAAAGGGGACCTCGCGGTTGCCGATATCGACCAGGAGATCTTCGCCAGCCATCTCCTTTCCGGTGACCTTCCCGACCCGGACCTGATGATCCGGACAAGCGGCGAAGTTCGACTCAGCAATTTCATGCTCTGGCAATGCGCCTACACCGAGTTCGTGTTCACCTCGGTATTCTGGCCCGATTTCGAGCGTGTGCATCTATACGACGCGATCCGCAGCTTTCAGTCACGCGAGCGCCGGTATGGCAAGACGAGCGCACAGCTGGATGCACCCGACGGGGCCGAATCCGAGAGGAATGGCGTGACAGCTCACGCCACGGCCTAGGGGCTCGTTACCAGACAAGTGACGGGCCATCTTACCACAATGTTGAGCTCCAGCAGATTTCTCCGTGACGATATCGAACCGCTCACTTGCTGCAACGGCTTAGCCAACCTCAGGGAGAGGGTTTGGCGACGAACCTGACACAAAGGGTGGCCGTTGGGGCTGTCTTCGGGCCCCTGATCCTGGGTGTTTTCTGGGTCGGCGGTCTGGCGCTTCTCATCGTGCTCGGTGTTCTGGTGGGCGGTGGAACGTGGGAATTCTATCGGATGCAACAAGAGAAGGGGCTGCAGCCCTGGGTGATTCCGGGTGTTGCGGCCTCTCTGTTTTGGTGCATCGCCGTCTATCTCTACGGTGTCGGCGCCCTGGTCGTGCCCCTCTCCGCCCTACTCGTGTTGATCGTCCTGTCCGGGGCGGGGTTTGGCGGAAACACGGTGGCGAATGCCGAGTCGACTTTTGTGGGCATTCTCTACGTTGGTGTGCTTGCCAGCTTCGCCTACCAGGTGCGGTCTGCTTCGTTTGACGGCATCACACCGAACGAAACGGCGGCCTTCTCGATCTTGATTCTCGCTGCAATCTGGGTGTCCGATACCTTCGGTTACTTTGCTGGCCGGGCCTTCGGATGCCGACATCCATTCCCCGACATCAGCCCCGGTAAGACGGAGGCTGGATTTATCGGGGGCATTGTCGGATCTGTCGGTCTGATCGTCTATGCATCGACGCAATTTGCTTTCCTGAGCCTGTGGGACGGGCTCGGGCTCGGGCTCGTTGTCGGTCTCGGTGCACCGTTCGGTGATCTTGTGGAGTCGATGATCAAACGTGATGCCGGTGTCAAAGATGCGTCTGCAGTGATCCCCGGCCACGGTGGCATCCTCGACAGGTTCGATTCCTTTCTGTTCGTCTACCCGCTCGTCTACGCGTATCTCTCCATCACACAAACCGTCTAGCCCTATGACGCGTGTCGCCATTCTTGGATCGACGGGTTCGATCGGTACCAACACGCTCGATGTGATCCGGGCGATGCCTGATCGGTTCGAGGTGGTCAGCCTGAGTGCGGGCAGTCGCATTGACGAGGTCTGCGAGCAAGCCCGGACGCATCGTGCACGATGCATCTGCGTTGGCGAGGGGTTTGGAAGGAAGGCCCGTAGCCTGCTCGACGACTCGGTTGAGGTTGTCGAGGGGGATGACGGCCTGCTCCAGCTTGCTGCAGATGGAGAGGTGGATATGGTGATCAACGGGCTGGTCGCGGGGGTCGGGGTCCGGCCGACCGTGGCAGCGCTGGAGGCCGGGAAGGATGTCGCGACGGCCAACAAGGAGACGCTGGTCGTGGCGGGCGAGGTGGTGACCGGGATCGTGCAGGAGAAGGGCGTCAAGCTTGTCCCGCTGGACAGTGAGCTCACACCGATCTGGGAGACCTTGCGGCAGCGCCCGCTCGAGGATGTCACACGTATCATCCTGCCGGCGTCCGGCGGGCCCTTTTTTGATGCCTCGCTCGCGCAAATGCAGAAGGTGACGCGAGCTGAAGCCTTGAATCATCCCACCTGGAAGATGGGGCCGAAGATCACGATCGATTCAGCAACGCTCATGAACAAAGGCTTCGAGGTGATCGAGTCTCATTGGTTCTTCGGTCTGCCGCTTCCGAAGATCGATGTGATTATCCACCGACAGTCGATCGTGCACAGCATGATCGAGTATATCGACGGGAGCGTGATCGCCCATCTCAGCGCGACCGACATGCGTCTGCCGATTCAGCAAGCGCTGACTCATCCGGACAAGCTGCCCTCACGGGTGTCGACACTTGACCTGGTCAAGGTCGGCAGCCTCTCCTTCTTCGAGCCCGATCTCGACCGGTTCCCGTGTCTGCAGCTCTGTTACGACGCGATCGATGCGGGGGGCACAGCCCCCGCCGTCCTGAATGCAGCAAACGAAATCGCCGTTGAAGCGTTTCTAGATGAGCGGATCGGATTCATGGATATTCCCCGCGTCGTTGGTGATGCGTTAGCCGCACACGATAACGGGACGGGAGATCTGGATTGGATCTATGCCGCAGATCGTTGGGCGAGGGAAGCGGCGAGGGGCATCGTGGCACGGATATCTGGATAGGGTGGGAAGAAGCATCGTTCTGAGCGTGTGCAGAATTCCTCGAATACAGCGAGCGGAGCTACACGCAATACAGCTCGGCGGTCGTTATGCAAGCGGACCGGGTGTCTTTGGAGCCACACAAGTGACCAAGCAGATCCTGTTCATCGTTCTGAGCCTGACACTCAGCGCGTCCCTGTCCGCGCAATCGTCACTCGGTCGACTGGACGACGTTCTCGGCTACAGATCTGCGAGCTGCTCGGAGGCGGAGAGGCTGCCGCCAAGGAGCATTCTGAGGCACGTGTCCACCGGCGGAGGCGGCATCCACTCGTGGCTCCACGTCAGTCCAAAGTTTCTTTCGTGGATTGCCACGATCGGTGGGACGGCCCTGATCGTGACGGGAGCAGCATCCGACAATGATCGCTTCAGGAAGGGCGCGATCATCACCGGAAGCATACTGGCACCGATCGGGCTGTATGGTGTCCTTACCGGATCCGGGTCGGTACCGGAGCTCGCGGAAAAGAGCACGGTTCGGGAATACGAGTCCGTGGTGCGGTTGCTGTTTCGGTCGCGGTGGGATGATCGCCCGCGTGTTCTGGAGTTGATCCGTCAGTATCCGGAGCTGCACAAGACACTGCTGTTCTCGATGCGGATGCTCAGGAATCCTGATGAAGAATCCGCCGCGGACAGGGCTTTTGTCGATTGGTATCTGACGTTCGCTCGAGAGTGAGTGTGACGATGTGTTTCCCATACCTCAGGTCGGCGGGAATCGCGGGTCTGTGTGTCGTGATGTGCCTGGTTTCTGTCGGGATCGGCGCACACGGCCTGCACCTGAGTATCGGGAAGGGCGATGCGACAGCGACCACGTTGACGGGGAAGCTCGTTTTCAACAAACTCGATTTTATCGAAGCGCTGGATCAGTGGATCAACGAAACACCGATCTATGAGTTGACCCCGGAGGCGTTCGAGAAGCTCACGCTGCGTTACATGAAACGGCATTTCAAAGTCGAGGCGAACGGGAAGACCGACCTGAAGCTCGAGATCACGGAAGCAGGTCAGGGGAACGAGACGATGTGGATGCAATTCCGGTTCCAGTCCCCCGACACGCTCCGACAGATCAAGGTCGAGAATCGCGTGCTCTTCGGGGCTTTTCCGGATCAGGGAAACGTGCTGGAGGTGACGTCCACGGCAGGCAAGCAAAGCCATCTCTTCCGAGCTAACGCAGCCACGGTGGTCTACGAATTCTAGAACACGGCGGCTACCGAAGGCCGTCAATCACATTGAGAGGGCAATTTGTTCAGCGTCTTTCTGGAGCTGGGGTTCGATCACATCCTCGACGGGTATGACCACCTTCTGTTTCTCGCTGGGCTGATCATCGCAGCCACCGAATGGCGCGCCCTGCTGGCGGTGATCAGTGCATTCACGATCGCGCACTCAACGACGCTGGTATTGAGCGCCCTCGAGATCGTGTCGCTCGATCCAACTCTCACCGAAACGCTTATCGCTGCCTCGATCGCTTATGTTGGGATCGAGAACCTGGTGATGAAGGAGCAGCGTCGCAGGTGGCTCGTAGCGGGAGCATTTGGTCTGATTCACGGTGCCGGATTCTCCGGCCACCTGACCGAGCTTCTCAAGAGTATGATGGAGATGGGGACGATCTGGGCCCCGCTCGTCGGCTTCAACATCGGGATCGAGCTCGGTCAGATTGTCGTTATCGCAATTTCGATTCCCGTGATCTACGGGTTCAAGCGGTTTGGTAAATGGGAGGTCCTGGTTCCAGAGTTCTCTAGAGTTATTGCCGCGATAGGTGTGTTTTTGGTTATATCTAGAGTCTGGAAAATCTAAGGCGAAACAAACGAAACGGTGCGGCGGTCGGACCTTCACGGTAGAGGCGGCATCCCCACCCGTAAAAGGAGCAGAGCCATCGTTACCCTATTGTCATTTATTTTTGTACTCGGCGTGCTTGTGTTTGTGCACGAGCTGGGACACTTCCTGGTCGCCAAGAAGTGCGGGATGAAGGTTGAGGAATTCTCTCTCGGCTATCCTCCGAAGGCGTTCGGCGTTACCTATGGCGACACGGAATACCTGATCTCCTGGTTGCCGCTTGGCGGGTATGTCAAGGTCGCGGGAATGTCCGATTTTGGTAAGGACGAGCCCCAGGGTGAGCCTTACGAGTTCCTGTCGAAGCCGCGGTGGATGCAGGCATCTGTGATGGCGGCTGGACCGGCGATGAACATCATTCTCGGGTTTATATTGATTCTGACGATCCGCGTCGGCTACGGTGATTATGCGTATTTGAATTCGACGGTCCTGGGTGGGGTGACGAGCGAATCGGCTCTCTACGAGGCCGGCGCACGAGCCGGCGATCGCGTACTGCAGATAGACGGGTCGGATGTTGCGAACTGGAGCGAGGTCGTAGAGGGCCTGACAAACGGGCTTGGTACAGGAACGAACTTGGTTGTGGATCGAGAGGGGAGCGTGGTCGCGTTCGCAGCCATACTGGATGCAGATCCAATCGAGCTGGGTGTCGCGCCGCCGCTCAAACCGCGTGTGGGTCACGTCGTGCCGGGTCACCCGGCGGAAGGTACAGGTCTGCAGGGCGGTGATCTGATCACGGCCGTCGACGGGAAGCCGGTCACGACCTGGTGGCAGATGAGCCAGATTATCCAGGCCAGACCCGACAAGGAGACGCTGATCACCTGGGTGAGACCCGACGAGGGCAACGCGGAGATGTCCGCGATGGTTACGCCGCGGGGTGACGAAGTGGGTGGCGAGATCGTCGGCCGGATCGGTATCTCGCAATTTCGTGAGCGCGTACCCGTTGGACTGGGACGTGCGATCGTGCGAAGTGCCGAGGAACTGAAGATCTACACGACCAGCATATTCACGTTTCTGAAACGACTGGTGTCGGGACAGGGATCCGGGAATGAACTGGCTGGCCCCGTTGCGATTGCCCAGATGGCCGGTCAGAGCGCAAAGAACGGTCTCGAGTCGCTGTTCTCGTTCATGGCGTTGCTTAGTGTGAACCTTGCCGTGCTGAACCTGCTTCCTATTCCGATGCTCGACGGCGGTCACCTGTTCATCATAGGGATCGAGACGGTGACGCGACGTGATCTGTCGGTGAAGCAGAAAGAGGTTCTGCAGCAGGTCGGATTCGTCTTCCTCATCGCGTTGATGATCTACGTGACGGCGAACGATATCGGTCGGCTGATCGGGCTGTAAGCACGGCGCACGAATCGGCGTCAAGGTTACCTCAGACAGCCGAACAAGATGACAAGTCAAATGCCCGATCTCGTGAGAGAGGTCGGGCATTCTTGTGTACAAGCCGTGGACTGTTGCGGGTGGGCGTGATCAAGAGGCTGTCCAGATTCAGGAAGCCAGGAGATCACTTTGGAGCGGTCCGCCTGCGTTCGCGGTAGGTCGGCGGCCCCGGCACCGATTTGTTGCCGATCAACTCGGCGGCACGTATCGCCAGTTTCTGGTTCTCTGCAGAATCCTTCCGCATCGCGGCAATCCAGTTCCGTACTTCCTGCTCGTTTGTGCCGTGTTTCTCGAACACGGCCTCTCGCTTCACGCGCATCGAATCAGGCGGAAGTCGGCCTTGATTCGCTCGAACCATTTCGGCCAGAATCTCAGTCATCGTTTCAAGGCCCGGTGGATGATCTCCGGGATCCGTGCACGCAACGCCCAAACTCAACACGACGGCCAGGTGCCCGAATCGCAACATCCTTCCCATAAACATGCAGCCCCTGTGACCAGTGCTGATGCGGTCGGTGGTGGATGAACCCATAACGTTGCCAGGGTGAATACCAACACACATAACGACTGCCCAAAAGTGCGCTGCATTGTTTTTGCAGAAGATAACACAATTTTTCAGACAAAAATCGCTTGACAGTCCCAATTCTCAACCCTACTTTTGGTGGTGAATAGTGGTGGGAAGTGGTGTTTTTTGAAGTTTGGATACGTAAACAGTGATTTTAGAAGCGTTCAGGAACTATTCCTTTTTCTCAGGAATCGTGATGCCGGACGAAACTCCCCAGTTTATCGGCGAATACGAGAATGTCCCAGTCGATGGTAAAGGTCGACTGATCATCCCCTCCGCCTTTCGAAAAGCCCTCCCAATGGGTGTGAACACGTTCGTGGTCGCCCGTTGGTTTGATGGCTGTCTTGGCGCTTACGACCCGGCCGGTTGGAAGCGGGTTCTCGAGAAACTGCAAAGCCTGAGCGGAGCGAAACGCGAAACCCGTCAACTCATCCGCTCTGTCGCCGGCCGTGCCACAGAGGTCAAGTTCGACAGCCAGGGGCGAGTTCTGATCCCCCGAAAGCATCTTGAGATGGCCGGCATTTCAGATCGTGCGACCCTGATCGGCGTAATCGATCGCGTGGAGATCTGGAGCCCTGACGGGTATCAGGAGAGCATCAACGAGGTTGATCTCGAAGATATCGCGGAGAGTCTGGACTGGATTTAGTCCCTCCTCTCCTCACCTCGGCCCCGAGCGGGTGGAGGAGAGCGGCGAAACTACTATAGGCAATTTGAGCCCGTTGGAATGAGAACCGGATGGGACGGGCAGTATGCTTGAAAAGGCTCCAGAGTATCACGTTCCGGTCCTGGGGCCAGAGGTTGTTGAGCACATGATCACCGATTCCGAGGGAACCTATGTCGATGCGACGCTCGGAGGAGGCGGTCACGCTGAGTTGATTCTCGAGCAGCTTGGTTCGGAGGGGCGTTTGATCGGGGTCGATCGAGATCCGGTTGCGATTTCGACGACCTCCCAGCGGTTGACCCGATTCGGGAAACGCTTTGACCAAGAGCAGATCCCATTCTGGAAACTTCCGGAAAAGCTCTGTTCATTCGGAGTCGATGAACTGAACGGTGCACTGTTCGATCTGGGTGTCTCCTCCCGGCAGATCGATGACGCAGAGCGCGGTTTCAGCTACCGCCAGGATGGCCCGCTGGACATGAGAATGGGGCCGGACGCAGCACGAACGGCGGAACAGGTTGTGAACGAGTATTTGGAACGCGACCTGGCCAGAATCTTCCGGGAATACGGCGAGGAAAGGGCGGCGGGACGGATTGCGAAATCGATCTGCAGAGACAGACGCAAAGCGCGGATCCGATCGACGCACGATCTTGCAGAACTGATTTCGCGGCACGTTCCGAGCCGCTACGCGACGAAGTCACAGGCGCGGATATTTCAAGCGATTCGGATCGAGGTTAACGAAGAGCTCGCACATCTTGAGGAGACGCTCAACAAGATCACGGATGCTCTGGTGATCGGCGGTCGTCTCGCTCTCCTGACCTATCATTCGCTGGAAGATCGCATCGCCAAGCGGGTATTACGAGGTACACCGGTTTCGGCGCTGCCGAGAGATTTCCCGGTAGCTGATCCGGCCGCAGGGAGGATGAAGGAGGTCTTACCCCGCGGTGTGCTAGCGAGCCCAGAGGAGATAGCGGCCAACCCGAGAGCGCGAAGCGCCAAACTCCGGGTCGGCGAGAAAGTAAGGTGACTTGGGACACTCCCCCTATCGATGGTATTTCTGCTCCGTTTCGTTCCTTGTTCTCAGCGGGTTGATCTACGTCTGGTGTCATGTCAGCACGCTCTCGCAGGGAGAGCAGATCGCGTTGTTGAGGGATGAGCGGGAAGCCCTGATTCAGAAGCAGAAGCGGCTCCGCGTCGACGTCACGGGTCTTCAGAAGGCCAGCCGGATTCGGGAGATCGCTGCCATCGAACTGGGGATGCGCTTCCCTGAGGGAAGACCGAACAATCTGTATACGGCACCGGCAGGCCTCGTGGGACGATCGGTTTCTCTTCAGAAGGTGAAGACCGATGCTGGTCGTTGAGCAACGCTACTACAAGCGCCAGCGTCTGGTCGCAGCGGCAGGCCTGATCTTTGCGATCTGCCTGGCCGGGCGGCTGGTGGTGATCCAAGGCTTCGCGAAAGAGGCCTACGCAAGCAAGGCCCGGCATCAGCATATCAAGGGAGTACCCCTCGCCGCGAAGCGGGGGCAGATATTGGATCGAGAAGGTCGCGTTCTTGCGACGACGCTCGAATCCCAATCGTTCTTTGTCAACAACATATCGGATGTCGATACGCTCCGCTCGCTGGCGGTTCGGTTCTTCAAGGAGTCCGGCGAAAGCGAGGGAGCCCTGCTCAAGCGTCTGCAGGGCAAGCGCTCATTTGTGTGGCTTGCCCGTCAGATGATCGACGGTCCCGAGGCCGATACGCTCCCCGAGGGCATCGGTTGCGTGGTCGAAATGGCCCGAGCCTACCCGATGGGGTCGGTCGCCGGTCAGTTGGTCGGCTATACCAGCGTCGATAACTCGGGGATCGAGGGCATCGAACGGGCTTACGATCAGACGCTACGTGGATCGGCCGGTGAGATGTCATCGCGTGTCGATGCGAAGGGACGAGCGATCAGCGATCTCGGTGTCGTGGAAGCCCTGCCCGAAGACGGGGCAGATCTGACGCTTACGATCGACTCGGTTGTCCAGTCGATAGCGGAGGAAGAACTCGAGGCAACGGTCGCGCATTTCAAGGCGATCAGCGGCATCGCTGTGGTGACGAACCCGAAGACGGGTGAAATCCTGGCGATGGTGAACGTCCCTACGATCGATCCGAACGCCTTCGGTAACTACGATCGCTGGCTCCACCGAAATCGTGCTGTGACTGATCAGTTCGAACCCGGATCGACGTTTAAGATCGTCGCTGTCGCAGGGGCGATGGAAGAGGGTCTCTACCGGGGTCAGGATTCGATCGATTGTGAGAACGGTCGATTGGTGGTTCCGGGGGGCGTGATCACGGATACGCATCCTTCGAGCTGGTTGACCGTTCAGCAGGTGATTGAAGAGTCGAGCAACGTCGGGACGATCAAGATTGCCCGGGCACTCGGAACGGCCGGTCTGTTCAAGTATGGTCGGCTATTCGGATTCGGCAGCGTCACGGGCAAAGGATTACCCGGTGAAACCGCCGGTATCCTGAAGCATCCCGGTCAGTGGTCAAAGCGGAGTCTGGAGACGATCGCTATCGGTCAGGAAGTGGGTGTTACGGCGCTGCAGGTTGCGTCAGCCTACGGTGTGATCGCGAATCGAGGCGTGCTGGTTGCGCCTCGACTCTATCGCTGGACGTCAAGAGGCGGCGAACGACTCAGCGAAACCTCAGTGGATACGGTAAGACGTGTCGTCTCGAAACGTGTCGCTAAAGAAGTGAACCAATATCTCGAGGGTGTCGTCAGTCACGGCACAGGGTCGAACGCGGCCATACCGGGGTATCGTGTCGCCGGCAAGACGGGAACCGCACAGAAAGCTTACGAGGATCGACTGGGATACGATCCAGATCGCTACGTGTCTTCGTTTATCGGATACCTGCCGGCCGAAGATCCGGATTTGCTCTGTCTCGTGATCGTGGATGGACCCGAGCAGACGCACCTGGCGAGCCAGGTCGCTGCCCCCGTATTCAAGAGAATCGTGAATCGTGTTCTCAGCCGGCGCGACACACCTGCAAGACACAAGACGACGCTGGTTCAACTGAAACCGACCGAAAAACCTTTGGCAAGGTACACGACCGGAGCCGTGAGCACGCCGGCAGGATATGGCTTGGTCACCGCGTCACTCAGCCTCGACAACGAGGGGGCAGACAACCGAATGCCGGATGTGGTTGGCGTTCCACTCAGACAAGCGGTTGTCAGGCTGACGCAGGCTGGCTTCCGGGTTAAAGCGTCGGGGAGCGGAATGGTCGTGAAGCAGGTCCCCTCCTCCGGGGTGCGCGTGACGCCTGGGACACTGGCCAGGGTGACGTGCAGAAGGAACGGATGACGTGTGCAACTCTCCCGGTTGATCGCAGACACCGATTGCTCGCTGGTCGGCGACGGTGACACGGAGGTCGCGGGTCTCTCGACGAACACGCAGACCCTCAAGTCGGGTGAAGCCTACGTCGCGCTGAGAAGGGCAAGAGACGGTCACGAGTTCATCGCCGCTGCTGCGGCGGCCGGAGCAGCAGCAGCGGTTGTCGATCACGAAGTCGACATTGCGTTGCCGCAGGTTGTGGTTTCGTCGACCGATCAGGGTCTCGCATCACTGGCACAGACCCTTTATGGTCGACCCTCAGACGCGCTTCGCGTGATCGGTGTTACGGGAACGAACGGCAAGACGACGACAACCTATCTGATTTACGCCGCTCTCGTTGCGGCGGGTGTTTCAACCGGTCTTCTCGGGACGGTGGAATATCGAATCGGCAGCCGATGCGTAGCCTCAACGAACACGACGCCGGAAGCCCACGAGCTGCAGCGGATGCTTCGCGAGATGGTAGATGCCGGGTGTGAGACCGTGGTGATGGAAGTTTCCTCTCACGGTCTGAGTATGAATCGGTTGGACAGTATCCGGTTTGATGTCGGTGTTTTCACGAATTTGACGCGAGATCACCTGGACTACCACGATTCATTCGCAGCCTATGCGGCCGCGAAGGCCACGCTCTTTGACAACTTAGATTCTACGGCCCACGCTGTCGTGAACGTGGATGACGATTCATCGGATCGCATGATCCGGGATACGTCGGCACAAATCGTCGGTTACGGGCAAGATGTAAATTCGCAATTTCGTGTACGATCGTTCGTTACGGATTACCGCGGATCGAAGGTCGTGATCGAGGCCTTGGATGAAACGATCACGGGCTCCCTGTCGCTTACGGGACACTTCCATCAGTACAACGTAGCGGCAGCCGTTGCAGCGTGTCGGGCACTCGATATCCCGTCGAAGACGATTGTGTCGGCACTGGAGAGTGTCCAGGTGCCGGGTCGATTCGAAGGAGTCGATGTGGGTCAACCGTTTGGGGTATTCGTGGACTACGCACACACGCCGGACGGTCTGGTAAATGCCCTGACGGCGGGACGCCAACTTGCCGAACGTCGTCTTATCTCTCTGTTCGGCTGCGGAGGTGAGCGGGATCGCGGGAAGAGACCCGAAATGGGTCGCGCCTCTGCCGATCTTGCGGATCTGACGATCGTGACGTCCGACAACCCGCGGTCTGAAGACATGGATGCAATTATCGCCGATATCATACCCGGTCTCGATGGTGCGCCCTATCTGGTGGAGGCGGATCGCCGGAAAGCGATCGATCTGGCCCTCAAGGACGCGGAAGCCGGTGACCTGGTGGTGATCGCGGGAAAGGGTCACGAGGACTACCAGGCGATCGGGGGGGAGACGATACACTTTGATGATCGGGAAGTGGTGAGGGAGATATTGGGGGAGCTCGGGCATGGGGGGTAGGGCTAGCAGAGGCAGAGGGCAAAGGGCAAAGGCGGAGCGCAAGATGCAGAGCGAATTGCGGTAGACACGTCGATGCGTGGAATAACGTTAGAACAAGCCGCTGAGGCGATGAGGGGGGAGCTGATCGGAGCGACAGATGTGACGATCGAACCGACGGGAGGCTCGCTCGATAACCGGACGATCGAACCGGGGCAACTGTTCTTTGCAATAGAGGGTGAGCAGACCGATGGACACCGGTATGTGGACGCGGCGATCGAAGCTGGTGCCAGTGCCGCTATTGTCCTAAAGGACTGGATAGCCGACAATACAGCGAATAGACCGGTGATCGCGGTCGAGGCACCGGATCTGGCGCTTGGCGATCTGGCTCGTGAATACCGGAAGCGATTCAATATCCCTGTTGTCGGGATAACAGGCAGCAACGGGAAGACGACAACGAAGGACATGACGGCGGCGGTTCTCGGTACGCGATATCAAGTGCTGGCGACGTCGGGGAACCAGAATACGCGCCTCGGCGTACCGCTGACGATCCTGCAGCTCGAGGAAGAACACGAAGTTGCCGTGATCGAGATGGGGATCAGTGAACACCACGGGTTAACATATCTGTGTGAAGTAGCCGATCCAACGATCGGTGTAATTACGAACATCGGACCGACACACCTAGAATTCTTAGGCTCTGTAGAGGGGGTGGCTGTAGCCAAAGGGGAACTCCTGGAGTATCTGGACGAGTCTTCAATGGCTATCCTAAATTTTGATGACCTGTTGCTGCCTAAGGAGAGAGCAAAGGGGAGACTCCTGGGCTTTGGCATCGAAATGTGTAGCCAGTTTCGTGGGGAGGGATTCGTCCTAGACCGGGAGGGTTATGGTCATTTCTCTCTACAGGGCCAACAGTTTGATTTGCGCATCCCGGGGCGGCACAACGTTTATAACGCCCTGGCAGCAGTAGCCGTCGGGGTCGCTCTCGACATTCCTCTGCCGGACGCCGCACAGGCGCTCCAAACTTTCCAACTCACGCGCTGGCGCAGCCAGATCGTGGAAAAGGATGGCATCCGCGTTTACAACGATGCCTACAACGCAAATCCAGCATCGATGAAAGTCGCACTTCAGTCGGTTCACGATATCGAGGTGACCGGCTGCCGTGTTGCTGTGCTCGGGGATATGCTCGAGTTGGGGCCCGGGTCTAAAGAAGCCCACTTCGAGCTTGGTCGGCATACACAACTTTCTGGAATCAATAGACTTGTCGCCGTCGGCGAATTTGCCGAAGATATGGCTGCGGGTGCCCTTGAAGCGGGTTTGAGCCCGGAGAACATACACGCATATCTCGATCGTGATCCGGTCGCCGGACTTCTCAAGGAGGTCCTAAAGGCGGGGGATCTGGTGTTGATCAAGGGATCGCGTGGTATCGCACTTGAAAATGTGGCAGAAGCGCTAGGTTGCTAAAGGCAGGCAGGACAGCACGACCGAATACGACTCACCCCATTCCCCAAGATCGGGGTTGAGCCAAAGCATCGTAGGATCTGAGAGCGGAGCGCGTGAGCGCTCCTTATTTGTCAGGAGTGCTGAAGAGCACTTTCGTCGCAATGTGATCATCGTCCGCATAAGCGGGCCGCCGTCGGGGCGTTAAGCCGGTTTTCCCCCGTCCTGCCTGCGTGCCCCACACGCTCCCCCAGTCCCTCAGGGTCAGCGCCAGTGTCGTTTACAGAAGACTGGCGGGACAGCAAGGTTCATTTGCAGTTGATGTTACTCGTGTTGAGCCTGGTCGGTTTCGGTCTGGTGATGGTGTACAGCGCGAGTTCCGGCCTTGCTCAATCCCGATTCGATAATGGGCATTTCTTCATTCAGCGATGGGTGCTCCGCGCCCTGCTGGGTGTGATCGCACTGCTCATTGCGATGTACGTCAACCTGGACAAAGTGCGGGGCTACGCCAAGGGAATCCTGATCGTCGGGTTCATCGGGCTCGGGATCGTGCTGATGCTCAAAATGTTCGGTGTTGGCAAGGTCAGGGGTGCGTATCGCTGGGTTCCCATCCCCGGCTTTGGTGCCTTTCAACCTGCAGACCTGATGCGGCTGGCCCTCGTTGTCTTCCTTGCTGAGCGTCTGAATCACGACAAGGGCGCGCTCACTGAGTTTAAAGATTACGTCAGACACGCCGGTGTCGTCGCACTGGCGATGTTCCTGATTATTCTGCAGCCGGACCTGGGAACGGCACTTGCGATCGGTCTAACCTGCGCGTTGATGATGTATGTCTCCGGCGTGCAGATTGTACATCTGCTCGGTTCTGCCCTGAGTGCCCTTCCGTTCATTGCCTTCATCGTCTTTGGTCTGGGATATCGTAAGGAACGTGTGATGACGTTCCTCGACCCGATGGGTGATGTCCAGGGTGACGGCTACCAGATCACACAATCCCTCGTGGCTCTTGGCAGCGGGGGTCTGACGGGGCTCGGGCTTACGCGGAGTCTTCAGAAGTATTTCTTTCTCCCGGAACCACATACGGATTTCGTATTCAGCATTGTCGGTGAAGAGCTCGGGCTGCTTGGCACGCTCGGTCTTCTCGCCGGCTTTCTGCTTTTTGGGCACCTCGGGCTGAAGATCGCCCGCCAGGCTCCCGATTTTTACGGATTTCTGCTCGCGTCCGGGCTGACGTTTATGGTGATGGTCTACGCGTTGATCAATGTGGGTGTGTCGATCGGATTGCTCCCGACCACCGGGCTTCCGTTGCCCTTCATCAGCTATGGGGGATCATCTCTGCTGCTCACGATGGTCGGTGCGGGACTGCTGATGAATGTCGGACGAACGAACAGGCTCAAGCGGCCGGGAATCCTTGTGGAAGAGACTGTCGGGTGGCGGCGTCGACCGAGATCGCGGATACGGTAGCCGGTCCTGTCGGGTCGCTAGAGGCCCCTAGGAGTGATATCCCAGTCTCAGGAAAGGCGCAGACCGCACAGGGAAGGGCAGGCCGGATCGAGAGGTGACTTCTCACCCGCTGCGAGAGTGTAATGGCGTCGAGAGTACTGATAGCGGGTGGCGGCACAGGAGGACACGCAACTCCGGCCCTGGCGATAGCGGAAGCGATTCAGCGGGTTAGCAAAAACTCGGAGTTCCTGTTCGTGGGAACTAAGCGAGGCGTCGAATTCCGGGTCGTTCCGAAGGCCGGTTTCCGGCTCGAACTGATATCGGTGATCTCACTGAGCCGTTCGTTGAACGCAAGTCTGCTTCGCTTTCCCCTCGTGCTGATGAAGGGGTTCGTCGAGTCGGTTGCCCTGATGCGACGGTTCCGGCCAGATGTGACAGTCTGCACTGGCGGCTATGTCAGCGGACCTGTCGGGCTGGCGTCGGTTGCGATGGGTGTTCCACTCGTGATTCATGATTCGAACGTCCTGCCGGGCGTCACACTCAGGCTGCTTTCGAGGGTCGCCTCGGTAGTGCTCCTCGGTTTTCCGGAGGCGGCTCGCAAGATGGGCGGCCGCATTTGTGAGGCAGTCGGGAATCCGACACGGATTCCCAAGGAGGACGCGAGTCAGGGGCAAGCAAGGGACGCCTTCGGGCTGGATAGGGATGCGAAGTCCCTACTCGTGGTTGGCGGCAGCCAGGGAGCACGATCCATCAACAAGGCGCTTGCGGATGCGCTGCCGCGACTGATGGATGACGAGGTTCAGATCCTTTGGCAAACGGGCTCGCTCGACTACGAAAAGATGGCCCGAGTCGCCGAACCTTACGGGGATCGTGTCCGGACCTTGGCTTTCATCGATGAGATGCCCGCCGCGTATCGTGCAGCAGACCTGGCAGTGACACGCGCTGGCGCCATGACCATCGCCGAACTCAATCTGTTCGGGATTCCCGCGATTCTGGTTCCGTTGGAAACGGCCGCGGAGAACCATCAGGAAGTAAACGCGCGGACGATGGAAAATGAAGGTTGGGCGCGAATGATTTTGCAGCGCGAAATCGACGGGAAGACGTTGAGTGCAGCGGTTTCAGGCTTGATGGATGAGCCCGAAGCTCTCGGCCGGATGGGTGACAGGAGCGCGGCCCGCGGGTCGGGGGACGCCAGCGATCGGATCGCTGCGGAGCTGATGGACCGAAACCTGATCCGGGTCTGAGGATGGCCTTGGATTCCGGCCTCTGGTCGTCACAGGCCAATACCCGGGTTCATTTCGTCGGAGTCGGCGGCGTCCGGATGAGCGCGCTGGCCGAGATGCTGGCCCGGAAGGGATGTCGTGTCACCGGATCTGACCGGGAAGCGTCCGTGTTCACGGACCGTCTCGAGCGGGCGGGGGTAGCCGTCACGATCGGGCACGCATGGGAGAACGTCGGATCCGCAGATGCGGTCGTGTATACACCGGCTGTCGGCCCACAGAATCCGGAGCTCGTTTTCGCACGACAGAAGGGAATCCGGATTGTCGAAGGCAAGCGGCTTCTCGGTGAGATGACGCGTGGCAAGCAACTGATTGCGATATCGGGAACACACGGAAAGACAACGACGACCGCGATGATTACTCAAATCTGCGAGACCGCTGGTCTGGACCCAACTTCATTTGTCGGCGGAGCCGTGCAAGGTGACGAGTCAAACCTGCGGGTCGGGTCAGACGATGTCTGGGTCGTCGAGGCGGATGAGTATGATCGCGCGTTTCTGGAGCTGACGCCTGCGGTCGCCGTGGTCACATCGCTTGAAGCAGATCACCTTGATCTGTACGCATCCGAGAGCGAGATCGGTGAGACGTTCAATCATTTCCTGGCCGGCATGACGGACGAGGGCACCGTTGTTGTTTCAGCTGATTATGACGCATCCGCTGATCTTGTCGTTCCGGAGGGTCGAAATCGCCTTCTGTTCGGTCTTGGCGAAGACGTGAGCCTGGGTGCAGAGGGTGTCTCATCGGATGGTCTGTCGACGACATTTACGGTCAGGCACAAGGGTGAAGCGCTGGGTGAGGCAACCATTCAGCTGCCAGGCCAGCACAACGTTTCGAATGCGTTGGGTGCGATTGGCGCCGCGCTGTCGATCGGTCTCGAATGGCCTGCGATCCGCGAGGGTCTGGCTTCATTCAGCGGTGTCCGGCGGCGCTTCGAGAAGATGGGTGAGGCGGGGGGGGTTACGGTGATCAACGACTATGCACACCACCCGAAAGAGATCGCCGAGACACTCCGGGCTGCCCGGTCCGTCTGGTCCGGACGGATTGTCGCGGTCTTTCAGCCGCACCTGTATTCTCGCACACGGGATTTTGCGGATGCATTCAGCAAGTCGCTGTCCGATGCAGATATCTGCTGGCTGACGGACATCTATCCCGCGAGAGAAATGCCGATCCCGGGAATCACGGGACGGACGATCGCGGATTCGATCGATGACTGCTATTACGAAGCGGATCTGGATCGGCTGGCAGATGCCGTGATTGATACGGTGGAAGCTGGGGACACGGTCGTTGTGATGGGAGCCGGTTCGATCGAGAAAGTGGCGGGGGAGATCTTGAGAGGGCTGCAGAGAGGCAGAGGGTCAGGGGACAGGGGAGACTCGGTCCGGACAGCAGAGAACCGTGCATCTGATGGTTGAAAACGGCAGGGCTGCTGCGCTAGGCGCTGAGTTGAAGCGGGTGGCGCGGGGGATGGTGATCGAGGGTGAGCCGCTGGCGAAGCGGACGGCGTTTGGGGTCGGAGGGCCAGCGGATCTGATGTATCTGCCGGAGAGTGTCGATGATCTGATGTCGACGCTACCCTTGATCAAGGATGCGGAGGTCCCAATCCTGCCGATTGGCGGCGGGACGAACATGCTTGTGAAGGATGCCGGTTTCCGGGGTGTGGTGATCGGGTTGACGGAGGGGATGACGGGTATCGTGATCGAGCCGGATCGCGGTCTCATCGAGGCGGGTGCCAGCACGCAGGTGTTCAGCCGGCGATGTCAGCGAGATGGCCGGACGGGTATGGAATGGGGATGTGGGATTCCTGGGACGATCGGGGGAGCCATTCGGGGAAATGCAGGCGCGTGGGGAGGAGAGACGTTCGATGACCTGCTCTGGATACGGGGCATTGATCTGAAGACCGCGCACGAGATGAAGTTGAAGAAATCGGAGATCCGGCACGGGTATCGAAAGGCCGAGATCCCGAAGGACTATCTGGTCCTGGAGGCGACCTTTTCACTGGGCCAAGGTGACCCATTGGCGATACAGGCCGAGATGGACCGGATGCTCGAGGAGCGAAAGATGTCACAACCGGTCTGGCTTCGGAACGCAGGCTGTGTCTTCAAGAATCCCGAAGGTATGTCTGCGGGTCTGTTGATCGATCGCTCGGGGTGCAAGGGAATGGCGATCGGGAACGTTGAGGTTTCAGACGTTCACGCGAATTTCATGGTGACTAAGGGCGGCATCTCGGCCGCAGAAGTCTTACAGTTGATCGAGCGCGTGCGAGATCAAGTGCGCGACAGGGAGGGAGTCGATCTTGAAACAGAAGTTCGGATCGTCGGCGAGTTCGGCATCGAGAACGTATAACGGCGAGGCACTCGGCCGTCGCAAGACTGTGACGAAGCGACGTAAGGAGAGGGCTGCTGTGTTCACGGCGTCAACGACGCCCAGAACGGGGCGCGGCCGGCAGATTGCCAGGGCCGGTGCCGTGATGGTCGTGATGGCCGCTCTCGGTGCCAGCATCCCGGAAGTCTACTCAGGTCTCCAGGGAAGCGACCTGTTCAAGCTGCAAGAGATCACCGTCATCGGGGGGCGTCTTCTGGCTCCGGAGGAGGTCGTGGCGCGCTCGGGGTTGAATCACGGAGCCAATCTCTTCGAAACAAACCTGAAGACGGCAACGGATTCGATCGTTTCCCACCCGCTCGTCCGGAGCGCTCTCCTTCTGAGACGACCACCGGATTCACTCGTGATCTCTGTCGAGGAGCGAGTACCGATCGCGCTTGTGTCGACCTCCGAGGGACTGCTCGGTTTCGATCAGGATGCGGTCAGCTTTGAACTGCCCAATGTGCCTTTCGATCTCCCGATCGTAACGGGATTCGATGCGGTCCTCGCAGACTCGACGTTGTCCGAGTTCGCCGTCAGACACGGCGTCGCCCGGTTGATCGAAACTGCGCAGACGGTGCAGCCGAAGTTCTGGTCTCGTGTGTCCGAAGTCTGCCTGCTGGACGCCGAAGAAGGCGATCTCATCCTCGCGGACGGCATGACGCTCAAGATTCGACTAGACCAGATCGTCGATCAGATTCAGAACTATCGCGCCTTCATAGCCAGCGGCGATATCCTTTCTGAGGATCTTGCGTATATCGACCTACGCTACGCTAATCAGGTGGTAGCCGGCCGAATGTCGGTCGATTCGGTACGTGCCGGATTGGTCAAGTATCCAGCCGGTATTCCGGACTGAGAAAGGAGATCGTTTATGGTCAAAGGCGATCGCATTGTCGGCATGGACATCGGAACGACCAAGATCTGTACGATCGTTGCCGAAGTTGAGGAGGAAGGCGGCCTGAAGATCACGGGTGTGGGCAGTGCACCATCCGAGGGATTGAAGAGAGGCGTGGTCGTCAACGTCGAGAAGACGGTGAAGTCGATCCAGGCGGCCATCGACCGCGCCGAGCAGATGTCAGACACACGCATCACGGCGGTCTACGCAGGAATTGCGGGTGACCACATTCGGAGCGTCAATAGCCGCGGCGTAATCGCGGTTTCCGGACCCGACAACGAGGTCACGCCGAATGATGAAGCGCGCGTGATCGAAGCGGCCAAGGCGATTAATATTCCACTGGATCGTGAGATCGTGCACGTGCTGCCCCAGGACTTCCTGGTAGATGACCAGCCCGGTATCAAGGATCCAATCGGCATGTCCGGGGTGCGTCTCGAGGCGGATGTCCACATCGTGACGGGTGCCGTGACGAGCGCTCAGAATATCTGCAAGAGTATCCGACGAGCAGGCGTGGAAGTTGTTGATCTCGTGCTCGAACCGATCGCATCGAGCTACGCGGTCCTGACGCCGGACGAAGAAGAGATGGGCTGTCTGCTCGTGGACATCGGCGGCGGGACAAGCGATATCGCCGTGTTCTATGACGGGAGCATCCGCCACACGGCGGTTGTCGGTCTCGGCGGTGAGAATGTGACGCACGATGTATCGATCGGAATGCGTACGCCGCTAAAGCAGGCCGAAGAGCTGAAGCGCATGCATGGTTGTGCCCTGTCCTCGCTCGTGAGCAAAGAGGAGGTGATCGAGGTTCCGGGTATTGCGGGACGACCGCCATGCAAGGTCGAGCGTGCCGAGATGACTTCGATCATCGAAGCCAGGATGGATGAAATCTTCTCGCTGGTACACCGTGAACTGCTGCGGACGGATTACGCTCATCTTCTGGCCGCCGGGGTGGTCGTCACGGGCGGCGGCGCGATGGTCGATGGGTGCGCGGAGCTCGCAGAAGAAATCTTCGACGTGCCGGTGAGAATCGGGACGCCGCGGAACGTGACCGGTCTGGTCGACGCCGTGACGCAACCGATCTACGCGACAGGGGTCGGGCTGGTTCAGTTCGGATTGAATCACCAGAATCGTGAAGGACACCTGGTGAACGGGAATGGTGAGATGTTTAACAGCATTTTGGGACGGATGAAGGGGTGGGTTAAGGACTTTTTCTAGAGTCCAAATTGAATTGATGAAAGAAGATGTGAAGATCGTGGATTGAAGCGCAAACTGTGAGGCAGAGGGGTGAGGGTGCGAACATAGCGTTGATCAGACAAGTGTTCAGAAGATTGTTTATCAAGACGAAGCGGAAGTAGGCGAGGTCCCCACCTCCCCTGCAGTCCGCAATGGATACGGTAAAGGTGATGTCCCCCAGGCTTTCCCCAAGTTTCCTCCGGAGGTCTTGACGTGGTCACATTTTCAATTGTAGACAGTGAGCATCAAGCCAAGTTGCGTGTCGTTGGCGTCGGCGGCGCCGGTGGGAATGCGGTGAATCGCATGATCGACGCCGGGCTGGGTGGTGTCGAGTTTCTGGCAGTGAATACAGACGCGCAGGTGTTGGAGCTTTCGCAGGCGAATCGCAAGATCCAGATCGGAGCGAATCTGACGCGTGGTCTCGGTGCCGGCGCGGACCCGGACGTGGGTCGACGCGCCATCGAGGAGAGCCGCGATCAGATGGCTGAAGAGCTGGCCGGGTCGGACATGGTGTTTGTAACGGCCGGTATGGGTGGTGGCACGGGGACGGGTGCGGCACCGATGGTCGCAGAGATCGCGAAGGAGTTAGGTGCGCTGACGGTCGGAATCGTGACAAAGCCGTTCGCGATGGAAGGTATGCAGAAGATGCGGAATGCCGACGCCGGTATTGACGCACTGAAAGAAGCCGTTGATACGCTGATCATTATTCCGAATCAGAGACTGCTTGCAGTCAGTTCAAAGGAGACGACGCTCAAGGATGCTTTCCGCACGGCAGACGATGTTCTGCACCAGGCGACCCGCGGCATTTCAGACCTGATTACAATTCCCGGTGAGGTGAATCTCGACTTCAACGACCTACGTACTGTGATGTTGCAGGGCGGCGACGCGCTGATGGGAACCGGCGGGTCCGTTGATGAGAATCGTGCAGTGGAAGCCGCGGCGAAGGCGATCAAGAGTCCATTGCTCGAGGATGTATCGATCACTGGTGCGAAGAGCGTGCTTGTGAATATCTCCGCAGGCATGGATCTGAAGCTGTTCGAGGTGAATGACGCTGTCACCGTGATCACGGAAGCGGCCGGCACTGACGCGCACGTGATCTGGGGAACCGTGCTGGACGATACCCTGGGTGATGAGCTCCGGGTGACGGTGATCGCGACCGGGTTCCGGATCACCGAGAAGGGCCCGATGCGGGGGAACGGTTTGTCAATGTCACGGGATCTCCCCCCGAGACGGTTGGGTGATGAGGTGCCTGCGTTTATGCGTCAGCGGAATGGTAATGCACCAGCCCCGGTTGCCAAGAGCGGGGAGGATTCGGAGGAGGAGGAAGAGGTCGAGAACCCGCTCAAAGAGCTGTCGCTCGATGATCTCGAGTATCCGACGTTTCTGAGGAGGCGGATGGAGAAGCAGTAGGGGTAGTGCAAGGAGTGAGTGGGGAGTAGTGAGTGGAAGAGATAGGATTTGGCCGCGCCTTGGGGAGACCCTGGGTGCGGCTTTTCTTTGTTTATTCGCGAATGTTGGGATGAGAGGAGATGTTCTTGATTTGGTTCTGCCCAACCATCCGTTTCGCCGACCCGTGTCGGCGAGGAACTTTTAACTGCGCCTCAAAAGTCTCCAAAAACGCGCTTGCTCAGGTGCCGCGAGGGGCTGGCCCTGGCAGCTGACTTCAGCTTCACCGAGTTGATCACGGTAGACAGGACGTCCCGCAGTGGTCCCCCCAAAGCGAGACGTTTTCAAGCTGTCATTAAAATTGATTGATGTGCTTCATTCACTTCGTTTGGTGTTCGGATGTCGCTACTCCAGATCTCTTCTTCCTTGATGGTGCGGATCACGCGCTCAACGTAGGCGTTGTCATCAGGAGCATTGTATCCAGTGTATTGTCCCTTGATACCGTGTTCGAGGAACTCAACGAAGTGTTTCGAACTGGGCTCAGCACCATTCTCGCTCCGTAGAACCAGGTCTGAACACGATTCCTTAGTTCGCAACCCACGGAATTCAAGAGCCGGGCGAACAGCACTGCTCCAGTCTGATACCTTACACCGATCGTTGGCGGGCCATCCCACGAGCGGGCGTGTGTAACAGTCTATGATGGTCACCAGATACACAGGCCTGGGGTCCGAACGCTGAAAGCTGGTCATACCGATCTGCCAGGCTTGGTGCGGACGACGACGGAGACGCCTGATCGCAGGGCCAGGATCACGCACACAGCGACCTACACTCGAGCGAGGTCCTGAGAATACAATCCCCAGACGCCCGACACTCAGACCCGTTGATCGACGCAACTCGCACACAGCCTTCAACGGCCTCGTGTTT
>CAYYGZ010000013.1:27367-35254 GCA_964471275.1 uncultured bacterium | reverse complement strand
GTCCTACTGTAACTCGACGCCGTGGGCAGGGAAGCATCCGACCTGGGGAACGCTCATGTCCGCGGCGGGATATGCTAGCTATGCGACGGGGAAGTTCGACCTGCACGATGACTACGAGCGTGGGTTCATCGAGACCGACGTCAAGAACGGCCACTGCAAGACACCGGATATTACGTCTCTGTTCCGGAATCCAATGTGCTACCGTCACAACGAGCGTCCGGGAGTCGATGGTCGGCCGAGGGACGATCGGCACGGGGATGAGAAACGAACACAGACGGCAATCGACTTCCTAGAGAATGAAGCGGACAGCGTAGGAAAGCCGTGGATACATTGGGTCGGTTGGGGACAGCCGCATCCCAAATTCGTCGCCTTGCGTGAACACTACGAGATGTATCCTGTCGAGGATATCGATCTGCCGGATGTAAGGCCGGATGACCTGGAGAAGATGCACTACGGGTTCCAGGAGCTCCGACACTTCAAACGAGTGGCTACACCGGTTCCTGAAGAGCGTGTTCGGCGAGCACGGGCAGGCTACTACGGGATGATCACCGAGCTTGACGAGTATGTCGGTCGGCTGGCGTCGGAACTCGAAGCGAAGGGGCAGCTGGTGGACACCCTCTTCATCTACACATCCGACCACGGTGAGATGCTGGGCGAGCACGGGCTGTGGTATAAGAACAATCTGTACGAGAATGCGGCTCACGTGCCCCTTGTGATGGCCGGTCCAGGAATACCTGCCGGCAAGGTTGTCGACACGCCCGTTGCTCACGTTGATCTGGTGGCAACACTGCTGGCGTGGGCCGGTTCGGAGACGAAAGACAACCTACGTGGACATTCTCTTGTCCCGTTGATGGATGATGAACCTGAGGCACTCCCTGGCTGGGCATTTTCGGAGTCGCATTCCGAAGGGAACGTGACGGGGTCGTTCATGATTCGGAAGGGCGAGTGGAAATACATTCACTTTACGTGGTATGAGGATCTTCTCTTCAACCTGAGTGAGGATCCTGGCGAGTTTGTGAATCGGGTGGGTGATCCCTCCGCCCAGGATATCCTGGCTGAACTGCGCAGGATACTCGATAGCCAGGTGGACACAGAACAGGTGACTAAAGACGCATTTGCTGCGCAGGATCGTGTGAGGGGAGAGCTTGCTGAGGGGAAGACTGTTGAGGAGTTTGCATCCCTGCTAGAGAGACGGCTTGGGAAGGGGCAGGCGATGGCGCTGGCGCATAAATATCTGGGATGAGCTTGAAACGGCAGCACGGAGCGGCCTCAAAAAGATGGTCGAGACCTCACCTCGGCTGCGCTCGGGATGACGAAATGAAAGAGATTTTCTTTGGACAGGATGATGTCCTGCGTATCAAGCGGGAAGTCGAGGCGGGGAACGAGCCATACGCCTCAGCCTACAAGCACGTGGTTGAGCTGGCAAGCAAGGCGATGGAACAGGAGCCTGTCACTGTTACATGCAAGGGACCGGACCGACACGAATACTGGACGGATTCACCATATGGTGGATGGAAGAAGGCAGACGGTACGACGGAAACGCGTGACGGTCAGATCAATCCGGATTCGGATCGCGGGGATTACTACGCTGCCATAGCGCTCGAGAATGCCGTGCGTGATCTGGGCATCGCGTATGTGTTCGAGCAGGATGAGCAGTATGCCGACAAGGCGGTGGCGCTGATCCGTACGTGGTGTTTGAGTTCCGAAACGTATATGACGCCGGAACTGACGAACGGTCAGTCGCCGATCGAGCTGTTTGTGACGATTCCGGGGATGTTCTATGGGGGCGGTCTTTGCGAGAGTGCCTCAGCCTGGCAGCCAGGGGAGTGGGATGCCTGGCTCGATTGGGTCAGCAAATTCACGACAAGCGTAACCGAGCGGGAATTCACGAACAACTTCGCGAACTGGAAGGTCGTTCTGATGGCCATCTCGGCAATCGTGAGAGATGACGTTTCTGATCTGGACTGTGCCTTCGATGAATGGCGCGGGCTGGTTCCCGATCAGGTCGCAGACGACGGTCATCTGAAACGTGAGATCGGTCGAACCAAGTCGCTCAACTACTCGACATACGCAGTCAATGCGATGGTGCTGACTGCAGCGATCGCCGCTCGGCGAGGTGTGGATCTCTATGGATACAGCATTGACGGTCTGAGTCTCGAGATGGTCCTCGATTATCACGCGCCGTATGTTGTCAATTCTGAAGCGTGGCCATACGAACAGATCGTGCCTTACAAAGGGTACAACATTGCGTTGTTCGAGCTTGCATACGCCTGGAAACAGAAGGAAACCTACCGGCAGGCGATCGAGAGGTGGGAGAGGCCGATGTACGAGCACAGAATCGGTGGGCCAATCACGTTGACCAACGGATTGGCTATCCCGTGAGCTGTCGAAATTGTTTGGTGTGGTGTCCCACACGCTCGTTCACTCTTTGTTGGCCTGAGACCGTTCCCTCGATACACCCTCTGGTGCCAGGAATCGCGCCAGAGGGCACTCAGTTTGAGGTGAGATTATGATCCATCTCTGGTACGGGAATGAGCAGAGGATCGGGCATCTTGGGGATGGGCAAGCCGACTTCAATCTGCTCGGCGATGTCGAGGACCCGTCGTTTTTGACCGCGCTCACGTGCTCGGTCAACGGGGCGTTTCCCGAATGGGAGCTGCAGGTAGGGGGTCGACCTGATGGGTATGGCGATGGCAGGCGGCTTGCGCGAACCGGCCACTTCAACGCCGACATACCGATCGACGTTCTGCGACCCGGCGAGAATGTGATCACGTTGACGGCAACATACAAGGAGATGGATCCTGTTCATCTGACTGCCTACGTGGAGTTGGAGACGGGTAGCTATCCGCTTCCGGCACTGGTTGACTGGTCACGGGTCGAGAATGTGCAGGAAGCGGGGCAATGTGTCGATGGGAACTGGGGAGTACGCGATGACGGGCTCAGGACGCTGCATACGGGGTACGATCGCGTCTTTCTAATCGGGGAACGATCCTGGCAGGACTACGAAGTCAATGTACGTGTGACGATTCATCGTGTCGATGATGATACCGGTCCGCGAAGCGGTGGAAATGCTCTCGGCGTCATTCATCGGTTTCAGGGACACGTCATTGGCGGGGCGAGGAATTTCCCTCCCGGTCAGCCGAAGTGGGGGTATCAGCCCTTTGGTGCGATCACCTGGCTACGGTGGATGAACGGAAGCGACAAGGCACCGGACATCCAGTTCTACAGAGGCGACGGTGACGGGATGACCGGACACGGGATCTTTGAGCCTGAGCTGGAAGCAACGTATCACTTGAAGGCGAGATGCACCACGGAAGACGATTCGAATGATGGCAAGGGCGTAACGCGCTATCAGCTCAAGATCTGGGAAATGGATACGGAGGAGCCTGCAACGTGGAGCTACGAGGAGAGACAGGAGAGCGCGACGGCATTGCGCACAGGAGGAGTCGCTCTGGTTGCCCATCACATCGATGTAACTTTCGGGAATGTTGTCGTCTATGACCACACAGAGCACGTCTGAACTCGACAAACGGTGGGAGCAACTCCAGTCTGCCGGACAGGATCTCGGTGTACGGAGTCTGTTCTCGTTTGCCCATCAAGCATCGGCCTCCGGGACACACGCGTTGGAGATCACCGAGGCTTACACGACCGCTGTTGAGCTGCAGGATCGAGATCCAGACAGCCCTACCTATGGAAACTACCGCTGGTATCGTAAGAACGATCGGCCCCAGGATCTGAACGCTGTCGAATTCTGTACGGCCGACGGTATCCTGACGTGGAATCTGTATCGGGACGATATCAGCGCAGAGGCGAAGACGTTGCTGGAAGATTTGCTGCGGATGAACGCCATTGGAATCCGCGGACACAGAGTGCTCGTGACATATACCAATATCTTTGTCAAGCGATCGTGGAACTGTATTGCCGTGGGCGAAGCGCTCGGTCTGACCGATCTCGTAGAAGAGGGATATGCGGCGTTCGATGAATGGTGCCGATACACGGCAGCTAACGGCTTTCACGAGTATCTGAGCCCGACATATTACAATGTCGATCTCGGCGCACTCGAGAAGATCGCCTGCCACGCCGGAAGACAGACGGAACGCGATCTGGCGGAGAAGGCGATCCGACATCTTTGGACGGATATCGGGGCAAACTGGTTTGATCCGGCCGAGAGATTGGGTGGCGCACACAGTCGAGATTACGACTATCTGACAGGGAACAGCCAGGGGCTCGGACGTCGACTCGAGACTATGCTGGCCGGGCAGCCGTCCGGAGAAGGGCATTCGTGTGACGAGAAGCTGCGGCTGTCCGTCCGGGCTGTCAGGGAGATTGTGCCACGCACGGTCTGTCAGAGCTGGGGACACGAGACCGGGCAGACGGCGAGCCAGCATATCACGTCGTCCTTCAGTATCGGGTCAGCGTGTGCAAGCCGGCACAACATGGATAAAGTGCTGACCGTGAACTTTGACGAGGGCCGGAATACACCGATGATGAACCTGATCATGGATGGACGTGGTGATCCCTACGGTGTGAATCCTGTGACGGAAGAGGATGGACATACGAAATCGCGTCATCTGGTGCCCTTCGTTGCGAGTGTTCAGCGTGAGGCGGAAGTGCTGGCGGTTCTCTCTGCTGGTCCGGAGACCTGGGCCCCGCTGATCGCGCCGCGACCGAAGGATCCGGCGAATCCCCTGCAGACGACGGGGCTTTCGTTCGATGCGAGCGGGATGCCGACAAAGCTGTATTCTCATCTGGTTCTACCGCTGGACGCGAAGGTGTCTTTCGCCGAGACCGTTGTATCGAATCCGGCCGGCCCTGCTGTCTATCCAATCGACCTGACAGATCCGATCCAGATCGAGCGCGGTTCGGTAGCCGTCGGATTGCGAACCCTCTATGCCAGCCGACCTGATGGTAAGGATGCGAAGTTGGAACTCGTGATCGACGAGACCGGGATCGAACATGACGTGATGCGGCTGACTTGGACGCACGAAGACGGTGAACCTCAGGGGCGCGGGACACTGGCTGTGCAGATCATCGCAGCGGAACAAGGTGAGAACGTGATGGGCCATCTGAGTGAGCCGGGCCGGATAGAGGTGGCTGGCCACAAGGTCGATGTGTCGGTTCCGGGGCTGCACGGTGAGATGCACATTGTTGCGGATTGTGCGCGAGGGGAGCGGATCCGTCTCGATGGTGCGGAGCCTGCGCTCGAGGGGGCCGTGCTTGCCGTGAATGGCAAAGACCTGGCGAAGGAGATCTGGGACACAAATGGCTGATCGACCGAACATCCTTTGGTACTGCTCGGATCAACAGCGGTTCGATACGATCGGTGCGCTGAACAACCCCCACGTCAATACGCCTCGTCTGGACGCCTTCATGCAGGAATCGGTCACTTTCGATCATGCGTATTGTCAGTCCCCGATCTGCACACCCAGCAGGTCCAGCTTCCTCACCGGTATGTATCCGAGTGCTGTTGGCGTGAACGGAAACGGTAACGAGACCTGGCCTGATTACTATGAGGAACGGTTGCTGCCGAACCTCCTGACGCGCGTCGGATACCACTGCGGGCTGGTGGGAAAGCTGCATCTGGCGGGCGCGGCCAATGCGCGCGAGAATCGTGTCGATGATGGATACGGCTACTTCCAGTACAGTCACGCCCCCAAGGGACCCAACGATTACGGTCACGACTATGCGGAGTGGCTGAAACAGCAGGGAGCGAATCCCGAGAATCTGCTCCTCGAGTATAACAAGATGGATTCCTACCGGAAGGGCGCCACAGAGAAGAGCTTTGGCGGCGTGTTCGAGCCGACGGAGGACGCGGACAACGTGCCGCCTCACCTGCACCAGACATTCTGGTGCACCGAGAAGTCGATCGAGTTTATTGACAAGAACCGCCGTGAGAACCAGCCCTGGATGCTGAGCGTCAATCCCTTCGACCCGCACGCCGCGTTCGATCCCCCTTACGAGTATTTCAGGCGGTATGATCCGGAATCGATGCCCGGCGCGCACTTCGAGGAAGGTGATCTCGAGCATCAGCAGAGACTGACGGATGCGAACGTCGACTTCCAGTCGAAGCCGCAACACCCTGACGAGTGGGAGCATAAGCTGATTCAGGCGGCCTACTACGCGATGGTCGAACAGGTGGATCACGAGTTCGGGCGATTGATCGATCACCTGGATGCGGTTGGCGAGAAGGACAACACGATCATCGTGTTTATGAGCGACCACGGAGAAGCGCTCTGTGATCACGGTCTTCTGCTCAAGGGATGTCGATTCTTTGAGGGACTTACCCGCGTGCCGTTGATGATTTCGTGGCCTGAGAGATATCGGCAAGACAAGGTGAGTGATTCGCTGGTGGAACTGGTGGACCTTGTCCCAACGTTTCTGGATGCGGCAGGTATCGAGATCCCCTACTGGGTGCAGGGCCGTTCTCTGTCAGGTGTTTTGGACGGCTCCTCTGATGCGCATCGCGAGTATGTGAGGACGGAGTTCTTCGGTGCGATCAACTATCCGGACCACACACACGCGACGATGTATCGAGATCGAAAGTGGAAATTTATCAGCTATCACGGGAAGGATCTGTTCGAGTTATACGATCTCGAGAATGATCCGTGGGAACACAAGGATCTGTCGCAGGATCCCCATCACCAGGATGTGATGCGGGATCTGATGCGGAAGAGTTTTGATGCGGCGATTGCGGCGACCCCGCCGTTTGCGCCGCGAGAGATGCCGTTCTAGTCGTAGAGAACCAGAGAAACCACAACGACACAATGGAGAAAAATGAGTCTTCCTGAGGCATCGTCGAGGGACTCGTGAGCCGTCAGTGATCACGTCATGATAAAGCTTACAGATCAACAGCTTACCCAGTATGAAATCGATGGATATGTCGTCTTGCGTGGGCTCCTGGATCCCGAGACGCATTTTCGCCCCGTGCTGAATGAGTACGAGGAAGTGCTTGATGCACTCGTTCGCTCTCTCCACGCACAAGGCAAGATCCCGACAACATACAGAGACTTGGGGTTCGAAGAGCGACTGACGAAGGTCTATGCGGAGAGCGGCGAGGTCCATTCTCAGTGGTTTGACTTCTCTTTGCCGCAGAAGGACATTGTCGCGGATACGCCCTTCTGGTTCGGTCCCGAGGTCTTCAAGCTGCTGAGCCTGCCGGAGCTGCTGGATGTCGCTGAGCAGTTTGTGGGCCCGGAGATCTATTCGACGCCTGTTCAGCATATCCGGATCAAGCCGCCTGAACGTGCGATACCCGACACGGTCGACAATCGCGTGATCGAGACACCGTGGCATCAGGACAACGGGGTTCTGCTCGATGACGCTGATGAAACGAACATGCTTACGGTGTGGTTTCCTCTGACCTCCGCCACGGAGGAGATGGGCTGTTTGAAAGTGCGACCGGGTAGCCATCGTGACGGACTCTTGAAGCACTGCATTCGCTGGAATGGCCTGGGGATTCCTGAAAGTCTGCTGAACGGCGAAGAGACCGTGGCCGTGCCGATGATGCCCGGCGATGTGCTACTGATCCATCGGCTGACCAGTCACGGTTCATATCCCAACGTCAGTGACAGGGTCCGCATCAGCTATGATTTGAGGTATCAGCCTGTCGGCGAGTCGACTGGGCGAGAGGTGTTTCCCGGCTTTCTGGCGAGGAGCCGCAAGAATCCGGACCGTGTGCTTCGGGATCCGGACGAGTGGAAGAAAATGTGGGAGGATACCAGACACCAACTGGCGACGGATGATCACGGACCATTCAATCGGTGGTTAGTGAGCGATCCTGCCTGTGCGTGAGAGGTTCAAAAGCGATCCAGGTTCCAAAACAGCGTGAAGCGCTCCAAGAAACACGGAAACTTACTAGCACCTGCGCGAACCTGGTTTGGCCTTCCA
>CAYYGZ010000013.1:20048-27357 GCA_964471275.1 uncultured bacterium | reverse complement strand
AGAACCTGGATCGCCTCTGGTCTTTTGGAGCGCCTTTTCCTTTTGGGGGTTGAGTGAAACCAGGATTCATGAGTTCTGTGTGTCCGATGCAGACACTGCCTGAATTGGTGGAGACTGCGATCGAGTATGGGTACGAAGGGCTTGAATTTCGAGTCGAGTGGGATCACGCGCACGGAATCGAGTTGTCCGCGTCGGATGACTACCTGGCATCAGCGGCCGGGATGCTGGAGGATAGCGGCGTTGCGGCATCGTGTATCGCTACTGGCGTGAAGCTCAACTCGCCGAGCGAAGCGGATCATTTGCTGACACGTGAGCCGCTGAAGCGGTATATCGAACTCGCCCAAAGCATAGGGGCGCCGTATCTGCGGGTTTTTGGTGACCCGGTACCCGAGGAGGATGTAGATACGGTGTTGAAGTTGGCGGCAGAGTCGTGCGCCGCAGTCGATGATCACGCCGGGCAGCACCTTGTGGCACTGCTTATCGAGACGCACACGAACATGCGGGCCGATTGGGCGAAACGGATCGTCGAAGACTCGGGGGCCAGCAATGTGGGGGTTCTGTGGCATATCGGTCACCACATCAGCCGCGGGCAATCGGTGGATGAGACCTACGAACACATCGCGTCGGATATTCAGCACGTGCATTTTAGCGCACAGGACGATGGCAAGGCAGGTGACGTGAACAACAGACGGACGTTCGAATTGTTGGGTCCGGCAGGCTTTGACGGGTTCTTCTCGGTGGAAGTCATTAATCCGGAGGATTCGACTGCGGTTCTGAAACAGCATATCGAGAAGTTCCGTACGTTTTCGACAGGTCTGGCAGAATGAGCAAGCTCAGATTTGGTCTGATTGGATTGGGCGAGATCGCTCACAAGTCGACGGGTGGTATCTTCCAACGGTGCGAGAAGTGCCAGATGGTTGCTGGTGTCGATCCTGTTGCGGATGTTGCCGCATCATACGAGGAAGATTTCGGCATTCCGTGCGGGGCCGACCTCGAAACGTTCCTGGCCAGGGACGACGTCGATGCCGTAATGGTATCGACACCACACTACCTGCACGTACCGCTTGGTGTCGAGGCCGCAAAGGCCGGAAAGCACGTGATCGTGGAGAAGCCGATGGCAACGACGCTCGAGGACGCGGATGCCCTAATCGACGCGTGCAAAGCTAACGGCGTGCTGCTATCGTCAAAGGAATCAGGTGTCCATTATCAGCCACAGACGCAAAGGGCCCGGGAGCTGATTGCCGATGGTGTGATTGGCGATGTGATGGCCCTGCAAATCACGGGTGCTTCGAACAAGCCGAACAGCTACTGGACCGGGGGATACACCAACCGTGTCAAGACGACCTGGCGGATGTCGAAGGAGCAGTCCGGCGGCGGTATCCTCGTTATGAACTACATCTACGATGTCTACAGGATGCGATACGTCACGGGTCTCGAGGTCAAACGCATCTTTGCAGAATACGACACGTTCAACACCGATGTAGAAGTCGAGGATGTGATCACGGTTTCGCTCAGGTTTGAGAACGGGGCGATCGGTACGATTCAAGCCGGGTCGGCGATACCCGGTGCCAAGCGATCGGGTGTGAGGGGGACAGAAACGAACGGGAACAGGATCCAGGGCACCAAGGGGCAGATCGTGTTCGCCGGAAAGCGGTTGCTTGTGTTCACCGATCGCGATGTGGATGGGTTGACCAAGGGAGACTGGACCGAGCTCACATTTGAAGATGTGAAAGGGGATTCCTACGTCACCTACTTTGATCGCTTTGCAGAAGCTGTGTTCGAGGGCCGGCAGCCAGACGTACCGGGTGAGGAAGGGCGAAAAACGCTCGAAGTGCTCGTGGGCGCATACCAGTCAGGTCAAATGAACCAGCCGGTGAACCTGCCACTGTAGAGGCAGAACGGCGTTCCAAAAGGACGGAAGCGTTCCAGCCGCCGTCCACCTATGCCAGAGCTTCGGTGGACTGGTCGACGAGGCTTGGGCCGTCAGGAGTTCCAAGGTACTGAGACTGCCGCTGTCGTCCTGGTACCTGGTACGCCGTTGTTCTTTTGTAACTCACTTTGGATTGCAGGGGAAATGGGACTGACGAATTCTGACAGACAGTGCAAGAATTACCGTTCTGAACTCGAGGGGGCCAGGTAGATGGCGATCCGTGTCGGTATCATCGGAGCCGTGTCCAGCTACTCACTTCACTACAGTCAGACCTTCCTGGATATGGAGGGGGTTGAGCTGGCCGGGATCGTTCACTTTGACCGTGATCCGAAGTATATCCGAGACGCGCTCAACCTGCCTTGGCTGGCGAAGTTCCCGAATACCGTCGATGAGATGGGAACGAGGTTCGATTGCGATGTGTATGAGCAGATCGACGAGTTGTTCGAGAAGGGAAAGCCCGACGCGATCTGTATCTGTACGGAAGACTATCTGCGCTCGAAGTATTGCGCGATCGGTTTGGAGCACGGCGTCCACGTCTTTCTGCCAAAGCCGTTTGCACAGACGACCCAGGAAGCGCTTGCAGCTTTCGAGATGTCCAATCACCTGGGTCTGATAACGGTCGGCAGTCTACCCACCCGTTTTCGCGCACCATCGGTCACCGCCAGCGATATCATCGATTCTGGCGCAATCGGTCGCCCGATCAACGGCCATTTCTCGATAACACATCACCTGACCCTCGGGGGCTGGAAGAGTGACACATCGATGGCCGCGGGACCTGAACTCGAAACCGGGTTCTATGCGTTCGATCAGGCGCGGATGCTGATGAATGCCGATCCTCGAGACGTCCTCGGGTTTGGTGAGAATCTGGATCACCGGGGGATTCCTTTCATAGACAATGCCAAATGTCTTGTGCGGTTCGACAACGATGCGCTGGCCACGATCGACCTGATCCTGTCCACTCACCATCCCTTCCCAAGAGGGAGGGCGACGCACGTGATCGGAGACGAGGGCGCGCTGGTGATCGATCAGGACGAGAAGGGCAGCTATGTAGAGGTCCACTCACGATCAGGCGTGACGCGAACAGAGTGCGAAAGCTGGAATCCGTTCCAACGTGAGTTGGGAGAGTGGATTCGACTGATTCGTGAGGACGGAGATCCCAATCCCTGGCAGGATGAGGGACTCAAGACGCTGGATCTGATTCTCGCCTACAAGTTGGCCTACGAGTCCAGTGAGCGCGTCACCTTCGATCAGGAAGATGCCGGAGAGGACGACGATGATGTCTGACGTGAACTGGCCCGGGCACGATTTCGCCTTCCGGCTGCGGGTTGACGTCGAGCACGTCGAATCGGAGCGGTATATCGGTGACTACCGGTTGGAGCGTGTTTCCGTGCTCAACCTGCTGGACATGTTTGCCGAACTGGACTTGCACGTCTCGTTCTGCGTTCTGGGTATCACGGCCGAGCTTTTCCCGAACCTGATCCGTGATATCGTCGAGGCGGGCCACGAGGTCTACGGACATGGCATGTATCACGAGCCGGCATTCGCCGGAAGACCCTACCGAGAACAGCGGCACGAGATGATGCGGATGCGTGAATCGATCGCCGATGCTTGCGGCGTCGAAGTGGACGGGATCGGGTGCCCACATCACGGGATGGCGGATGAGAACACGCTGAAGGCGGCGGCCGAGGTCGGAATTACGTTTGTCGAATCACGGTTTCGCGGCAAGGACTCACCTGTTCCCGTCTGGCGGGATGTCGAGGGTTCGGATCGCAAGGTGCTTGTTCCGGGTGGGAAGGGCAGGGGAGCGTCGGACTACACGGATCGACGACCTTACTGGGCAGAGCTTCACGAGGAGGCCTTCAGTCCAACCGGTGCGCGCAAGAAGTGGATGGCGATGATCGATTGGGCCAAGGAGAATCGATCGATGGCCGGTCTTGTGGTGCATCCCTGGATGTTGATGATTAATCCGGGAGAGGTGCAGGTTGTGAAGGATGTGGTTCGGTATGCCGTGGACGAGGGTTGCTGGATGGCGACTGTGGGCGGGTTGATCGAGCTGGCAGGCGATGAAGACGGTAAGGGCGCGGGGGGGGGCTGGGGGCAGAGGGGAGCTAGGTTGATCAGGCAGACGTCTTCGTCTCATGCCTGGCGTGATTGATAGGTGGACAACCTTCGGAGTGGAGAGTGGAGAGTGGAGAGAGAGTCAACCTTGAGTCTCAAACTTGAAGGTAAAGTTGCGCTTGTGACAGGTGCGGGGCGTGGATTGGGGAGGGCGTATGCGCTCCACTTGGCCGGGCTGGGTGCGGATGTGGTCGTGAACGATCTCAGTCTGAATGCGCACGAAGAGTATGGTGAGGAGTTGAGCGCCGATTCGGTCCCGGACGAGATCAAGGCGATGGGGCGGAAGAGCCTCGGTATCGAAGCGGATGTCACCGAGCGTGAGCAGGTCGACGAAATGATCGGGGAGATCGGGGAGACCTTCGGTCGGCTGGATATTCTGGTGAACAATGCGGGCGGCGCGCTGTTTGATCGACTGGAGTTCAAGCCGATGTTCGACCTCAATTTCCACGGCACCGTGCACTGCTGTGAAGCAGCGTCAGAGATCATGAAGCGCCGGGCGTCCGGCAAAATCGTGAATGTCGGGAGTCAGGCCGGACTGCAGGGAGGGAAAGGTTTCTCGTATTCGACGGCGAAGGCAGCCGTCATCCACTACACAAGGTGCTTGGCGCTGGAGCTGGGTCCGCACAACGTGCACGTGAATTGCATCGCGCCCGGATGGATTCTCAGTTCTCGCGCGATTGCCGCAGGTCGGAACGAAGGTGAGACCCGGAAGAACCTCGAAGAGCAGATTGCGCTGGGGCGGCTGGGTCTGCCCGAGGACTGCGCGAAGGTGGTCGAGTTTCTGGTGACGGATTTGTCGGACTATGTGACGGGGCAGACGATCGCGGTGTGTGGAGGGGCGGTGTTGTTCTGATGGGCGGAGACGTCACTGCGTGGCGATGAGTGGGTTACGATTCTCTGTGGGTGAGGAGGGAATAGGGAAGACGTAGTCGTGGTGTTGCGGTCGTTTGATATGTGGTAACGAGCAGGATGTGTCTGCTGAGTGCGTCACCGTGCAGAGCTCGGCGACTTGCTTGGCGTACAGAACGGCAGGCTGGGCAGAGCCCAGCGCACTAATGCGCTACCGATCCATCGATCTGGAAACTTCCACCGATCTCCCTCTTCGAAAATGGTAGTTTTTCACACGCTGCCTCGTCGATCTCAACGCCGATGCCCGGTCGATTGGGCAGTTCGCGATATCCATTTGCTGTCTTGAATGGCTCGTCTACTAGAGCGGCCTGCTCTGCCGTGTGCGGGTTGACCTCGGTGACGTAGTAGTTGGGGATCGCGGCGGCAAGATGGGCGAAGGCGGCGTTGTTGACGGGGCTGCCCATCAGATGCGGAAAGATTTGAACGAAGTGTGGTTCGGCGATCGCGGCGATCTTCTTTGCCTGGGTGAAACCGCCGACGAGGGACAGATCGGGACGGATAAAGGATGCGATCTGCTTGTGGATCAATTCGCTGAACTGGGTGACGAGGAAGTTGCGCTCGCCCAGCGCCATCGGGATGTCGATGTGTTTGGCGATGTAGTCGTGGGCGTCGTTGCTCTCCGGGCCTAGCGGGTCTTCGAAGTACTTCAGGCGGAAGGGCTCCAGAGCCTTCGCCAGCGTGATGGCCTCATCGGGCATCAGGTTGCGGTGAATCTCCACACCCAGATCAACGCCGTATCCGACGGCGTCGCGGATCGAGCTGATCAGGTCGATCGCTTCGGTCACGATCTGTGTACTCTCCCGCTTCTCGAAACCGGGAAAGAAGGGGTTCGTTCGGAGCGAAGTGAACCCGTCGGACACCACCTGTCTGGCAGACTCGACCTGCTCTTCAATTGTTGCTCCCCTGATGTTGTTGAACAACCTTATCTTGTCGCGGCACCTTCCCCCAAGCAGCTGATAGACCGGCAGATCCACTGACTTGCCCAGGATGTCCCACAAAGCGACATCGATGGCACTGACTGCGGAGCTGATTACTGCGCCCATGAAGTGGGCGTTTCGTGTGACGGTCTGGTAGTGGTGCTCGATCCGTCTGGGGTCCTTGCCCACGTAGTATTCGCTGAGTTCACGGATCATCTCAGCACACGAACGATGGTGAGCCCACAGACCGGATTCTCCGTTGCCGATGATGCCGGCGTCGGTGTAGACACGGACGAGGAGGTAGCGGTCGGTGAGGATGGGCTTGATTTCGGTGATCTTCATTGTGAGGCGCTCCTGCCGAATTGCCTGAATGGCCGCAATTGAGTTCCGAAGTCGGCGCTTACCGAAGAACAGTGCAAGTGCTCGCCGTATCGAAGGGTATCTATCAGCTGGCGGCCGTCCTTCGATACGTCTGACCTATTACCTGACATACCGGATCGGAGTCTATCGGGTGGCCAAGCAGGCTACTCAGGATGACCGGTGATCGCGATACTGGAGAGCAATGGCCAGTCTACAAAACAAAGTCGCAATTGTCACGGGTGGTGCGAGCGGGATCGGGGGCGCAATAGCACGCCGTCTGGCGGAAGAGGGCGCAAAGGTTCTGGTCGCGGACATTGATGACGATGCTGCCAAGGCGAATGTCGACTGCATCCGGGATGCAGGGGGTGTGGCGGAGACGTGTCACACGGATGTGTCGAAGACAGATGATGTCGAGCAGATGATCACCCGGTGTGTCGAGACTTTCGGGGGGCTGAATATTCTCGTGAACAATGCGTGGGGTGGGGGCGGTGGCGGTGACGGCAGTGCCGAGACGCTCGGGGACTCTGCGTGGCACTTCGCGATGGACACGATGGTGAAGGCGCATTACTGGGCGGTGAAGCACGCGATCCAGCATATGCGTGATTCGGGTGGCGGATCGATCGTAAACATTTCGTCGGTGCACGGCATGCTAATGGCTACGGGACATCTGGCTTATGCGACCGCAAAGTCGGCGGTGATCGGCCTGACGAAGCAGATGGCCTGTGATTTTGGCCCGGATGGGGTGACGGTGAACGCGATTTGCCCGGGGCACATTGTCACTGAGAGGATTGCCGATTGGTGGAAGAAGAACCCGGCAAAGCACGATTTCTTTGTTTCGCAGTATCCTGTGGGCAGAACCGGACTCCCGGAGGACATCGCGAACGGGGTTCGATTCCTCGTGTCTGATGAGGCGTCGTTTATCACCGGTCACACGCTTGTGATTGATGGTGGGTTGACCATACAACTGCAGGAGAATTTTGGTGTTGCTCAAGCCAAGTACGTGCAAGAGCATCCGGATCTCGAGGTGTGAGGCGGGAGAGATTGACTGGAGATTAGCCATTCACCATTGGCCATT
>CAYYGZ010000013.1:0-19948 GCA_964471275.1 uncultured bacterium | reverse complement strand
GCCATTCACCATTGGCCATTAACCATTGTAGGGGCGGGAGTGATGATGCCATGAGACCCAATGTTGTGTGGATATATGGTGAAGACCTCTATCCGGACCTTTCGTGCTATGGGACACCGGTAGTCCAGACGCCTGTGCTGGATCAGTTCGCGACCGAGGGAACGCGTTTTACAAATGCGTATGTGACGTGTCCTGTCTGCTCGGCCAGCCGATCCGCGATTATCACGGGGCGGTACCAGACGAGTTTTGGCGCGCACAATCACCGCAGCAAGCGCGATACGCCGCTCGACGACAACATCAGGCTGGTTACGGACTACTTCCGGGATGCCGGCTACTTTACGTGCAACAGCAGCGGTCCCCCTTCGGACAGGCCCGGGAAGACGGACTTCAATTTTCTCAGAGAAGATCCGTTTGACGGTGTGCTCTGGACGGAGCGAGAGGGTGACCAGCCGTTTTACGCCCAGTTCAACATCACGGACACGCATCGCAACTTTTCTCCGGATCCGGACAACCCGATCGACCCAGATGCGGTCGAACTGCCTCCGTATTACCCGGATCACCCGCTGGTCCGCAAAGACTGGGCGATGTGGCTGGAGAGCATCCAGGTTTTCGATCGCAAGGTGGGAGAGGTGCTTAAGCGTCTCGAGGACGATGGGTTGAGCGAGAACACGATCGTGTTCATCATCAGTGATCACGGACGTGCGCACATACGAGACAAGCAATTTCTGTATGAGGGAGGGATCCGGATTCCGTGTATGGTTCGGTGGCCTGGACACATTGAAGCGGGTGCCGTGACAGACGCGTTGGTGAGCGGGATCGACTTCGCCCCGGTGTCACTCTCGCTGGCCGGGCTCGATGTGCCGGAAGGGATGGAAGGAAACGTGTTCCTGGGCCCGGACGCGAATGAGCGGGATCACATTGTCTCGGCCCGCGACCGGTGCGACGGTACGGTTGATCTGATTCGATGCGTGCGGACGAAGACACACAAGTATATACGCAACTACTACCCCGAGCGGCCCTACACGCAGTTCAACGGTTACAAGAAGCAGCACTACCCGCTGTGGACACTGGCCCCGGTTCTCCAGGTAGAGGGGAAGCTGAATGCGGCGCAGGAGAAGTTCCTCGCTCCGTGTCGACCTTACGAGGAATTGTATGACCTGGCCCTTGATCCGTTCGAGTTGGACAATCTGGCTGGGTCCGAAGATGCCAGGCTGGAATTGGGCAACATGAGCGCCCGGATGGATCAGTGGACCGAGACCTACGGTGATATGGGAGCGGTAAGGGAGGATGCGGCAGTGGTGGCCGAAGAGGCAGAGAAGATGCGTCAATCGCACGTGAACAGGATGGGGTCCAAGGGATTGACCCCAAATGTGAGCGACACAGCATTCATCGCGTGGTGGGAGAAAGAGCTTCTGGGAGGGTGAGATGAGACTTGGCGGGCCCGTGTTCGGGGATATGGACATACCTGACGGATGGGTACGGGAAGTGAGGCGGCAGGGATATCGTGCGGCTTTCTGCCCCTTGAAGTCGGTAGAGGATCGGGATGCTGTCAGGGCATTTGAGCGGGCTGCAGCCGAAGCGGATATCGTGATCGCGGAGGTCGGTGCCTTCGGGAACAATCCGATCAGTCCCGACGATGACCACGGATGCTTATTCCTTTAGCAAGCAGGTGACTGAGAATATCGGACAGTATTTCTGGCGTCGAGACGGTATCTCGAACACGTGTCTGCGATTCGGGGCGGGACTGCGACCGATGGAGGAGATCAAGCGGACGCACGGCGAGGGCTATGCAGAGGTGCGACAGTTCGCTGAAGCGCTTCTGCAGATGGACACTGATGTGGCGGCCAAAAAGATCCGACGCATGCGCGATGCATACGACAAAGAACGCCGGGATCGATGCTACGAGCAGAAGACCGGGAAGACACCCGAGTTGGGCCCCGTCGAGCATCGAATGATGTCCCTGCGTCACAACTATTTTTCTTTTGTGTCGCTCGAGGATGCGTGTCGGTCGATGGAACTGTCTCTGGTCTCCTCGTTCAAGGGCAGTCACGCGTTGTTCATCCTGGATCAAATGAACGTCCTGATGTTGGATGCGGCACGACTGGCGGATCTGGTGTATCTTGGTGTACCCATCAACGGGCTCTCGAGAGTGTCCAGTCGCTTGTCGATTGGCGAAAAGCAGCCGACCTGGTGAGGTTCGAGACGGCCATTTCCGCTGCATCGCTCTATGAATAGCTGAGGTATTTTGAAGATCACGGATGTGAAATCCTATCCGATCTGGGTTGGGCACAGAAACCAACTGGTGATCAAGGTCGAGACTGACGAAGGACTCTTCGGTCTTGGTGAGTCAGGGCTGTCGGGCAGGTAGTTGGCTGTTGTCGGTGCGGTGAAGCATTATCGCGAGTTCTTGATTGGCCGCGATCCCAGGAACATCGGGGCGCTCTGGCAGGAGATGTATCGGAGCCAATACTTCGAAGGCGGTCGTGCCCTAACTGCGGCCATTGCGGCTATCGACATCGCCCTGCACGATATCATGGCCAAGTCACTGGGTATTCCCGTCTATCAGCTGTTGGGCGGTAAGCACCGTGATCAGATTCCGTGCTTTGCGACCTGCGGGATGCCCAGCTACGAGGAACTGCTTGCCAACGTACGTCTGCTGATGGACTCCGGCTGGAACGTGATCCGGACAATGCTGGCAGATCCGGTGAAGGAAGCCGGGACCTTCGAGCCAAGAGGGTCCATTGCCATCACGGCCGACAACCTGACCGCGCTCAGGCGAGAAGTCGGGTCCGATCCCACGATCGGCATCGAGTATCACCATCGGTTGACCGTTGCAGAGGCCGCATCATTCTGCCAACGGATGCCTTCGGGCACGGTTGATTTTATCGAAGAGCCGATCAGAGATGAGTCACCCGAGGCGTATGAATCCCTTAGATCAATGACAGACGTGCCGTTTGCGATCGGCGAGGAGTTCGCAAGCAAATGGCAGTTCTCTCCTTATCTCGAGAGGGGTATCACCCAATTTGCACGGCTGGATGTGTGCAACGTCGGCGGCTTGACAGAGTCGATGAAGGTGGCCTCTCTGGCAGAGACCCACTACATCGACCTGATGCCGCACAATCCGCTGGGTCCAATCTGTACCGCCGCCAGCGTCCACTTTGCGGCAGCTGTTCCCAATTTTTCGTGGCTCGAGTATCGCATCACGCCGACCGACTCGGTTTGTGAATTCGATCACGAGATGTTCCCGGGACAGCTGAAAGCAGAGGGAGACTGGATCACGGTTCCCGATACTCCCGGACTTGGGATCGGGTTCAACGAGGAGCTCGCGAAGGAGAAGAGTTTTGCGTTCTGGGAGGCACCGCATTTGAGGCGGAGAGATGGGGCGTATACGAATTGGTAGACAAGGAGCGTTCCAAAAGGGCGGGGGCGTTTCAGGTTCCAAACGTCCGGGAGAGTTCGGAGTAGAGAGACAAGTTCGGCAGGGAGTGGGACGTGGGAAACCTATGGATGCTTAGAGGTCAGACATGCTAACTCAGCGGCAGATACAAGAATTCGCGGAGCAGGGGTATTTGCAGATCCCGGGTGCGGTGCCCCTGGTGATGGTCGAGGCGGCGAGACGGAAGGTCTACCACTCGATCGGAAATGTGGGGATCGGTGGCGAGGACCTGACACGGTTCCGATCCGGTTTCTTCTGCGCGGAACTCATCGGTGACGAGACGTTTCTCGACATGTATAACAAGACGCCCGTGATGCAGATTGCGGAGGATCTGATGGGCGAAGGGAAAGTAAAACCCGTGACGCGGGCGAAGACCTATCCGCGGTTCCCTATCGCGCTGGGGGAGGAGCCCACTGATCCGAGAGGCCACCTTGATGGTGTGGGAAATGGCACGAACGGTCAGGAAAAGGGGAAATACAGTCGGAGTTTCACTGCCTTCGCTGTCGTTTATCTTCAGGACGTCGACGGTCCCAACAGTGGGAATTTCACCGTATGGCCCAGGACACACACTTTCTTCCAAGACTATTTCAAGGATAACGGCGGTCACGAGATCCTAAGGAATGGCATGCCCCATCCGGAGTTCCCAGAGCCTCCGATCATGGTTACGGGAAAGGCCGGCGATCTGGTTATCGCGCACCATTCGATGTTTCACGGGCCGTGTCTGAACGCATCGCCAAACGTGAGACTGGCGACGATCAGCCGGCTGCAGCACGTGGATGTTGAGGAGAACGGTCCCGACGCCTATCTCGATATCTGGCGGGAGTGGGATGGGGTGAGAGAGGCGCTAGAGGGGGTCGAGACCCCCGCAGCCTAGAGGAGGATACTGTGCTTACGCGAACACAGAAGCGAGAGTTTGTAGACAAAGGCTACCTGAAGATCCCGGGTGCGATTCCGTTGGCACAGGTGGACGCAGCCAGACGGGCAATCAATCACTCGATTGGCGCTGTGGGTCTGGGCGGCGAGAACATGGATAACAACAGGTCTTCCTTCTACTGTGCCGAGTTGTGCGACCAACTGGTGATTACCGATTTGTTTGCGGGTCCTGTGTTCACGGCCATCTACGAATCCCTGATGGGAGAGGATAACGTGCAACCGATCACCTGGGCCAAGCCCTACCCGAGGTTTCCTCTGGCACCAGGTGAGGAACCATTCGGTCCGAGTGGGCACATGGACGGCACCGGAAACGGCTTGAACGGTACAGCCAAAGGCGACTACAGCCGCGGCTTCACGGCATTTGCCGTCGTGTATCTGATGGATCTGCCCAATCCGTGGTGCGGCAACTTCACCGTCTGGCCCGGGTCACACCGCACCTGCGAGACCTACTTCAAGGAGGTCGGTCACGAAGTGCTCTCCAACGGCGTACCGAAAATCGACTTCCCCGAGCCGCCCGTGCAGGTTACTGGGCAAGCTGGCGATCTGATCGTCGGGCATCACGCGCTGATCCACACGGGCGGGCCCAATGCCTCGCCAGACGTTCGGCTGGCTGTGATTGCCCGTCCTCGGCACACGGACATCAAGATCCTCGGTAAAGATGCCTATACAGACATTTGGGCAGAATGGCCGGGCGTTCACGACGTGCTCGAAGACACTGAAGCGGTGTGAGGCACGCAGGGAGGGATTCCAGGAGTCCCCAGTTCGAGGATCGGACGAGATATCTGATTCTAAACTGTACTGATTCAGAATGGTGTCTACAGTTCAGATTCGTTGGGGTCGGATGCTTCACCACATCGGATCGAGGACGTCACTCAAGGTGAACGGTGGCGGATGGGTTTACGAATGTGCCTGACACGCAGGTGAACAATTACTCAGGGTGAACGGCGTATGATCAACGCAGCGGTTGTCGGATATGGATACAGCGGGAGAGCATTTCAGAGCTACCTGATCAGCATAGCAGAGGGATTGAACCTCTACGCGATTTCTACGCGTGACCCGGAGCGTCAACGAGAGGCTGGCGAGGCGTATCCGGACGCGAAGATTTATGGCGGGATCAACGAGCTTCTTGGGGACGATCGCGTTGACCTGGTCGTGATCGCAACACCGCACGACTCGCACGCAGAGCTGTCAATGCGAGCGATGGACGCGGGCAAACACGTCATTACTGACAAGATCATGTGCATGAATGCCCGCGAAGCGCGATCCATGGTTGCCGCACGTGATCGGAACGACGTAATGTTGTCCGTGTTCCACAACCGGCGTTGGGACTGGGACTACCTTACGGTCCGGAAGGCAATCGACGACGGACTGCTTGGCAAACCGTATCTGTTCCAGGCTGCGATCATGCGATACAGCAATCCGGGGAGCTGGCGTGGGGACAAGGCGTCAAGTGGCGGCCTTTTGTATGATTGGCCCGCGCACCTCGTGGACCAAGCCCTCCAGCTTGTCGACTCGCCACCCGATCGCGTCTCGTGCGAACTCATCTACAGGAATACCTGGGATACGGACATCGGGAACTACGGAAATATCCTGATCCACTATGCGAACGATGTAACGTATCAGATCGAAATCGGGAACCTGGCGGCGGAGGACAAGCCTAGGTGGTATGTGTGCGGCGAGAAGGGAGCCCTAGTGAAGTTTGGGCTGGATCCGCAGGAAGGATACATGAAGGAAGGCCGGATTCTCGAAGCGAAGGAGGATTCCGACATTCGTGCGCGGGTCACGACTCACGTATCCGGGGAGAAACAGAAGATCGTGATGGATAGCGTCAGGGGGTCATGGACGTCCTATTACCAGAACATCTCGGACGTTCTGAACAACAGTGCCGATCTGGTGGTGACACCAGAGCAGATGGTAACGCTGATGCGTGTCTATGACGCGGCTATGCAGTCATCCGAGAAAGGTGAGACCGTACGGCTGTAGCGATTTACCAGAATCAAACGACAAAGAGCTCCTCGAAGTGCCTTCCGAGGAGCTCTTTCTGTGTACGCTGGAACAGGTGTCTCTTGCGGAGTGTGCCTTCAGGTCGGGAAGCAGTCCCTGAAAGTTGGAATCGACCAATTCCCTCGCTCCTTCACTACCGACACTCCAGCCTGAGGTCCAGAGCACAAGTGCGGTGTTGTCATCCGTGACGTAGAGAACCACCACCTGATCGACATATTCAACCACGTTCCACGGGTTCACGGTTCCTGGACAATCATCGACTGATGCCGGAACTATGGCTGAGTTGCATCACCCCATCTGTTCCTCCTCGGTGTCGTGTGGATTGTCGGTTGTGGTTCGCGTAGCGACTCGCGATAATGGTCTTCACCGAGATGCGTCAACGGGAGACCTCCGTGCAAAATAGAGAACCACGACACTCTCTGCTCCGCTTTCTTCACACGGATCGGATATGGACCGCTTCCATCACAACGGTGCAACGATTTCGCACGATTTCCCGACAGACCCTGTGTGAAGGTGTCGGTGGACAGGGGACGGGGGATACGGTCGGGTTTGGGTAGGTATGTCTTCATGGACTACTCTATGTGACCTGGCGATTCAGCAGGCGACAGGATCGCTAACCCAGAGAGCGGAAGGAGAATCTGGACGCAGGGCTTTGGAAAGCCACAACAGAAGGGCGGCTTGGTCAAGGCACTCCGCTCCTGTGTCAGCCCTTACCCGGATCGATGTGGTTGAGAAACGCCCTGTTTGCCTTTCCTGTTGGATTGTGCAGGACTCTGGTTGTGGAAGTCTTTCAGGCTAATTACTGCAGTATCGGGATGGGCGATGTATCAGATTCCAAAGGAGATATGTTGTGCCGAAGATTGTGATCATAGGAGCGGGAAGCGGGTTTGGGAGCCGGTTGTCGATCGACATTCTGTCACAGGAAGCGCTGAAGGATTCGACGATTGCTTTGTGCGACATTCACGAAGAGAGGTTGAGCCAGGTCCAGGATTACGTTCAGCGAGCGATCGACGGACACAATCTGCCGGGCAAGGTGGTTACGAGTATGAACCGGGAGGAGCTTCTTTCGGAGGCAGATTGCGTGGTGACAGCCGTATCAATCGGTGGACCAGCGTATTGGGGTGAGCCCTACAAGTCCGAAGTCGAGATCCCGCTGAAGTATGGTGTGCAGCAGACCGTGGCGGATACGATCGGCGTTGGCGGGATCTTCCGGTTTCTGCGGACGGCCGACGAGCATTTGAATTTCGCGAAGGATATGGAGCGTCTTTGTCCGGATGCATTGATGCTGAATTACACGAATCCGATGTGCATGCTGACCTGGCTGCACTCGGTGGGGTCGTCGATCCAGAATGTGGGTCTGTGTCACAGCGTGCAGGGGACGACGAAGAAGCTGGCGAAGGGCGTCGGGGTGGATTATGAGGATGTGAGCTACCTCGTCGCTGGGATTAATCATCAGGCCTGGGTGCTGCGTCTTCGGAAGGGGAATGAGGATCTGTATCCCAGGCTTCGGGAGGCCATAGAGACTCACGAAGATTTCGAAGAGGACAGGGTGCGAGTCGAGATGATGCGCCAGTTCGGTTACTTTGTGACCGAGAGCACGCGTCACAATGCCGAGTATCTGCCGTATTTCAGGCGGACAAAGGAGCAGCGGGAATACTACGGTCCACCTGATCGCGATCCCGTTTCGATGGAGAACACGCGCAAACGGAGCTGGATGAAGGATTCGGGTGTGGTCGATGACGGCGAGGCTGGTGTCCCGCCGCTGGCCTCGTCACACGAATACGCATCGCTGATCATCGAAGCAAGATTGACGGACAAGCCCTTCGCCTTCAACGGGAACGTGATGAACCACGGGTCGATCACGAATCTGCCCGAACGATGCTGCGTCGAAGTCCCTTGTCTGGCAGATCGTGAAGGTGTGCATCCGACGTATGTGGGGGATCTGCCTGCACAGCTCGCGGCACTCAACATGACGAATGTCGCCGTGCAGGAGCTGGCCGTCCAGGCCGTTCTGGACCGGGACAAGGAAGCGGCTTTCCACGCCTGCGCGCTCGATCCTCTGACCGCCGCAACTGTTTCGCTGCCCGATATCAGGAAGATGTTCGAAGAGTTGTGGGAGGCTGAGGGAGATCGGTTGGCGTATTTCGGGGAGTAGGGCAGTTCGGAAGGCCTACCACGAAAAGCACGAAAGACACAAAAGGATGTGGCTGCGGCGTTGCGGAGCATTCGGATCAAGGCCTCATCTATGGGACCGGGCCGTCTGATGTGGGGGCAGCAAGGATGATCAACTCAACCAGAACGGGAGCGAGAATGACAGAGAGAGTTGGATACGGAATTGTGGGCGCTGGCGCGATCGGGATTCGGGGAGCGCTGAAGCATCTGAGCCTAGATGATGTGCAGGACAGAGTTCAGCTGGCAGCGGTGTGCGATCCGGTTCCGGACAGGGCTGCTGCCGCTGCCGATACCTACGGGGTCGCCTCGCACTACGAGAGCCTTGAAGACCTGCTGGGTGACCCGGCGGTCGGCGCGGTGACACTCTGTACGCCGATCGGACTTCACTTCGAGCAAGGGATGAAGGTCATCGAGGCTGGCAAACACCTGCACGTGAACAAGACGATGACGACGACAGTCGACGAGGCCGATCGACTGATTGAAGCGGCACAATCGAAAGGCGTTCACATCGTTGCTTCACCGGGCATGATGCTGCATCCCCACAATCAAAGGATCCGTAAGGCGATTCTGAACGGCGATATCGGGAAGCTTGTCTGGACGGCTACGGGCGTGGCGATCAGCGATTATCACCTGAAGGAGGAGTTCCGCACGGGTGATGACATCCTGTCGAACGTCGACCCGAGCTGGTATTTCAGGCGACCGGGAGGCGGACCGCAGTACGATGTGACGGTCTACTGTCTGCACAACCTGACGGGTATTTTGGGGCCCGCGAGACGCGTGACGGCCGTATCGGATCTGGTGCTTCCAACGCGGGAGTTCCGCTCGCAGGAAATCGCGTGTGATATGGATGACAGCACCATGCTGCTAGTGGATTTCGGGGAAGCCAGCTTCGCGTTTGTCTACGGTACCGTCGCAGGCAGCGTGACGAAAGGATTCCAACCGAGTTTCTTCGGCACGGAGGGATCGATCATCGGGACAGCACTCGGTGAAACAGATCTCAAATGTGAAGACGATCGACAACCTCACGTGACCGACGTTCACGCGGGGATGGCAGAATCGCACGTATTCGAGGATTTGATGCAGCTGGTGGATGTCATCAGGGAAGGCAAGGAGACACTGGCAACGCCCGAACACGCAAGACACGTGATCGATATCATCGAGTCCGGTTACCGGGCGGCGGAGACCGGTCAGACTCAGGATTTGACCACTAGTTTCGAAGTCCTCTGACCGAGTGAGATCGAATCGCAAAGACAGGACAGGCTGCATTGGCAGGCTTGTCTCAAGCCTGCGGGATCAGGGATCTTGGGCAACGGTCGGGTGGACTCACACGCAGCCACCTGGCGGGAGGAGATGACCGTGGAACTGAATGAGATTGACAGGCTGTATCGGAGCATTCTGGGACCGTTTCCCAGTCGCGTTCCTCTAAACATCGAACTGCTCGGTGAAGAGGTTTGTGAAGGGCATACGCGCACGCTGATCGCCTGGGACAATGACAAAGAAGAACGTGTGCACGGCTACCTGCTGCGGCCGGAAGCGGCGATCGGGGATTGCCCGGCGATGCTGCTCTTCCATGGCCACGGTCCGTGGGAGCTGGGCAAGAAGGACACGGCCGGTGTCGTGGATCGAGGAGAGGGCCGTGTTCCGCTGGGACCGGAATTAGCGAAACGCGGTTTTGTTGTGCTTTGCGGGGATGCCATCTGCTGGGGGGATCGCCAGAATCCCGGCGGCACACCCGATGGTGTGATGTATGAGCGCGTGGTCGCTATGCGGTTGATGGCCGAGGGGCGATGTATGGCGGGTCAGTATGTGTGGGACGCGATGCGACAGTGTGATGTGCTGCAGAGCCTTGACGGTGTCGACGGGAACCAGATCGGGGCGATGGGCGTGTCGATGGGTTCCGGACACAGCTGGCTGTCGGCGATGGTCGAGGATCGGATCCGGGCACTGGTTGGCGTATCGAGTTTCTACACCTACAAGGCGTTGTACGCGCCGCCGATCCGCCACTGCTACATGAACCATCTGCCGAATGTGATCAAGCATGGCCTCGAGACCTACGACTTGTTCCGGCTGATCGCTCCCAGACCGTTTCTCATGATTAACGGCACCGCCGAACCGCAGGATCCGGTTGAGGCGACGCAGGAGTTGTATGACAAGTCAAAACACGCGTGGGAGGAGGCGAACACTGCGGAAGATTTCAAGCTGGTGTTCCACGGCGAAGGCCACGGTCTGACACCCGATACACGTGAGCTTGCCCTCGATTGGCTGGCCGAGAAGCTCGGTTCGCGTGTCTGATCCTGTGGATCGGAACCCCTTCTGATGGCGATCGTTCGCTCGGACAAATCCGAAACGCAACCTGATCGGGACCCCCGGCTTACGGTCAGGGGTGTGGTTCTAGGTGTACTGTCGATCGCCGGCATGTCTCTGTATATCACCCACTTTGGCGGGGCGCTGATCAAGAGCTATCTGCCCGTTGCGATCATGGTTCCGTTCCTGATCTGGGTGATCGTCAATCTCGGGTTGAAAGCCGTCGCGCCCCGCTGGGCCCTATCACGCGCGGAACTGTTGACCATCCTGTCGATGATGTGGATCATCGGCAACCTCCCGGCGATCGGCTGGGCGCAATACAACGTCAGCACCACAATGGGTGTGTCTTTCCTCGCTTCACCCGAGAACAGGCTTGGCGATCTTGTCATTCCCGTCTTGCCGAAGTGGCTGTTCCTCGACGCAACCCAACCCGCCATCCACCAAGCATTGGCGGGACTTGAGCCCAACGCGTCCATTCCCTGGCTGACCTGGCTCCGACCGCAAATCTGGTGGTTGGTTGGATCGCTCCCCGTGATCCTGGCGGCCTACTTCGCTTCAATCATCCTGTTCCGACAATGGGACCAGAATGAGCGCCTCGTCTTTCCGATGTCAGCGTATCCGGTGGCGCTTCTGGATGAGAAAGAAGGGAGTCGTCTACCCACGATCCTCACCGATCGGATGTTCTGGCTCGGATTCGCGTGCGTGGCCGGGGTGTATGTCTGGAATTTCATCGGTTACTGGTGGGATGACTATCCGAGTATCACCCTTTTTGGCGGGGCACGGTCGAAGGCGCTGGACCTGGGCAAATACTGTCGACCCTACTACTTCCGGATACAGCCGATGATCATGGGATTGTCATTTCTGTGTCCACTCGACATTCTGTTCAGCTTCTGGACCTACCACATCTTCGACATCTACCGCGAAGGGTTGATGAATCGATTCGGTTTCTCCCTGGGGCTGCGTGGTCAGACAGCCAGCGGCAAGGAACTGACGATGCTGGAAGCCCACGGTGTCCTGGTTCTGCTCGTCGGCTGGTCGATCTGGATCGCACGGTTCCACATTCGTGACACGATCCGAAAAGCGATCTCCGGCATCAACGACGACGGAGTGCCGGTCAGCTACCGGACCGCGTGGGTGGGTTTCGGCCTATCCGGTGCGATCTTCGTCGGTTGGTGTCTGTCCTCCGGCCTCACCTTTCCTGCCGCGATGATTCAAACAGTCCTGATGTTCGTGGCGTTCTTTGGCGTCTCCAAATATGCGGCGCAGACCGGGTTCACGTTCATCAATTCGCCTGGACGGAAGGGCGGGGACATCATTCTTTCCCTTCTCGGCACAAAGAGCCTGTCGCCGTCCTCGACGGCTATGCTGACGTTGATAAACCGACACACATTCCTCGGACAGGCTCGCAGATTGTCCGCAATTCCGGCGATCCCACACTTCTTCAGGATGATCGGATCCGGATTCCGTCGCAGCGGTCTCGTCTCGTCGGTCGTGCCAATTGCCTATGTCATCGGGTTCTTCCTGACATCCTGGATCTACATTTACGTCTGCTACGATGAGGGGGGGCTGAATGGTCGGTTCGCCGCCCTTGACGTCAGCCACCTGATCAGGCGCGTTCCCCTGATTGCCGAAGAGCGGATTACCTATTTCGACTATATAAAGGTCTGGGCGTGGTTCTGGGGCCTCGGATTGGGTGGTGTGCTGGTCTACCTCCGCTGGCGCTTTGCGTGGTGGCCCATTCACCCGGCGGCGTTTGCGTTTCCGACCAACTACTACGGATTCTCGATCTTTCTGACCTGGCTCGCAAAGGCAGCGATCATTCGCTTCTGGGGTGTTCTCGGATACCGCCGCGCGATGTCGTTTGCTTTTGGAATGGTAACGGGCTACCTGTTCGGCGTGGGTGCGGACAGCATCATTGATGCGGTGTTCTTTCCTGATGGGGGGCATTGGGTTCACGGGTGGTAGCCGGTAAGGCAGGGGCGGCGAGGAGCAGGCGCAGGGGCGCAGGGAGTAGGGGAGAGTGTCGGTGTGTATCCGGGTCAGTAGGGGAAATGCCTGTGTCGTCTCACCATACGGGTCGTGCCCTGACATCGCCCAGGTTTTCGGTGACCTTGCACTCGACGATCATTGCTGCCCTGTTCCGGGACTGCATCTTCTCGCACCAGAATCAAGCGTGCTATCCTACTCCCCCCGACACGGGATGGGTTGCTTGAAGATGCAACCTGCAGAAAGTAGGATGAGGTGCTCCGAAGGACGTATCAACGCAGACGTACACGCGAGAACAAGTGAGGAGCGGACGAAGCTGTGAGCGAGAGTCTATTGTTGACGCGAGAAGGTGGTGATCGCGCGACCGGCTACACGATGAACAACAAGATCGTGTCGCTACCCGAAGGCTATCTCTGTACCTGGCTGGACAGCGGGAGACAGAATCGATGGGCATTGGTGAACCGCGACCCTCTGGCGATCGGCCGTTCAGGAACGATCGGCCGTCCAGGAATAGATAATCATTGGGGGGCGGCGCTTGTTCGCGCTCAGGGAACGATACACGCGCTGATCGGTGGGCATCACGGACCGCTCGAGCATCACACCTTCGATCAGAAAGCAGGTGAGTGGGCCCAGGTTGGCATTGCCGGCCAGCGGGCAACGTATCCGTGCGCAATCTCGGATTCCAGAGGTGCCATTCACGCATTCTATCGCTGCTCCAGCGAGGATCGATGGTATCTGAACTACGTCTGTCACGAAGGCGGTACGTGGTCCGAGCCGATTCACCTGGTCGAGGCTGACAAGCCCGGCTACGTCTATTGGACGAATGGCGCCGTCGTGGGGCCGGATGATGTTATTCATCTTGTCATCGGGAATACACGACTGCTGGAGCGTGGCGATCTGCTCTACAGCGCATCGCACATCCAGTCGGCCGATGGCGGCAGAAGCTGGACTAGTTCTGTGGGCGGGGGTCTGGGAGGCGTTCCCATACAAGCCGGTGATATTCCGTTGCTCGATGCGCCCGGCTCCTCGAACAGAATCCAAACACACGATGAGATCAAGCGATACGAAGCTCCGGGCCCGGAGAACTACAACTACAATCAGATGAATCTCAGCAACCCCGTGATCGACTCGAAGGGGGACCTGCACGTCGTGTTCCACAACAACCGCGATGGAAGCGCCGATCTCTGGTCTCTTACACAACGAGAGTGGTCGGTTTGTCCCCTGACCACGACCGTGACCGGTGATACAGGGCATCGTGTTCACCCCCAGTCATCGCTTGTCGCTGGAGCCGACGGCAGGATCGAAGCTGCCCTGATGGTGGAGCCTACAGATCGGTGTGTCTGGGGACCCGCTGGCACCTATTTGGGTCGGGTCACAGTTCAGGATGGATGCGTAGGCAAGGTCAAGATCGGCGAGAAGAACCCGGAAGTAGCTAGGTGGCTGCCGGCCTTCTCACATCACCAATCCGGATCGGCATTCGAAGACTCCGTACTGCTGTATACCTGTGGCCAGAATGCCGGGGGATTCGGGAACAACTCCAATGAACTGAAGACAGATGTCTATGTGGAGGCAGGATGATGGACGCACGTAACATCGAAGGCGGCAGCGAGATCCCGTCCGAGGGATATTGCGATCAGCCCTACGTGGCGAAATTGAAGGATGGCGACTGGCTCTGTCTCATGACGACGGGGACCGGGCGAGAAGGCGATTCAGGTCAACACATCGTGGCTACGCGATCGAGCGACCGTGGTGTGTCCTGGTCGGATCTGGTGGACATCGAGCCAGCGGACGGCCCTGAAGCTTCTTGGGTGATGCCGTTGATCACACCGAGCGGTCGAGTCTACGCGTTCTACACTTATAATGGGGAGAACCTGCGCGAGGTGATCGCTGATGAGGACACCTACCCATCCGGGAAGACCAACCGGGTCGACACGTTGGGGGACTACGCATTCAAGTACTCGGACGACGGCGGGTCGAGCTGGTCAGATCGATTCACAATACCCGTTCGCGAGATGGATATCGATCGCGGGAACCCGTATGGCGGCAGGATGCGGTTCTTCTGGGGGGTGGGGAAGCCGATGGCGCACGATGGCGCCGCCTATTTCGGGTTCGCGAAGATCGGCCGGTTCGGTCACGGGTTTATGGCGGAGTCCGAAGGATGCTTTATGCGGTCGCCCAACATTCTGACGGAGATGGATGCGGCGAAGATCACCTGGGAGACGCTGCCTGATGGTGACCGGGGGTTACGCTCGCCGGAAGGCCCCGTTGCCGATGAGGCAAACCTTACCGCACTCAGTGATGGATCGCTGTTCTGTACCTACCGAACGATTGCCGGGCATCCGTGCCACGCCTACTCTCGCGATGGGGGACACACGTGGACGTCGGCAGCCTTTATGACATACGGTTCGGGAGACCGACTGGTGAGTCATCCAAGAGCTGCGAATTTCGTCCGCAGACTCGATGAGGGGCGTCATCGGGGACGATTCATCTACTGGTTCCATAATAACAAGGCGACGTGGTATAACCACGGTGAGTTTGCAGGCAGCAGGAATCCCGCGTGGTTGATCGGCGGCATCGAGGAGGATGGACCGGACGGCAGGGCGATCCGATGGGGGAATCCCGAGGTGGTGTTGTACTCGGAGGAACACCATACGGGAATCAGCTACCCGGACTTTGTGGAAGAAGGTGAAGACCTGTATATCACGGAGACACAGAAGCGTATTGCGAGAGTGCACCGTGTAGAGCGAACGCTGCTCGATCGCCTCTTCGACAGATAGCAGGAATGAGGCGCAAGCTGCGTCGCATTCCGGATCCCAGGCTCAAGCAGGCCGATATGACCACCGTAGGCATCGAAGGAACTCATTGGACACTCAACGGCAGGGCGACCTATCCGGACACACTTGCTGAAGGTCTGCTGATGAATGTCCGGATGGTGAACAGCACGTTCGAGGACCGGAATCGTAGTGATTTCGATCCAGATGCCAATACGGACCACTTTCTCTCAGCAGTCGTCGATTACTACGATCACGGCATTCGTGCATTTACCCTGAACTTGCAGGGAGGTATGTCCGGGTATGAAGGGGCGTTGAATTCGGCGTACGAATCAGATGGGATCCTGCGACCCGAGTATTTTTCAAGAGTCGAGCGGGTGATTCGGGCGTGCGATACGCAGGGCGTCGGCGTTATTCTCGGCTGTTTCTACCAACGGCAGGACCAGATGTTGGCGGATGCCGATGCGGTTCGGTCCGCTGTGGCCAACACTGCCAGTTGGGTTGGCGATCTGGGTGTGGCAAACGTTCTCATCGAGATCGCAAACGAGCACGCGCATCGCGGTTTCACACACGAGATTATCAGACGACCGGAAGGTCAGGTCGAGTTGATCGGGATCGCGAAGGAGACACATCCGGAGCTGATCGTGACGACGAGCGGAATGGGAAGCGGCCGAGCGGCGGATGCTGTTGCCGAAGCCGGTGACTTCATCATCATTCATTTCAACAACACGGATATGTCTGGCGTGCCGGATCGAATCGATGCGATGAGACGTTTCGAGAAGCCTGTGCTCTGCAATGAAGACACCAAGGTCGGGAAGCGTGGAGCTGATGCGGCATCGCTGTGCGTCGAGAACGGCTGCTCCTGGGGGCTGATGCGCAGCGATGTGAACCAATATGAGCCGTTCGTGTTCGAAGGGGCCGCGGATGATCCAGTTGTCTATGCCAGACTCAAGGAGCTGACGCACTGATGCGGTGTGATGCGGTATTGTACAGTGGATGGCTTCTGGCCCTTACGATCCGGTGATAGACAGGAGGACTCAATGGCGGTATCTCATCTGCAAGATTTTCTGCTTTGGTGTACGGTTCTGAACAGCGTGTTTCTGCTGGTGTGGTGGCTGATGCTCCTTGTGGCCGGCAGCTTTATCTACAGGGTCCACACTCGCTGGTTCGATATTTCAAGAGACCGTTTCGATGCGATCCACTATCAGGGCGTTATGGTCTTCAAATTCCTGATCATTCTGTTCAATCTGACTCCCTTACTCGCCCTGCTGATCATCGCACCATAGCCAGAGGTACAGATCGTGAGCGAATCCTACTACCCAGAACCAGGCGGGCTTTGGGAACGCCAGACCCCCGGAGCGTCCGGATTCGATCCTTCGAAACTGGGCGACGCGATCGCGTATGCGGAGGATCCCGACCACGAAGGTAGTCCTTCCGATCTGGGTACATACCTGGTTGAGCAGAACACGAAGCAGCACGACAACGGCGTTCTGTTGGGGCCCACACAATTCCGGGGCCCGGCGACCGGTGTTGTCGTAAGGAACGGGTATCTCATCGCAGAGTGGGGTGAACCGCAGCGTGTGGACATGACCTTCAGTGTCTCGAAGAGCTTCCTGTCGACCGTCGCAGGTCTAGCGTGGGATCAGGGCATCCTGACCGATCTGGATGAGCCGGTTGGCAAGACCGTTCACGATGGCGGATACGATTCCGAACACAATGCAAAAATCACCTGGAACCATTCCCTGAGGCAGATCAGTGAATGGGACGGCACCTTGTTCGATAAGCATCACTCTGCGGCAAATCCGGACGATTTGGTGCTGGAGCCGGTAGTGCCCGGGACGCGCTATGAATACAACGACACGAGAGTAAACCGTCTTGCTCTATCGCTATTGCGTGCGCTGAAGCGGCCGCTGCCGGAGATGCTCAAGTCGGAAATCATGGATCCCATTGGCGCGTCTGACTCGTGGCACTGGCACGGATACGTAAACTCGTGGATCGATATCGATGGTCGTCGAGTTCAATCGGTGAGCGGGGGTGGGCACTGGGGAGGCGGCATGTGGATCAATGCGTACGATCTGGCACGATTTGGTGTGCTCTGCCTGCGGAATGGAGAGTGGGCAGGTCGACAGCTCCTGTCGCGCGACTGGATCCAGCTTGCGAAGACACCGACCGAGTTCTGCCCGACCTACGGGTTCATGAACTGGTTTCTCAACACAGATCGCGCGTTGATGCCGAGTGCGCCGGAGTCGCACTTCTTTCACGGTGGAGCGGGGACAAACAGGGTCTGGGCGGCGCCCGAGTTGGACCTTGTGGTGGTTTCGAGATGGATCGATGGGGATGCGTATGACGGATTTGTCGAACGGATCCTGGACATCGTAGCTTGACGGTGGAAGAGTTTTAGCGCAGAGAACACGGAGGATGGAACCGATTGCCTGGACCGTAGCGCGGGCGATCTGAGTTGCAAGAGAGTTCGATGTTGACATCACAGGGGTCCGGTTGGTTCATGAAATAACCGGGCCCAGTTGTGTGTACGACGGCCCTGGCATCACGGAGAAGGAGAAACTGGCAGTCTGACGCACAAGCTCGCGAAGAGGGTAGATGATGACATACGATCTTCTGGTGAAGGGCGGACACCTGATCGATCCGAAGAACGGGATTGACAGGCAGATGGATGTTGCGATCAGCGGCGGGAAGGTCGCTGCTGTGGATCGTAGGATCCCTGACGAAAAGGCTCGACGGGTTGTCGATGTCACCGGGATGATCGTGTGCCCCGGGCTGGTGGATATCCACACACATATGTATGCGACCCCAGGACATAGGAATGCGTGGGCGGGCGACAACAGCATTCTGCCGGATGGTTTCAGCTTCCGTGTCGGTGTGACGACGATGGTCGACACGGGAAGCGCAGGTTCGCGAACGTTCGAGGACTTTCGGTTCCGTGTCCTGGACCGGTTCCAGACGCGGATGCTCGCCCTGGTCAACATTGTCGGTCTGGGGATGAACACGAATGTCGTCGAGCAGAATGTCGACGATATGGATGTCGAGCAGACGGCGGCCGTGGCGCGTGAACACGAGGATGTTATCGTCGGGGTCAAGACTGCTCACTTCTGGGGACCGGAATGGGTATCGATCGATCGCACACTCGAGGCGGCCGCCCTGTGCGGTCTACCGTCGATGATCGATTTCGGCTATTTCCGGAAGGAACGCCCCTACCACGAACTGGTGACTCAGAAGCTATCCAAAGGTGACATCAGTACTCATATGTATCGATCATCCGTCCCCTGGCTGGGCAACGACGGTAGAGTCCTGGACTATCTGCAAAAGGCTCGAGATCAGGGCGTCCTGTTTGATGTCGGACACGGCGGAGGCAGCTTCGTCTTCAGGAACGCCGTTCCAGCGATCGAGCAGGGCTTCTATCCGGACTCGATTTCGACGGATCTGCACACTGGCAGTATGAATGACGAAATGATGGACATGGTAACGACGATGTCGAAGTTTCTTGTGATGGGTATGCCGTTGACCGATGTGATTCGGCTGTCGACGATCGGGGCTGCGGAAGTGATTCGACATCCGGAGCTCGGTCACTTGTCCGTCGGCGCGATAGCCGATGTTGCCGTCCTCAATCAATTGACCGGTCAGTTCGGGTATTGCGATGTGAGCGGCGGCAAGCTCGAGGGAGATCGACGGCTGTTCTGTGAACTGACGGTCAAGGATGGGAGGGTCGTCTACGACTGGAACGGCAGGATGGGCACCGACTACCGAGAGAAGGGGGATGCCTACGGAATCCGGGATGTCGATGAGATCGTGATGCCGGAGGCATGACCCGTGGGCAGATTGCCTGATACGGGACTGGTTCTATCGATTCACTGAATAGGGGGATGGATGTCGCTGAAAGCTGGAGTGATCGGGTGTGGCGGGCGCGGAAAGTCGCACGCGCGAGGCTACGCCTTCTGCGCCGATACGACACTTGTGGCGTGCGCGGATCCGTTCGATGATTCACGAACCGCATATGGCGAGACATTCGGGATCGAGCGAGGATATGCAGACTTCCACGAGATGCTGGAGAAGGAAGATCTCGACATTGTCAGTGTCTGTACGTGGACCGGGATGCATCGCGAGATGATCGAGGCAGCAGCAGCCAGCGGTATCCAGGCGATCCACTCCGAGAAACCGATGGCCACGAACTGGGGGGATGCGAAAGCGATCATTCAGGTGTGTCAGGACAACGACGTGGTGATCACGTTTTGCCACCAGCGTCGGTTTGGTGCACAGTTCATCAAAGCGAAGGAGATCGCCAATTCAGGTGCGATCGGAGATGTGTACCGCTTTGAAGGCTCGTGTC
>CAYYGZ010000012.1:0-35897 GCA_964471275.1 uncultured bacterium | reverse complement strand
TCATATCTTTCAACGGATCGTTGGCATTGATGCAGGCACAGATGAAAGCGTCGCCGGCTATTGCCGGCATGATGTCCTGCTCCGTGTAGTCGAGGGTCTGCGTATTGGAGTCCAGGATCGGCCACAACATCGACATAGTCCCCATGCCGTTGCTGCGCAGGCGTGCCCCTGAGAAGGTATTCACACAGTCTGCCCCCGCCTTTTCCAGCAGACTGGCCACCAGTCCGCTGCCGGCACTGGCGATAAAGATCGGTTTCCGCACCTGGATCTTTCGCTGCAGTTTTGCGAGGATTTCGGCTCTGGTCGTTCGTTTGACAATCACGTTGACTATGCTCCCCTTATAGAATGTTCTGCATGTGTTCGATGAATCTGTCGGGTGGATCAAAGGGCAGATCGATCGGCTCACGGATCGATCTGCTCTGGTAGATACCGAGCAGAAGATTGAATTCTGCCAGCGACTGCTTCAGATTGGTCGGATGCACCTTGCTCTCATCCTCGAGCCAGTCAAACATCGCTTCGGTCAGACCGATCTGGGCCACGGCATCCTGCTCGCCATAGTCCAGATCGCCTCCCTGATAGCCACTCTCGGGCGTGTATTTCTCCCAGCTCTCGAAGCGCCAGTGGACGAAGCCCTCTGTACCGAAAACGCAGACTCGCTTGTGACGGTTGTTCCCGGTGTCCGGAAGAACGCGGACCCCCATCTCCGGCCCGAAGGCCACTGAGGCGCGCACGCCGTTTTCGTAGGCGATCCGTGCAGTCGCGTTGTCGGGTGAGGGCTGGTCGGAGCCGAGCTGCTTCTTGCCGGCGATCTGCCCCATCACCTTGACTGGTCGTGAATTGTCGATGTAAGAGGAGACCAGCTGCAGCACGTGAGGTGCCTGATCGACGGGCGGATTGCGTGAACTGGCTTCGATCAACTTGATCTCGCCGATCTTTCCCTCCGCCACATCCTTCTTGAGCGCCAGGTTCTGGGGATGGAAGTGAAGCTGTGTGTTCACGGCAAACTTCGTCTCACTTTTCTCCGAAAGGTCCTGGATCTGTCGCCAATCCTCTCCCATCACCGCTATCGGCTTCTCGACGATGACCGCCGGTACCTTGTGCTCGGAAGCGATGTTCATCAAGGGGAAGCGGATGGGTTCGGCCGTGCCGCGAAGCACGGGTGCGGTGACGATGTGTAGCAGATCAGGTTTCTCCTTCTCCAGCATCTGGTGGATGTCGGTGTAGCGCTGGTCAATGCCGAAGTTGTCACCAAATTCCTGCAGGGCCTCTTCATTCATGTCACATATCGCTGCCATCCTGCCCCGCTCAGTACTCTCGTATGCTCTGGCGTGTGCCCGCGCCCGTCCACGACAGCCCAGAATTGCACTCTTTACCATCTTGAATCTCCCCTTGATTGATCGTTCGTGTAATCGATGACGACACGCTCAGTTTCACCTACAAGACCCCGTGGGTCTGACGAGGCTACACACCTCGTTCTTCTATCTGCAGGTGCTTTCTCTGGGGAGGCAGGTCTTTGATGGGCCGCCCCTGACGGCATCGGTACGAAGCCTAATGTACAACTGAACACGCAGCCGGCGATAGCCAGTTTTGGTGGCCAGGTGCGAAGGATGGTGTGTCTGCGGTGTTAGCTGCTGGGTGGCTCAGAACAAGAAGAGGGACAGACGAGTCCGTCTGTCCACCATAGCGTTCGTCAGGCGAGACTTTAGTGATTCGGAATGGCGTCTACAGTTCAGATTCGTTGGCGTCGGATGTTTCGCCGCATTGGGTCAAGGCCGTCAGTCTCGCTAACACCAGTACCCAGTCCTGTGGCGACGGGATGGATGGAGCTGTGTCCTCACCGGAGCGAATCAGATGGACCCCCTTTTCCTTCACGTCCTCAGGAGGAGTGTCGAAAGGCGATTTTGACACCTTGAACTTGCGGTAGTGCTGCGGCTCACCGATGTCACTGCGCCACACACCAAGCTGCCCGCTGTGCAGATTCTGGATCTTGACGGGTGGGGTGTGAACACTCCGCCCTCCATCATCCAGACGCATGGCCACGTAGTCGCCGCAGGCTGCGGCGGTGAGCGTGAAGGATACGCCGGTCTCGGGAACATCCACGATGCCCAGGTGGGGAATTCGGTAGGTGAAGAAAGGCATCACCGAACCGTTCCTCCGCTCCAGGAAGTAGATGGCCTTCAACGTGGGATTGTATAGCCCAACAACATAGTTCTCGAGGTCCTGGAAGCGAATCACAATTCCTGTCTCGGCGTGGCTGCCTGCCTCGACGCTGACCATCACGTCTTTCTCACGCGTCTCTGCGTGAACAGAGACCCGATTGGTCTGCCACGCACGCCACCCCTCGCCCTTTTCAGTGGCCACGCCGGACGGGACTTCCCTGTGCTCGCTGGGTTTCCCGAGGTCCTCCCACCCGACAGGTTGCTCGAGCTGATCCTCGAGAATTACCTCACCCGTGTGGACGTCGAAAGGACAGGGATGGTCGGCAACTCTCTTGATGGTTCCGAGGTCGAAGCGTCTGCCGGTGGCCGGGTCGAAGTAGAAGGCCTCGTAAGCGATTCCCTCTTCCAGGTGCTTGATGCGCGGCCCGGTCCAGTCGTAGGTCGATCGGTTGGGGCGATAGATGAATCGCACCTCGCCGGGGATGCCGGAAGCGAAGCAGTCCTGGTCGGACCACTCGGGGTGTGGCTCGAAGCGGTGCCAGGGGTAGTCCTGAAGCAGCTTGCCGCCCATCCCGACCTGTGTCGCACCGGGGAAGGTCATGGCCTCCTGCCAGGTCGTGTAGTCCCAGATCGGCTTGAGGCCGGGATTGCCTTCCACACCCATGTGGTGCAGCCCAGCCGCGCCGTAGGTATGGCCTGCTGCGCCGCTGAGCATGTACATCCAGAATACATAGCGCTGGGTGTCTGCGAAGTGGCGCTGCATGTGTTCTTCGTAACCCGTTTCGCCGCAGACGAGCGGCATGGTCGGTTGCTGACCATATCGCCCGGTGAATTTGCTCAATGTCTCCGCACTCTTGGGAGCATAGTGGCTGCCGCCCACCAGCTCGAAGTCATTGAGCGGCGTGTCTTCACGCAGGGAACAGGTAGATTCGTGGCTGCTCTTGAGACGTTTGAACGGGTCGAGATCGCAGAGATCGCTGACCACTTGACCCCAGTTGCCCTCTCCATACTTGGCCTCGGCGGGCACCTCGCCGCCCGGGATCAGAACGAGAGGGTAGGCTGCATATCGGGCAACGAGATAGCGCCAGTGGCGCTTGAGTCCCTCGACGCCTGCCACCTTCATCGCGTTGCAGTCGGAGCGGCCCCAGGCCCCTACCAAAGCAGGCAGGAGTCCCCTATCCACGAGATGTTCGAGACGACGATCCGCGTAGTCGAAGTACTCCGGATTGAGGTCCGTGAATTCGCGGTTCCCATACATCATCCCACCCTCGTTTGCCCAGCCGGGATCGAAGGCCTCTTCGTCTGGATAGGGCCCGCAGACGATCTGCACCGTGTTGAACCCCTTCGCCCTGCGATCGGCGCACAGTTCCTGGAATCCCTCCCAGCTCAGACGCTTGCTCAGTCCCTTCCACCAAGTGTCGGCGAGCCAGAGAAAAGGTGTGCCGTCAGCGTGCTCAAAGTGGCGCTTGTCTGTCGAGATCTGCAGGGGGCCGTGTTTGTACAGGGGGTTGTCACCGGTGTAGGCTGTGATCTCTACCGATCCTTCCACACCGTGTAGCCCTGCGTCGTTGGTGTCACTGCAGATGCTGTGATAAACGTGCATTCCCACGACCGACGATGCATAGCGCACCCGCCATCGATTGCCGCCTGACCAGAACGCGGGCACTCTCATCGTCGCATTCTCGGGATCGGTGAGTATCACATCGAGCGTGATGTCGACGAACGGTTTTGCGGGGAGCTTGTCCGCTTGGAATGTGATTTCAACAGGTGGGTTCACGTGACATCTCCAGGCATATTCGGATCTGTCCGTGAGGTGAATGACCTCCCTTTCTTCCAGACCTGACTCTTCACCTCCACCGGTCTATCCCAGGGCTGGGGTGGTTGCGGTGTACAGATGGGATCCGCATCTCTCTCCGGCCAGTGCGGAATCAATGCCTCAAACTTCTGACGGGATGCGAGTGCGACTTCGCCTTCGCTGCCGGTGATATCAGTCTGTTCATCCGGATCAACCTGAAGGTCTACGAGTTTCTGCGGCTTGCGGTCCGTTCCCACGTAGAGTTTGTAGCGTTGGTCTCGGACGACGCGATCACGGAAAACCCATTCGTTCTCCACGCCGCGGTCACTTACCTCCCCGTTGTTCTGGCCGCCCATAGCCAGGATCCAGTCGCGATCGGAATGCCCCGTCTCACCCCGCAGATAGGGTGCGAGAGAAGAACCGTCCACCTTGTCTATTCCGGGAATCATCTGATCAGTGAGATCTGCGAGGGTGGGTATGATGTCCGTGAAATCGACGAGTGCGTCGCTGACACGGTCTGGCGGAATGGTGCCAGGCCAGTTGACTACGAATGGGATGTTCACGCCCGGTTCAATGGTCTTTGATTTGCCTCCCCGGATGGTGCGCTCACCGATATGGCCGACCATCGCCCCACACGTGCCATTGTCTGAAGTGAAGACCAGCAGCGTGTCATCCCGGGCACCTATTTCATCCAGAGAGTCTACAATCCGTCCCAGAATGAAATCCGTGTATCGAACCATGGCCTTGTGCTTGTCCACTTTCGTTATTACATCGGGTTCGTGGGGTGTCGTGGTAAACGGGGTGTGCGTCAAGACCATCGGGTAGTAGATGAAGAACGGCTGCTCTCTGTCATGATGCGTGCGTGCAAAGTCGATCACAAAGTCACAGAACATGTCCGGACCAAACGCGCCTGCGTAAGTCCTGGCAGGCTTGTCTTTGTAAATGACATAAGGATCCCAATAGCGCTCGAAGCTTGGTGGGTTATCCCCTTCGGCACCCGTCCACATACACCAGTCGTCGAACCCGGCTGCATTAAGAGCGTCCGGTTCGACTCGGAAGTCGTTGATCTGCCACTTTCCGGCGATGGCCGTGGCGTATCCCGCATCCCGCATGGTGAGCCCGAGATTGCACGGGTAGGCATCCACATCGTATCGTGCGCCGGCTCCCCAGCGCGGAACGTCCCAGTGATTGACCCACCCGTTGCGGTAGGGGTACTGACCCGTCAGCAGGCACATCCGCGACGGGGTGCACTGCGGCATACTGTAGACATTCTCAAAACGCATCCCGCCGTGGGCAAGTGCGTCGATATTCGGTGTCTCTACATCGGTAGCGCCGTAGCAACTGATCCACTCCTTGCCGAGATCATCGAGGAGGATGAATATGATGTTGGGTTGCGAGCTGTCAGCCATAGATTCGCCAATCTCCCCACCCATGACGACCTGTTGACGATGCCGTGATGAAGACTACGTGCGTGTCCGACCCCATTCCTCGAGTTCCTCCAGCTTTGCGACACGTCTGTGAAAGTCTTCGTTGTCCTCGAACTTTGCGTCCAGAAAGGTTGTTACGATCTCGTCCGCAAGCTTCTGCCCGATGATCCAGTGCCCCATGGCCAGGACATTCACGTTGTCGTGCTCCACACACTGGTGCGCACAGTGCGTGTCGTGACATAACGCAGAACGTATGCCGCGAATCTTGTTACACGCAATGGCCGCTCCGACTCCCGTGCCACAGCACATAATGCCTCGATCCGCCTTGCCGTCGAGCAGAACGCTGCAGAGTTCTCTGGCGACATCGGGAAAATCGACAGGCTCCTCGCTGAAAGCCCCGACATCCGTGACCTGGTGCCCCGATGTCTCGAGGAAGGGCATCAGGTGCGCCTTGAGGTGAAAGCCCGCGTGGTCGCCGCCAATTACGATTTTCATCGTGATTTCCTTTCGTCTCAACCACCACTCTGACAGTCTATGAGATCTGCAGCCTTCCGTTCGCCCAGGCTGTATTGATTCAGAATGGTGTTTTACCGTTCAGATTCGTTGAAGTTGGATGTTTGGCCGCCTCGGGTCGAGGCCGTTACCCGAACACACGGTTTTGTACGATTCGCGCCGGGGGTGTTCCTTTTAGGGTTCCGATAGGTCATCGCGACGCGCTCACGATTGTCCGTCCAGCTCTGGGGCTTTCCCCGCAGTCCGTCTTCGCTGCGCTCTCGACGGACAGGCTGCGGGGCCGCACCTCAGGCTTCGGGCGGTCGCCCCGTTCCGGGGCTGGGACAGATTCAGATTCGAGACTTTGTCGTCAACAGCGTGCAGAGAAAGCAGCAATCCCGAATCAACCCTACATACGGGCTCAATGTGTCAACACCATTGTGGGGCTGGACAAGCTAGAGCAGGGGAGCAGGAGCAGAGGCTAGCAGGAGAGACAAGCCCTGATCTTTCGCCTGCTCGTCCCTGCTCCTGCTCTCCTGCTCGATTGACAGTGCCTTACAGCTAATCCACCGTTGGGGGCAACCCTACATACTGGCTTGATGTGTCAACACCCCCATGACATTGGACATCCTAGTTCTCCCATATCGTGGCGGCGATATGCTGTTCCGGATGATCTTCCGTCGCCCAATAGTACACGGCCACCAGTCGACCATCGGTCCGCTGCACCATGCTTACATACCCGAGATCGTGATCGCGGTCGAGACACCGGTGGTAGTCATCGCGCACCACAATCTCCGGTCCCCACGTCCGGCCCTCATCCTCACTCCACTTCGCCTTGATCTTGAGATCATTGCGGTCCCCATAGGCGCAGCAGAGCCGCCCATCGGTCAGCCTTACCAGGGCCGGGGGATTGGAGTGCGGCCTGGTGATCGTAACGGTGCTCGCGAACTGCCACGACCGGCACCGGTCCTCAGATCGGTAGATCTCGATCGCGTCGTCGCCATCGTGATTCTTGTAGATCTTCCGGTAGGCGAGCACGAAAGTATCTGGCGAGATCGGGACGGCTTGCGGCATGATCGCAACGGACCTGCCGTCCTCCGGTGTCACCCAAGAGAGAAACTCAAAGGAACGACCTCCGTCACTCGTCTGTACGCAACCTACCCGGTTACCGGCTTCCGTCTCCACCGGCGGCTTGGCTGAGATAAAGAACAGACAGGTGTTCCTATCCTGAGGCAGATAGGCGGTTCTGGCTGAAAGAATCCTGCCCTTCAGACCTTCCCTTTCGTAGAGCCCTCCAAGGGTGTGGGGACCCTCCCACGTATTGCCACGATCTCGACTGACGAAGAATCCTCCCTCGGGGTCCTCCGTGCCGTGGTATCCCTGCGAAAACATCTTCACCACGAGGTGGGGATCAAGGAAGTTCAGCGCGGTTGCCACGGGTCGCTTGTCGCCCCCACGGTATTTCTGGTTCTCGTCTCTGAAGTAGCCTTCTGGACGATAGGCGCGCCACGTCTGCCCGCCATCCAGGCTCTTCGCCAGATGGTTCTCCTGGACGCCGTCGATACTGTGTCCCTTTTGCTGGACATAGTCGCCCTGCGTGAACCCTACCAGGATTTCATCCCCCCAAGACCATATCCCATTGTTGGCAGGCCACCCGTGATATCGCCCCTCCTTCACCGAAACCACAACGTGCTCAATCACAATTGGCACCTCCCCTGGAAACGCTACCTGAACATACGGTCTGGGTTCAAATCGCTGCCGGGTCTCCGTTCCCGATTAGACTTCTACAAAGTCCATATGGAGCAGCCTGGCCAGCCTCTCGATCTTTGCAGACTCGTGTCCTACCCCGAGCGCAACGTGATGGGTGGGACCCAGCTGCGCCCAACGGTTCATCCAATCCGCTACGTCGAAGTCACCATCCGGCGTGTTCGAGAATCGGATTCGTGAGTTCGTGTTCCCGATCCGCAGGATGTCGCCCGGTACCGACCAGCCCTCAGCACCGAGCCACCTCAGCCTCCCGTCCTGTGTCTGGGTCAAGCCCAGGACTGTGACGGGTCCCTGGCTGACCTGAGCCTCGACCGAGACGCCGCCGCCCCGCTTTCCGTGGAACAGCTCCAGCCCACGCAGAACCGGCTTACCCTCGGCGATGGTCATGTGAAACGGTCCGTCGTGTCCCATCAGGATCAGGCGATCCTCGAAATCCATCGCGTAGAGCTCGGTGTAGCTGCCACCCGCACCGAGCGCATCTATCACCTTCATGGCCATACAGTTCTTTAGATCACCCTCACCGCTGCACGGAATACCTCGGGCCGTCAGCAGCGAACAGCCCAGTATGAGGCTCGAGCCCAGCTGCTCGAAGTCATTTCCGTCCAGCCCACGGTAATAGTAGGTGAGCCCGTGAAGGTCGAAGTCGGAAACGACCCGGTCCAGACCTGCGGCTACCCGACACGCCCAGTTCATTTCGTCGTCGGTTGGTTTCCTGGCCAGCGGATCGCTCGGGATGTCTTCGCTTATGTCGAACAGCTCGAGCGTTCTTTTCCTGACGGCGTCGATTTCGTCGTCCGTCACCGCATCGACGCGTGCCTGAACATCCTCCATCTCGAGCACTTCGATGTGGGTGCCCAGGTAGGCAGAGTGCTGCGTGAAGTCGCTGTACATGTCCATCATGCCCGGGTAGGTATGCCCGAGGAACCCGATCCTGCTGCGATTCAGAACCCGCTTCACGCGCACTGCACTCAGCCAGTCACCGATCTCCTGCCATGCTTCCCTGGCAGCGGGATGATCCGCCGTTACTTCGTTCGCCAGCGCGCCTGCAGGCTGATCGGGCAACCCGAGCAATCCGGTGACGACGTGGAAATCGATCCCGCATCGTGCGAAGGCGTTCGAGATCTCCGGTATACAGCAAGCCTGGCAGTTTGCCAGCCACTCGCCCGTCCCGGTTTCCGCATACCGCAGCTGGGCCGTTGGCTGGAGGTTCAGGACCAGAACCGGGCGACCGACCTGCTGGACCGCGGGAAGTACCTGGCTGCTCGTCGAGTAAGTCGTGACATAGCAGACCACCAGGTCGACACCCTCACGGACAAAGCGGTCCCCGGCGGCAAGTGCTTTGGGCTGGTCGTCGACCATACCCACATCGACCACATCGACTTCCATGTCCGAAAGCTTCTTCCCGACAAAGGCTCCGTAGCCCGTCAGCCGTTCTTCGAGCCCTTCGAACTGCGGCCAGTACGCCGCCAGACCGATGCTGAACAAGCCGACCTTGCATCTATCGTGTGACATCTGCGTCTCCTGTTTCTCGTGTATTCCAGACCCGGATCAATCGCCCAAAGCCAAACCCAGTAACCCCCAAGCACACCAAGGCTCCCAAGACTGTCCCGAGAGAAGGTGGTGGGGAGTACCGAAGCGGCGCGGCGTGAACAAGAATGACATCGCAGCAATCACAGGCAATGGTAACGTGTCCGTCCTCGGTGCCCATCGTGAAGCAAGGAATTCCTGCTTGCACAGAAAGGCATCACCCACACTCACCATCAGCGTGCCCTGGATGCGGGTACCAACGCCGGGTGACTACCTCGAATACGGTACCTCCCCTGTATCGTTCACCTCGTATCCCCATTTCTCCAGGTAATACTCCTTCTCCCTGAAAGGATCGCCGATCGACGCCAACTGCTCGTCCAGTTCCTTCTCCAACCCGCTCTTGAGATCCATTGCCTCCGGCGCGTCCGTCAGATTCCTCAGCTGATACGGATCCTCCACATCGTCGAAGAGATAGCGGTCACCGTCACCGGTCCGCACGAAGGTATGGCGATCAGTGCGGAGAGCTCGGTAGGCAGGATCGAGGTGGTTCTTCCCACTGAATGGCGACACGCTCATGTAGAGCGCGACGTGATCGGCCAGTTCCGTCCTCTCTCGAACGCACGCCGAGAGATCTCTCCCTTCGACCGGATCGGGAATGTCCAGACCGCACAGGCTCAGCAGAGTCGGCATGATATCCACAGTGCCCAAAGGCGTGGTCACCTTGCGGCCCTTCTGTTCGGATGTGAGTGGAGGGAATCGCAGGAGATAGGGGACCCGGCAGGATTCATCCCAGAAGATCTGTTTCTTGAAGGGGCCGTGGCGATGGGATCCCATCATCTCACCGTGATCGGAGGCAAAGATGAGGATGGTGTTCTCTTCCAGACCGCTAGCCTTCAGCGTATCGACGACACTGCCGACACAGCGGTCAATTGCGGAAATATGCGCGTAGTAGCCTGCCGCTTCCTTGCGCGTGAATGCTTCTGCCTCGTCATCGTCAAAGACAACATTGGGAGAGAACTGGATATCCTCTGGCGTAAAGCGCACCTGGATATCTTCTGGCGCATTGTTGTGCGGAAAGTGCGGCGGTCCAAGAGACAGGGCCAGGAAGAACGGTTCCTCGAGATGTTGCCGGATATACTCGCACGCGTCGTCTGTCTGGGCGAACGCGTCGTAATCGGGCCACGTTTTGATCGTCGAATCATTGCCATCGAAGTATTCGGAGTTCTGGTAGTCGTGCGTGCATTCGAGGACTTTCCAGTAATCGAACCCCTGCCGTCGTTCGGGCGGGATGTAGCTGGCACGGCCGTGCCCGTCCACGTGCCATTTTCCGACATAGGCTGTCTCGTATCCGCCCGACTTGAAAGCCTTGCCGATGCTCTGCTCATCAGGCGAGAGCGGGATGTCGTTCATGAACATGCCGGTGCTTGTCGGATAGCGACCCGTCAGCAAAGCGGCCCGGGCTGGCGTACAGACGGGAGACGTACCGATGGCGTTCACAAAGTCGAGTGATTCCGCGGCCAGCCGATCGATGTTCGGTGTGACGGCGTTCGGGTCACCGTTGTAGCCGGTCGCTTTGGCACGCCACTGATCGGTCAAGATATAGACGACATTGGGTTTGTTCTGCTTTGACATCTTATACCTCACGGCTTGTTGAGGGTCCACCCCGGGGTCGACCCGATTCATTTGTCTTCTTGGCTGATCCTTCTACTTCCCGGCCACTGCTCTTGCTTTGTACGGATCATACACGATGTGATCGATAACGCGTCCGATTCATGCCTGTTCGGCCTCAAACACCCGGGACGTGTTCCGCGCCGCGATATCCAGCTTCAGATCCTTCCAGCTGATATCCAGACCGATGTCGAGAAACATCTCTCTCCAGAGGCGTCCTGCTGGCGATGGTCTTGTGCTTGGCCTTTTGACCAGCAGTCGCGTATTTCCCCACGACAACGTGCTCCATACCCAGAATTGCCCCGGCGCGTCGAGTCCAATCTCCCGCGAGTGCTTCCGAGAAACAGATGATGTCCAGATTGGAAGCTTGAGCGCGTTACCGATCTCCTCCACTGGATGTCATTCTGGTCAGATCGTGCCTCGATCAGGCCTTCTACGAGGACGGGAGGTAGGCCACGGCTTCTATCTCGACCAGGTAATCGGGCTGAGCGAGACCGCTCACGAACAGTAGTGTGTTCGGGGGGAACGGGTCGCTGAAAAAGCTGTTCCGGACGCTGCGAAGGGCATCCAGATGACGGCGATCGGTCAAGTAGGTGGTCAGCTTTACGATATCCGTCAGACTGCCGCCAAGTTCCTCGAGAATGGCCTGAAGATTGGTGTAGACCTGTTGCGTCTGGGCTCCGACATCGCCCTGCCCAACCAGATTGCCTTCGGTGTCCAGAGCGATCTGGCCGGCAATGTATGCGGCGTCGCCTGCCTTCGCTACGTGAGAATAACCCACCCCTACGGTCGAGTGAACACTCTCCGGCTGTATGAATTCACTGGCCATCGGTTCGGACCTCCTGTGTCAATGGCATTGTGGTCTTTTCGATCTTCGCTGCTGGATGTGTACCAGTGTCAATGGTGATCCCCAAACCTTGGTGTTCTGCCCCAGAATCAGACCGGTTCCGATCCCTCGCTTCCCTCGGTAGACGAGAAATCGAGTTCAAGTCGTTCGTCGCCGTATTCGATATGGATTACACCACTTCTATAGTTCGACTTCAGATACGGGCTGTCGAAAGTCATCGGATAGCTGTAGTCGACGGGTTCGTTCCCAATTGTCGGGATCTGTGATACGCCGGTGTTGAAGGTGACTTCTCTCGCCGCTGCACCACATCCAGTATAGACAAGGATGTGATCACCCGGCACAACGGTCTTGTAGAGTTCGAGTGGTCTGTCGAGCACGGCGGATTTGAATGCTTCCAGCGTCGGATAGTCGGACACGCGGCCGGCTTCGATGATCGTCGGCGAATGCGAGTCTTTCAGAAGCACGATCGTGCCGTCGTCATTCCAATCGTAACCATCCAGGCGCAGTTTGACGGTCGGTGTATCGTCTGGCGCATTGAAATAGACCTGATTGCCCTCCGTCTTCACCTTCTGTTCCCGTTCATACTGCTCGTCCCACAGGATCGGGCGAACTGCAGCGTAGCCATTGCCACGCTGCACAAATATCCAACCCGCTTCTTCCTCCTTGCGATCCCAGTCATTCCCGACCCAGATGCCGATGGGCTGATCGTAGTCCGCATTCGTGGGAAACCATTCGGGATGTACGGCGTGCCAGCGGCGTGCCTGCTGAATGATCAGCGTCCGTTCGTGGTGCACCGTCTGATACATCGCTTCCAGTTCGTAGGGATTCTTCTGGCCCTTCTTGTTCGCTCCTTCCGGGAGGCTGACCGGCACGATGCGTGATTCCGGTGACTGTGCAAACGTCATCCCGTGCCAGCGTCCGCAGATGCTCAGGTGTGAGTGCACGGCCGACGGGTGATCCATCTGGGTTCCGAGGGTGTAGTCGGGGGTGACATAGGTGCTCTTCAAGAACCGCGCATCCGTATCGACCACAAGCGAACGTTCCCTGCCAGGCGGGCGGGGCAGCACGTTCTCCTCTTCACCGATACCGCGTGCTCTGTAGGTATAGCATCCCATGCCTTTGCGACCGAGTGCCATCTTCCAGATAACCGAGGGGAGTGTGTAGTCGTTGATCAGGTTCCAATACCACCAGACCCCGGCATTGGCCACGCCGCCAAGATGGAAGTTGATCAGGCCGTGTGTGTCGTTCCGGTATACAGTGTGATGGTGTCGTGTCTTTGGCCCGCCGCGAATGCCTGAGATGGATACCTGTGCCCACTCTGCCCAGAAGAGCGTGAGGAAGTCGCCGACTATGGCGTGCAGTTCGTCGTCGCCGCTGTACTGATAGACCAGATCCACCATGTTCAGCGTGTGCTTGGTGTATCCGTAAGCCGCATACTCTACGAAGAAGCCGCGCTCGGCCCGTTCACGGAAGTAGGTCTTCATGTATGCCAGCCAGGCTTCGTAGTGGTCCCTAGCATTGTATTCGTTCCCATCGGAGAGGTTGGCGCGACCGCCCCCGTGGCGTGTTCCAGGGTCGATGCCCGGACCATAATATCCCGCGTGTCCATAGTGGTAGCTGCCTCCGAATCCGTAGTCCGGATAGATACGGCCCCGGTATTCGGGCTCGTTCATGAAGATGCGGGAAGTAACCAGGTTGCTGGCCTTGGCGTTGAGGTCGTGGTTCTCGCTTCCGTCGAGCCACCAGGTACTCTGACGGGCCAGAGCGATATCGTTCTTGACGGCAGTGCGATCCCACAAGGTTTCGAGCAGGAGCGCTTCTGTCTCGGGCGTCATCCGATCCGGATACTTCCCGCAGCGGCTAGAGAAGTGATAGTAGAAGCGGCAATAGAGCGGCGTTTGCAGCAGGCCCCACGCGTTGGCGTCGGAGCTCTTCTTCAGTTCATCGACCAGGAGCTGATTGGCCGTTTCGAGATCCTCGTTGAGCATCATCCTGGCAAATGCGCCGACGACAATGCTCGACGGAGAGCTTTCGTCAGTTACCGATTTCCTGAAGGCTGTTTGGACCCGGATAGAGCGGCTGGCTTCTGCTTCGGTCGCGCGTTGGGGGAGGGACTTGTCCGTGATGCCGATGACGATTCCGCTGCCTTCAAACCGTACACCGTCGAGATGGACGCGGGCATTCTTACCGAATGGGGATGTGAACTCGAGAAGAGATGTATTCCGCCAGTCGAACCCATCAGACACCTGAAGGGCATCGAGCGGCTGCGCGAGTTCCTGCCACTCTCCTGCCTTGATTTCGGGCAGCGTGCCCGCGGCTTCCAACCCTTTGTGGTCGATGAGCCGGACTTCCCAGCCAGGGCACGATTCATCCTGAACCTTCACCCAGAAGTGAAGGTGTATATCCGGAGTAAGGTCCCAACATTCGCCCCAAAGCCCGGCGACAAAGCCGAAGTTCGGCGGCACGTCTGCGTCGGCCGGCGTGTAGACCAGGCTCAGATCGCCTTCGACCCGGTCTGCGTGATCCATAGCTACGTTGCTCGGTTTATAGTTGATCTCGCGACGTTCGGCGATGGTGGCGTCGATGTGTTGTCCGTGCGGGGCGACGCCAAACAGTCGTGTCTCCTCGTCCCAGAAGTCGAGGCGTTCATCGTTGACAGGTGCGGGCATAGTCGTCGTATCCCTTTCTCTTGCGGAAGCTGGTTGTCGCCAACGGGTTGGGCGACAGGGCGTCGACCCGGTAGAGATCGGTATGGTATTGGTGCCAGGGGGCAGTCTGATCAATACGTGTGGGACTGTGATCCTGCATCAGGGAATGGGAACCCAGCTTCTTTTATATCCAGATCCTGGATGCCCGCATACGCGGGTATGACGGCCGCAACAGGCGCTAGCGATCCACCGGCGGATATGGCTCCAGACACGACCCCATCGGTGACGGCGCAATCGGTCGCCAGGCCAGTCGGTCGAAGGATCGGTAGGCGACATCCAGCCACGGAGTTTCGAGCCTGACGTGACCCTCGTATCGCGAGGTCAGCGCGGCTTCCAGGGCGCCGGATGTCAGGAGCGTGCGTTCGACGGGATACTGGGGCACGCCGGAGACGAACATCTTTTCGATGTTGAGGCCGAGGTAGCTGAAGTGGGCGTAGGCGCCGTCTTCTCCGCCGTGGCCCTGGCACTTGAACCAGGTCGCTTCCACAGACTGATCCTGACGTCGTGATGCGTAGGCGAGTTCTCTCAGGTAGCCGTTGAGCATGAGGACGCCGCCCCGGAATCCGTCGCGGTATTCCAGCAGGAAGAGCGCCGGGTTCTCGCAGTGTTCCTCCATCGATCCCGGTTCCTTCCCGGAATCGTCGACGGTCGCGCAGGCCGATTCGGCGAGTGTCCTCCACCACAATCCCGTGTCACGCGCGTGTTCCCAGACCGCATCCCCTTCCAGACAGGTGACGGCGGTGATTCCCGTTTCGCCACCGGCGCGTCGCTCGGCCATGCACTGGAGCACTTCGAGCGTGTGGAAGCCGTAAATGTCGAGACCCGAGAATCCGACGGCGACGGCTTCTTTTAGCGGCGCATCGAGCTCGTGTTCGAGGAAGGGATCCCTCCAGGTGACCGGGAGGGATGAGCCCGCCATGAAGGGTGCGTTGAGCTCGGCCGCTCGCTCGACCATCCATTTCGCATCCTCCCACCGCCACGAGAGGTGCTTGTCGTTAAAGACCGGGATACCATGGCCTGACGTGGCTATGACTCCGGCGATCTGTTCCATGAAGTAGCGCCGTGGAAACAGGTGCTGCTCCTTCTCGTTCCAGGCGTAATCGCCGTGTTCACCGATCAGCAGGACGCCGTCCACAGCCAGTTTCTCCCCGTCCAGGGTGAGGGCGCCGACGATGCTCGGATAGACGGGGGCGCCGAACTGCTCCGAGATCGCTGCGCTCATGTCGTCGTCGTGAATCTGATCGACGTAAAGAGAGGCGATCTCCACGCGCGGGGTCTGGAGCGCACCGTCCGTGGGGAAGCCGTGGAGGAATTTGCCAACAAGGACATCGGCGTGGGACCGGGGACGGTAGACGGTTACGATGGCGGCGATTTTTTTCATGGGCTTCGAAGACCTTTCACCGCAGCCCCCTTCGCCCTTCGGGCTACGGCGGGCCAGGGAGGACGCAGAGGCCTGTCCCCGCATAAGCGGGGGACCCTTCGACAAGCTCAGGGCAGGCTCCGAGAGAATCGAGGGTGTCAGCTTTGTGCTGGGGCGATTCGGTTGCTCACGGAAGAGGAGACCGTTGTGGGCCGAGAAATGATAGCCACAAGCCTGCACATTGGAACTTCTACTTCGGTCCTAATCTCTGCCGGGTGGAGACAGGGGCAGGTCCAGCCAAGCCAAGCCTATGTCCCGCTCCATATGGTCTGTACGATTGCCACCCGGAGCATCATAGAAGATGGCCAGGCGCTCACCAACCTTGATCACAGAGGGCATACCCATGCACTGTTGCGACCAGGTGCAGTTCCGGCCATCAAGAACGACCGCCTTGTTCCCTGGGTCCCATCTCGTTGGATCCTTAGACCAATAGACCCAGATGGCGTCGGTCCATTCGTCCCAGGTTTCATCAATGCCTACGTGGTTGGTAAACAGGAACCACCAGCCGTTTGACGCCTCGTGGTAGAGTGAGCTGTTCTCGATCTGTTCTTCCTGGGGCAGGACGGACTCGTCCAAAACGGTCCAGGGACCATCCGGGTGCGGTGCGTGGGCCATGCCCAGGGATCTCGTGTGGATCACCCTCCCGTCTGGTCGCTTCACGTTCTCTGCACACGTAAAGAACGTCCAGAGCTTCCCTTGAAACCAGAACAGGTAGCCGGGACTTGCCGTATCGCTATGATACGTGTTGGGCTCCGTCGACACAACGTCCACATCGTAGCGCTTGCGCCACGGGCCTTTCAGATCCTCGGCCTCTGCCTTCAGCGTGTAGTAAGGAACGTCCGGTACGCAGTCCGGTGGATCCGTGGTCCTTGTGCAGCCGACATAGTAGGCGTGCCAGAGCCCATCGTGCCTGATGAACCACGGAGAGGTCGCCGTATGGGAATCGCGCTTGCCCGCCTCGCCGTAGCTGAAAACGCTACCGTGCCGCTGCCAGTCCTGGAGATCGCTGCTCGTTGCCAGACAAGCCAGCCAGCCCACGTCGGGTTCCGCACCGTCGTAGAAGAGATGATAGATTCCGTCGTGCAGGACGACACTTGCCTCCCGCGCGCCCATTGCGTCGCAGCGATCCGGACCCCGTCCGTGCTCGAACACTCTGCCGGCGTCATCGGCGTCCAGCCTCAATTCCGCTACGGGTCTGCCGTCAATGTATGCCGCCGGACCGGTCGGTACCGCTCCTTGGGACATGTCTCTTCCTCTTTGCTGAATAGTGTGTGGGGTGTCGGCGTGGGATGACGCTGACTGCCTCAATCGGCCATACGCGATGACCAGACGAGAGGTGTCTGCTCATCGTCGTCGAGGACGTCGCCGATCTTGAGGCTTTCGAAGCGCTCCTTGGAGAGGATGTTCTGGATGCCGTTGAAGGTCGCGCCGTCCGGCCTGTAGGCGCAGGTCATGGCTCGGCGGGGATGGGGCTTCATGTTAGCCCCGGCCGCGTGTGCCATGAGGCTGTTGTGAAAGCCGACAGATCCCGCCTTCATCTCGACGGCCACCGGTTCGACGTCGCGGAACTCCAGATACTCATCGAAAAATGCCCCTACGTTCGGATTGAAACCACTCTTGCGTTCGAAATCGCCAGCCCGGTGCGATCGCGGCATGTAGTACATGCAGCCGTTCTGGATCGTCGCATCGTTGAGCGCGATCCACATGGAGATGGAATCGCGGGAGTGGAACGACCAGTTGGGCACGTCCATGTGCCATGAAGTGGGGTTGCCCCAGGGCGGCTTCTGTAGGGTCTGGTCGTGCCAGACCCGGATACCGTCGATGCCTGCGAGGCGGCAGAGCATCCTCCCCAACTCGGGGTTGAGGAAGAATCCCTTGATGGTGTCGTTTACGCGCCAGAGGTTGGCGCGCTGGAAGAAGACCTGATTGTAGTGGGTGTCCGGGCGGTCAATGATCTCTTCGTTATGCTCACCGCTCACTTTGTCGCCGCCCATGACGGCCGCTCCTTCGTCCACGGCCGTGTTTATGGATTCCAACTCGTCTGCGGACAGGAAGTCTTCGACGATGAGCCATCCCTCACTTTGGTAGTGCTCGATCTGTTTGGCCTGCAGCTCGGTTTTCATTGGCTCTCCGAAGGTGTTGTCAGGATGCCGTAGCACGTTGGATACGGATGACGACGTCGTGGCGGAATACGGGGAGATCGAGCACGCTTGTCCCTCCCCTCATGGGCAAAGCCGGCGAATAGAGGCCGGTACTGGGAGCATACGTGCTGACGGTGAAGTCTCCGTCTGGCAGCACCATTTCCAGGACACCCTCGATCGGTTCTCCGCAGTCTGCCTCCTCACGTTCCCGGTCGTCCGCGAGGTAGATACAGTAGTCCTCTCCTTCCAGGGCCAGCACGGAAGCAATCGTGTGCTCAGGCTGCTGGAGGAGCCAATTGATCGGCAGCGGGCGGCCTCGCACGAGGTCCACCGAATGGATGAACTGTGACAGGTGACCCATCCAGGTGCGGATGCAGCGGCTGGACTCGGACGTTCCCGTCTCCCGACCGGGGATGATGGAGAAATCGATCATGTCGTAGTGGGCGCCGCTCAGGACCGTCGTCCACGCCCGCTTGCGGTGAACGGTCCAGCCCTCGGGATCGAGAAAGCGGGTGGCGACGTTGTCCTCATCGTAGTTCAGGGGCTTGGGGGTTTCGTATGACGCCAGGACGAAGTCGCGTACTGCAGCGAGTTTGAGTTGCTTGGACATGAAGGCACCCATGTCGTAGCTGCGCCCGCGGAAGCTGGTGTTGGGCAAGGGGTGCATGTTCACGACGTCAAAGTCGAGCGCATCGAAGGTGAGGTCCGCAGGCTGCTCGAACTCGGGGTCGTAGAAAAACGCCTGCTGGCCGGCAATCAGGTGCCGGCGGCCGCTCTCACGCTGGATACCGCGCACCAGATCGATCATCCGGGACTGCCAGGCGTTGACCTCGTCGGCTCCGGGCAGGTCGGCATCTGTCCTGAATGAACCGGGTTCGTTGCAGATTTCATAGATGACGTTTTCATACTGCTGGGTGTGTTCGACGATGCGGCGGGCGTGGGCCTCCTGCCAGTGCAGCACTTCGGCATTGCGCTCGGTGACGTAGTCTTGCCAGCTCAGCGAATGGGCAGCGTCCAGGTTGACGTTGTTGTCCGGGTGCAGGGGATTCAGTTGCCAGACGTCATCGGCGTAGGTGTTGGAGAACAGGACGACCTCGACGACGATCCCGTAGTCTCCGGCAAGCTTGACGAACGCATCCAGGCGATCGAAATACTCGTCGTTCCATTGCGTCAGGTCGAAGCGGGGTAAGCCATCCAGGGCCTTGCCGGGACCACCACGCTGGAAGGGCGTGACGAAGTCCGTTGACTCGGGCTTGCAGGTCGAATAGGGATTGAGGGGCGACTGGAGCTCACGGAACAGGGTGAAGAGCCGCGTCAGCGTCTGACCTTTGCTCGCGGCGTCCTCGAGGTATTGCTCGAAACGGAATGGCCGATTGAGCACGGCGCCGTAGTGCTCGGTGGCGCACAGCAGCACGAGTGGCCGCCCGTTGTACTCAAAGAGCTTGGGATTGTCGGGGTGAATGTGGAGGGTCATCGGACTTCTGCATCGTGTTTCGGGGAGGTGAGGGCCAGCTCGCCCTGCCAGATGTATTCGATCCCATCCGCGTTGTAGCCTGCATCTTTGAAGGCCTGCATCCTTGGCATGTTCCCCGTGTCTGTGGGTGCGACGAACTCTTTCTTGGACATCGTGGAATGAAAAAGATACGAAACCATCATCAACCCTCCCAGTCGTCTGTGATCTGAGGGCGAGTCACGATGGGCCGCCTTTCTGGCACCGGCACGGCACTTAACGGGTTATTACCGAACTCCATTCGCTAATGTAACGATATAGAGTGCATTCGCGAAGTCGATCAGAGCGCTGACGTCAGGCAGGTGGAGGAGATATCGATTTCGGAAGTCGTCTCGCACCTCGCCGTGCAGGATCCCCATATCGGTCCGATGAGTGTCGGACTGACTTCATATGCTCAAACGGGTGTCCGTGTGTGCGGATTTTTCTACGTGACAGGGAACAAAGTGTGGTTTTCTCCGATCTAATGGGGGGATGCCGATGACCGACAGTTGCAGGCTTTGTGCGCTGGCTGCTTGTGTTATCTTGTTGGCCCGAAAGGACACCATCCACAGATAGGGAGGTTACACGATGAGGCGTTTTTTTATAGCTGTGCTGCTCACCGGGTTGACGGTTGGTTTCACGTTCGAGGCAGCTGTTGCCCAGCCCGGTGGCGGGGGACGCGGCGGCCGGCGCGGCGGTGGGAACGTGAATGCCAGCCAGATTCTGGGTATGCTGGCTTTCGATACAGAGTCGAATCTGACGGATGACCAGCTCGTCGGGCTGAGACTGGCGCTCAAGCCCGTACACCAGAAGCAGCAGGACCTGATGCGGAGTGTCCGAAGCGGAGAGCGCGATTTCCAAGATATCCGTGAAGATATGATGGGGCTCCGGGGTAAGCTGCTGGCGGCTGTGTCCAGCGTGCTGAACGAGGCGCAGGTCGACCGACTCAAGAAGCATATGCAGCGTCAGGCCACCCGGGGTGGTCGAGGGGGTGCTGGCGGTCGTGGAAACCGTGGCGGTGGCGGCGGGCGGTAGGCGAGCGAATTGAGAGACTATGGCCATTCAGATTGAACATCTGACGAAGGCCTACAGCAGAGATGCCCCGCCAGCGCTCGAGGATCTGACTCTCGAGATCGGGCGGGGCACTTTTGGGCTGCTGGGTCCGAACGGTGCAGGCAAGACGACCCTGATTCGCATCCTGGCTACGCAGATGTTGCCTACGTCCGGGCGGGTCCTGATCGAGGGTCACGACCTGGTGACCGAGCGCGAAGCGGTTCGCCGACGTCTTGGGTATCTCCCACAGCACTTCGGATCCTACCCGCAGCTCACGGCGGGTGAGTTCCTGGACTACCGGGCGAGACTGGCCGGAATCCGGAAGCGCGCTGAACGTCGTGAATGCGTAGCCAGAGCGTTGGAAGACGTGGGGCTTACGGAGGTCCGCGACCGACGATCTGGTACTTTCTCCGGGGGTATGATGAGACGACTGGGGATCGCGCAGGCCATCCTGGCGGACCCGGATTTTCTGGTTGTGGATGAACCGACAGTCGGTCTGGATCCGGAGGAACGGATTCGTTTTCGGGCCATACTTGGGAGACTGAGTACGGATCGGGCGATTCTGATCTCCACCCACATCGTGGGGGATATCTCCAGCACGTGTGAGGAGATCGCCGTGCTGGCGCCGCGGCAGCTGGTGTTTACGGGGAGGCCCGAAGCGTTTGTTCGGTCGGCGGAAGGCAGTGTCTGGGAAGCGCGTGTGAATGATCGGGCATTTATGTCGTTGTCGGAGCGATTTCAGGTGGTCAATGTGAGCAACGAGGGGAACGAGATGGATGTTCGTTTCGTCGGATCAGAAGAGCCCCCGGAGGGAGCTCGATCGGTAGACCCGAACCTGGAGGATGCATACGTGCTGCGGTTGGGGCGTTTGTTGGAAGAGGAGTAGAGGAGGAAGACGTAGATCGCTGGATTTCCGGGCTCCAGCCAGCCCTCACCCGGGCCGCCTCACGGCGACCCGCCCTCTCCCGTCATACGGGAGAGGGAATGAGTCAGATGATGGTATGCGCTTTCTGTTCAACATATTCAGTGTGGCTCGATACGAGCGGATAATGCTGTTCCGGAGTACGCGGTTTCGCGTGCTCGGGACGCTCGGGATGTTGATTCCGATCGCGATCGGTGTCGTGATGGCTATCGCGGAGGCGAGAGGTGTCGAGTTTCCATCTGCTATCGCGATCAGCGCGTTTGTACCGTTCTACGTGTTCAGCTTTCTGCAGACGGTCGTGGTGGCCTTTGTAGTGGGGGATTTCCGAGCAGGGGATGAGCGGGCCCACGTACACGAGGTCGTCGATGCGAGTCCCATCTCGACGGCCGAACTCGTTGTGGGGAAGTATCTGGGAGCGATGACGGCGCTGGGTGCGCTCAGCCTTGGTGTTCTGCTGACGACTGTACTGATCCAGGCCGCGAAGATCAGCATCACGGGTGTGCCGTTCACGCTGGAACCCTATCTGATCTATCTGACGCTGATGGCACTGCCCTCACTCGTTTTCGTCTCAGCCCTGACCTTCGTGCTGGGCGCTGTGCTGAGGAAGCAGACCGCTGTCGCCCTGACGGTCGGCGCCTATACCATCGCTGTCGTCATGTTTCTGGGCGAACGCTACGATGGTGTGTTCGATTTCGGGGCTTTCTTCGCGCCGATTTTCTACTCCGACCTGTTGGGCATTGGTGATGTCTCTGACGTGATCCGTCAGCGTCTGATGTATGTGATCCTGGCGTTTGGGCTGCTCGGCCTGTCGATCAACCGGTACCCCCGACTGGCCCAGTCGGCGAGCTGGATGTGGATCGGGAGGGTAATGGCGGTAGTCGGAATCGCCGGATCGGCAACGGTCTATGCCTATTCCGAACGTCTCGAAACGAACGCGGTTTCGTTTCGCGCAGATCTGTTGGCAGAACACCAGTCCCTGGCGGACCGCCCCGTACCTCGTGTGACCCACTACACGATGTCCCTCGACTTGATGAACCAGGGCGTTCCGTTGTCGGCGAGGGTGACGCTGAATCTTACGAATACGGAACCTGTGGGCGTCGATTCCCTTCTGCTGAGTCTGAATGCGGGTCTCGCGGTTTCTGAGGTTAGCGCAGGGGGTGTGACCGTGCCGCACGAACGAACCCAGGCCCTGGTCCGGATCCCACTCTCGATTCCGTCAGGAGACAGTGTGGCGGTGACCGTTGCCTATGCCGGGATCGTCGATGTGGACGCCTTCGATCTGACGCAGACAGACGCGCGGCTCAAGAAGAACCGCCATCCCTTCTACATGGGTGATATGACGGCGTGGATTACGCCCCGGTCTGTCTTTCTGCCTCCACGCAGCAGGTGGTATCCAACACCGGGACCCGATTACAGAGCGGAGGTCGACCCGGACTACGCAACGGCGGAGGTGACGATCAGCATCCCCGAGGATCTGACGGTCGTCACACAGGGCGCAGTCCGTGATACGTCAGCGTCCGAGGGGCGTGTCACGTCGGTGTGGGGTGTCGAGTCGGCTGTTCCGGCCTTTTCGCTGAATGCCGGTCACTACGAGGTGTTCGAGGCGAACGTCCATGGGGTGGATCTGGCGTTGTATATCCATCGCACACATCTCCGACTGGTCGAATTTTTTAAGGATGCAGAGGAGCCTGCGCTTGGGGCGCTTGATCAGATTATCGATGTGATGGAACAGGAGACGGGGTTGCCCTACCCGTTCCCAAGACTCTCCGTTGTCGAGGTGCCCTTTCAGATCCAATGGTATTACGATGGTTGGGAGGAGCGTGGGGGGCTGGTTCAGCCGGGTGTGCTGATGGTGGAAGAGGATGTCCTGCTGCGCAAGCGGTTCAGGACCGATCTGGAACGTCGGAAACGGTTCAGCCGTGGTGGCGACCAGGATCCCGCGCAGGTGAAACGCGATCTGCTCGTATCAGCGGTGCTGGAGACATTCTTCAGCAAGGAAGGCGGCCGAGGTGGACTGTTCCGAAGTCCGATCGTCCAGCTCTGGTCGTTTGACCGGTCCTTCTCCGGTGAGCAGTCTGCGCTTGTCGAGCGAGGTCTTCCGCTGTTTTTGCAGCAGGATGTGGAAACGGCGTTGCGTGAGTCCACGAGCTCGCGATGGGGCAGGCGGGGCCGTGGCAAGGGGCGCCGAGGGAGACGGCCACGGCAGAATGAGTCGGCCGCCTGGGATACGTTGATGACGGAGATGGGGCAGCGCTCATTTGCCGATCTGAATCCCGAAGCCGAACCAGATCTGTATCGCCGGGCTCTGAATGCGAAAGGCCCGACGATGTTCCGTATGGTGGAATCTGTGGTGGGTGATGAGGCCTTTCTTTCGACGATGGAAGAGATTGGCGTCCGAAGTCGCTATACCGACGTGCCCTTTGAGGACTTCGAGACCGCGTTCGCTGAGGGGACACGCCGTGAGGACCGGAAGGAGACACTCGAGCGACTCGTGAACGAGTGGATCTACTCGACGCACGTGCCCGGTTACACGCTCACAAAAGCGACGGCGCGCAAGATGGATGACGGGTGGGGGGCGGTCGTCTACCAGGTCACGGTGCGCGTGCGTAATGCCGAGCCGGGACGTGGCTTTGTCCAGGTAACGGTGGCGAGCCGGGAGGATGAGGCCGTCAAGGGTGTCGAGATCGAAGGGGGGACGGAAGTCGAGGTCGGGCTGATTCTCTGGGACCGGCCCACCCGCGTGACCGTCGATCCGTTCTTTGCGAGAAATCGGCGACCGATGATGGCCCCCCTGAGTATTCCCGAGCAGGTTGTCAGCGGGAACCCGCGATCCTACGTCAGACCCGTTGAGGATGACGACTCCCGGTTGGCGGAAGTTGTGGTCGACAACGAAGATGAAGGGTTCTCGATGCCTGTCCGCCGGGTCACCAAGTATCTGCGTCCACAGCTGAAGGGCGGGAACTGGATCATACGCGAACTGCCGATGGCATACGGCCGATATGAGACGAATTTTCGGTGGAAGCGGCCGGGTGACGGCGCACAACCGGCCGTGTGGCGTGCACGCATTCCGCAGGACGGTGAGTATGACGTGGCATACTACTACCCGCCGCAACAGATGAGACGGCGACTTCGGTTGAGTAAATCGTTTGAACTGCGGGTCACTCACGGTGGGGGTGTCGACACTTTGCAGATCGAGAGTGAGCATCTGAAGGGAGGCTGGAATCTACTCGGCCGCTTCTCGTTCAGCGGACAGGTGGCTGCGACGGTTGAGATGTCAGACGATGCGGATGGCCGGCTTTACGCCGACGCGATTCGCTGGCGTTTTGTGGATCCGGACAATCCGGATCTGGTGTATGAAGAAGATATCCCCGCGTGGAACTTCGGTGGAAGGGGAGGACCCGGCGGTCGTCAAGGTGGCTTTGGCAGAGGAGGAGGGAGAAGGTGAGAACAGGTTTCCCCAGCATTCGTTGTGTACTCGTGCTTGTCGTTCTGTCCGCGGCGTGCAGCAGGCCCACCGAGGAACGGAGTGTCGATCTTACGGTTCCTGTGACGGTTTCACCTGCCACGCTGTCGACAATCGAGTCGACCCTTACAGCGACGGGGACACTTCGCTCGATCCGTGAGGCGGAGATCCTGACCGAGGTCAAAGGAGATCTGTTCTTGACTGCTGTCGAGGGGATCGGTCGTCTGTCCGATGGGGTTGCGGTGACGGAGGGGCAGGTTGTTGCGCGGATCGAGAATGACGAGTGGATCGTGGGGGCGAATATCGCCTCGCGGAAGCTGTCGCGTCAGACCGCACAACACACGGTGAAGGAGAAGGAAGCACTCTTTGCACGAGGGCTGACGACGGAAGTCGAAGTGAACAACGCGAGGAAGGCGCTGGCGGATGCGGAGACAAGTTACGAGGAAGCCCGTATCAAGGTCCGGAAGACCGAGGTCAGGGCCCCGATCACGGGTGTGATGACCGAGGTGACCCAGATTACGCAGGGAACGGAGATCCAGGCGAATGCGGTGATCGGGAAGGTTGTCGATTACAGCCAGGTGCTCGTGGATCTGCGAATCCCGAACTCACAGGTTCTGGCGATCGAACTCGGGAAGCCGGTGCGTGTTTCGAATTACGCGTTCACCGATCGCGTTTTCGACGGGAAGATTACGGCCGTGGATCCGGTTCTGGACCCGGCGACGCGTACACTCCGCGTGATGGCCACCGTGGGTAATGCAGATCTGATGCTGCGACCCGGGATGTTTGTGCGGGCCGAGATCGTGAAGTCCGCGCACGTCGATGTGGTTGTTGTCCCGAAGAAATTGGTCGTCAAGCGGCAGGGGAACGATGTGGTGTTTGTCGAGGAGAGCGCGCGGGCGCAGATGCGGCAGGTGGAGACCGGGCTGGAGAGTCGGGATTCGATCGAGGTTGTTGAGGGGATCGAGGAAGGTGATCGATTGATTACGAGTAACTACGAGACGCTGCGGTCGAGGACAAGGGTGCGGGTGACGTCTTCGGGGAGGAAGTAGGGGGGATGAGGCAGGGGCACGGGCAATGTCGAATGCTGAATGTCCAATATCGAATGTTGAAGGTGTTCGATATTCGGGGTTCGATGTCTTCGTGAGGCGTCTGGGTGGTGTGGGGATCTGTTACCCATAAGGGCGCCGACGGTTTTTGTGGGGCGTGTTGTTTGTTGATGGCGGCGCGGTGTGTTGCGAGGGGCGTGGGTTTCTTGGCGCTGGCGCCCCAGGCTAACGATGGTCGCTTCGTTGGGGCTCGAGGGGTGAAGGCGAAGCAGAGTCGAATGTCGAACGTCATTATTGATATACCCATCAAACCATGACTATTCCTGAATTCTCAACGCGGTTTCCGACCACGATTTCGATGGCGGCGTTGGCCGTTGTCCTGCTCGGGTATATCTCGCTCGAGCGGTTGGGGACGGATTTGCTTCCGGATCTCCACACGCCCGTGATTTCGGTGGATCTGCGGGCGCCGGGTAAGTCACCGTGGGAGATGGAGGAGCGCTATACTCGCCGGCTGGAGCGGGATGTGCAGACGATCTCGAAGGTGAAGCGTGTCTATTCGGTGACACGCGCATCTCAATCGGTGGTGGTTGCGGAGTTCGCGTGGGATGCGGATATGGATTTCGCGCTTCTGGATGTTCAGAAGAAGACGGCGTTCTACGGGGCGGATGACGCGATCGAGACGCTCGATGTGACGCGGGAAGATCCCCAGGCGCTGCCGGTGATGCGGGTTGCCGTACACGCTGACGCGGAGCTTCGAGGACCGATGGATATCGACGATCTGCTCGGCACGATCGAAACGGCGATCAAACCGAATCTCGAGGCGCTCGAAGGAGTGGCATCCGCCGAGATCGAGGGTGGCGCGGAGAAGGAAGCACGCGTGACCCTGGACCCGTATCTCCTGGAGGCATTCGGGTTGAATGCCGGGGCGATTGCCAAGCGGATCGGGCAGGCAAACCTGGATGTGTCCGGCGGAACGCTCAAGGATGCGAAGCGCTCTTACCAGGTCAAGGGATTGGGGCGTCTCAGGAGTCTGGAGGATATACACGATCTGATCGTCGGGGAGCGTCGTGGCGGTGGCGCGGTGGCCGGTGAACTCCGCGTACCCGTACGTGTTTCGGACGTGGGACAGGTCGAGCTGGTTTACGAGGAACGGGAGTCAATCTCGAGGTTGGACGGCACCGAGTGTATCGGACTCGCAATCCACAAGGAGGCGGACGCGAACACGGTCAGCGTCGTGGCGACGGCCCGATCCGCGCTAGATGACCTTGGTGTTGACCTGCCGGGTGTGACCTTCACCGTAGTGGAGAACCAGGCGCGGTTCATCGAGCTTGCGGTGACTGAAGTGAAGGATGCGGCGATCTACGGAGGCATCCTGGCGATCGTCGTGCTGTTCCTGTTCCTGCGCAGCTGGGCGGTGACGGCCACGATCGGTATCGCGATCCCGATCTCGGTTCTGGCGACGTTCACGTTGATGTATTTCGAGGGGCTTACGCTGAACGTGATGTCCCTCGGAGGACTTGCCCTGGGCGCGGGGATGCTGGTCGATAACGCGATTGTCGTGATCGAGAACATCTACCGGCATCTCGAACGCGGTGAGGATGCGTCTGTGGCGGCTTCCAGAGGCGCCGGCGAGGTGGGTACTGCGATCCTCGCCTCAACGCTGACGACCGTTTCGGTGTTTCTTCCGATCGTTTATCTCCACGGGCTGGCCGGTGAGCTGTTCAAGGAGCAGGCCTGGACCGTGGCCTTCTCGCTGCTCTCCTCGCTGGCCGTGGCTCTCTCCGTCGTGCCGATGATCGCTTCTCGTGTGCTCAGACGACAGCACGCGCCATCTGTGGAGGGACGATACAAGGTTTTCGCGAACCTGCTCGGCACAGCACTCGACCGGAAGGGGATTGTGTTCCTTGCCGTCCTGGGCGTTCTGGCTCTGACGTTTGTTACGGGGCGCGCGATCGACGTGACGTTCATTCCGCGAGAGGACCAGGGGATCTTCCACGTGGCTTTCGCGCTTCCCGAGGGCACAAGACTGGAGCTGTCCGATGGTGTCGCACAGCGGATCGACGACATCGTGAAGTCGGTCGGCGGTGACGATGTCGCTCACGTCTACGGACGTGTCGGTGTGGACCCCGCACAGGTGTGGAACGTCGGTGAGCCGACGGGACCGAACCGGGGAACGATGTCGGTTCTGCTGTCGGAAGGAGACCGACGTCGGGTCGGCCAGATCGTGAATGAGATCGACGAGCACCTGCGTAATCTTGCGAATGTCGAAGTGGAGTACGAGCTGCACGAGAGCCCGCTTGAGACGGTGATGGGGACGCAGTCCGCGCCGATCGTTGTCGAGATCTCAGGTGACGACCTCGAAACGCTCAGAAGGCTAACCGATGACCTCGCGGGGCGGCTGACGGCCGCGTCTGCCGTATACAATGTCCGCAGCAGCTTTCAGGGCGGGCAGCCGGAGCTGGATCTCGCGCTGCGTCTGGATGTCGCTGCATCGTTCGGTCTGACGCCGGATGACCTGATCGGTGATCTGAAGCGTCGGCTGTCCGGTGACGATGTCGGCGAGTATTCCGAGGGCCAGCGAGCGCGCACGATCCGGGTCGGTTTTGGCGAGATGGATATGACGGAGCTCTCGAGCATCCGCGTCGATACACCCGATGGGAGCATCCTGACGGTTGGCGACGTGGCCGATCCGCAGATCATCGAGGGCCCGCGAGAGATACGCCGTGAACGACAGAGGCGGATCGGCCGGGTGAACGCTTATGTCAGCGAGGGGTCAACGCTCGGGCAAGCTGTCGGGCAGCTACAGGCGATCCTGACCGGGGTCGAACTGCCTCCCGGTTACCAGGTGTCGCTCGGCGGCGAAGAGCGAGATCGCGCCGAATCGTTTGGCAGCCTGCAGTTTGCGCTGATTCTTTCGATCGTGCTTGTCTATATGGTGATGGCATCCCTTTTCGAGTCCTTTCTGCATCCGTTCACGGTGATGCTGTCGCTGCCGCTTGCCGGTGTCGGGGTCGTCCTGGGTTTCTGGCTTCTCAATGAACCTTTAAGCATCACCGCCTTTATCGGTGTGATCATGCTTGGCGGGATCGCCGTCAACGATTCGATCGTTCTCGTGGATCGGATCAATCAGCTTCGGGAGACGGCACAGACGGTTCGGGAAGCGATCGTGCAAGCTGCACGGGATCGGCTGCGGCCGATTCTGATGACCAGTGCGACCACGATTCTGGCGCTCCTTCCGATGGCCATCGGTCTGGGAGAGGGTGGCAAGTTGAGAGCCCCGATGGCGATCGCGGTGATTGGGGGCCTGGTGTCATCGACGTTGATGACGCTGGTGGTGATACCGGTGGTGTATGAATGGGTGGATGGGTTCAGGGGGGTGAAGGCAGTGAGTCGTGAGGTAGCCAGATAGGCGCAGGCTTCCGGCCTGTGGCGTCCCAACCTGCGGTGCCCCAATTTGCGGCGTTCCAGCCTGCGGAAAAGTATACGGAGTGGATCAGTGCGTATATCGGATCTCCCCATAAAGCGGCCGGTAACGATGGCGATGCTGTTCGCGGCGCTCAGTTTGCTGGGGCTGATCTCGGTCGACCGACTGCCGGTCGAGCTGCTTCCGGAGGTGATCTATCCGGAGGTTTTTGTGGCTGTTCAGCTTCGAGGTACGAGTCCGGAGCAGGTCGAGCGGGACCTCGTTATTCCGATCGAAGGTGAGATCGGGAAGCTCGACGGTGTGGTCGAGATGACCTCCACGTCGATGGCCAACCGCGCGACGATCCGCGTGTCCTATGCACCGGATACAGACATGAAGTTCGCGCTTCTTCAGATCCAGTCGCGTGTCTCACGGCTGCAGCCGCTCTTTCCCCCCCGCACGAACATCATCGTTCAGCGTTTCGATACTTCCGACATCAGTTCCCGCGTTATGATGCTCCAGGTCCTGGGTGAAGCCGATCTTGACTGGCTGCGGAATTTCGCCGAGAACGAGATCCGCCCGGAGCTGGAGGCTGTCGACGGTGTGGTGAACGCGGGTGTGCAAGGCGGCAGACAGAAGTCCGTCGCCATCATCGCGGATCCGATCGTGATGGAGGCGCACGAACTTACGCTCAATGACATCAACGGTCGGCTTTCGAGCTACAATCGGCCGCGCGCTTCGCTCGGGATGATCTATGACGGATCGCGTGTCCTTCCCGTGAGCGTTCAGACGCAATTCACCGACATCGCGGGAATCCGAGACGTTGTCCTGAAGCCGGAGATCCCGCTGACGATCGGCGATGTGGCCCGTGTCTACCCAGGCGTTCAGCGGCGGACGGATGTCAGTCGCGTGAACGGGAAGGCTTCGGTTGCCGTTCAGATTCAGAAGGAAGACGAAGCGAACCTGCTGGATGTTGCCGCAGGGATAGAAGAGGCAGTCACTCGACTCAACACTGTCTACGCGTCGGACGGGATCGAGATCGTCGTGACAAGCAGTCAGGCCGACCTGATGGGCGAGGCCCTCAATACGCTCAAGCAGGCCGCACTGGTGGGTGTCCTCCTGGGTCTGGTGGTTCTCTTCCTGTTTCTGCGCACCCTCCGTTTTGTCGCCGTGCTGTTGCTCGCGATTCCGACCTCGCTTCTCCTGGCATTCAACCTGTTCTACGCCTTCGGGCTATCGATAAACGTGCTCTCTCTCTGTGGGCTTGCCCTTGCGATCGGGATGCTGGCGGATAACAGCATTGTCGTGATGGAGAGCATCTTCAAGCATTTCGAGATGGGGAAGTCTCCCGAAGAGGCTACGAGAGCCGGTACACGAGATGTGAGCCGTGCCGTAGTGGCGGCCACAGGTACGACGGTCGTGGTCTTCCTTCCCGTAGTCTTCATCACGAGCGATTTTCAGGATATCCTGACAGAGCTCGCCCTCTCGATCACGTTTCCCGTTCTCGCCTCGCTGGTTGTGGCTCTGCTGCTCGTACCGGCACTCGCGTCCCGAACACTCAGCACGGCCGCTCCACCGCCCCTCGCAACCGGTCGATTGATCGAACAGTATACCCTGCTGCTCAAGGCGTGTCTTCGTCATCCGGTCCGTCTCTCGATCGGTGTCGGTCTCGTTTTTCTTGTCACGCTAAGCCTGTCTTTCTTCTTCATGCTGCAGCAGCAGGTCGTTCAGGAAGAATCACAGTTCACCGTTTATGTAGATACTCCCGAGGGGACCACGCTCGAGGCCACGGATGAGGCGGTGACAGAGGTGGAGGCGATGGTCAGGGAGCTTCCCGGTGTCAATCGGTTTACGGCGAGCGCCGATGAGGGGCTGGGAAGCGTTACCGTGATGCTGAAGGACCGCGGGGAACGGCCGGACGGGATGTCGCTCGAGGAGATCAAAGCGAAGCTGGATGAGAAGCTGGACGATTTCAATGCAGGCGTCGCGACCTACGAGGCTCCGATCACGGGAGGCGGCGGGCGTCGAGGTGGTGGGCGGCGCGGCGGACGGGGTGGCGGCGGGTTCAGCCTGCAGACCGGGGCACCGTCCGAGGAGGCGGTGATTCGTGGTTACGACTTCACGATTCTGCGAATGATCGCGGATGATCTCTCCTATCGGCTCGAGGAGATGGTGGAGATCGACGCGAACAGCGTGCGCGCGGATGTCGAACGGAGCTCGCCCGAAGTCGAGATCATCCCGGATGCGATCTCGCTCTTCGACAGACGGCTTGAAACAACACACGTGCTGAACGCGGTTGAGGCGGCCAATCCAGAAGGCTTCCAGACACGGGTCGCGTTCCTGAACCCCGACGGCACTGAAACACCGATCGATCTGCGGACAACCGAAGACCCCGAGGCGGATGGTCCGGGTCTGGCCGGTCTGCGCCAGGTTCCTGTCAGGACAGTGGGTGGACAGTATACGCCGCTCGATGAGCTGGCACGGGTCCGGACGAATGAAGGACGCAGTACGATCGTTAGGACGGATCAATCGCGTCGAATTTCCGTTCAGTATCGATTCACTACGGATGTCTCCGAATCGCAGGTTCTGCTGGATGGTGCGCGAGCTACGGTTCGGTCGGTTGTTCAGGATATGGTGATCCCGGCCGGTGTGACCGTGGAGCTGGTTTCTGCCCAGACGGACACGGTTTACTACTGGATGATGGCAATTGCCGCGCTGCTCATCTATATGATCCTGGCTTCGCTGTTCGAATCGCTCAGCGCCCCGTTGATCGTGTTCGGTACGATACCGACGGCGGTCGTCGGCTCGTGCTGGGCCCTGATTATGACGGGGACGGGTCTCACCTCGCAGGCCGGGCCGATGGCGCTTCTCGGATTTGTCGTACTGCTCGGCATCGCCGTGAACAACGGGATCATCCTGATCGATTCGGTCGGTTCGCTTCGAGCAGAGCGTGGATTCCGCAGACCTCGGGCCGTCCTGGTCGCGGGCAGGTCGCGTGTGCGGCCAATCCTGATGACGTCGGCAACTACGCTTCTGGGTGTTCTTCCCCTGTCGCTCGAGATGGGCGGCGATTTTGAAATCTGGCCACCGTTCGCGATAACGGTTCTGGGTGGGCTGACGATTTCGATGCTGTCGACGCTGCTGTTCATCCCGGTCGCATATGTTGGGCTGGATCGCACCAAAGCCTGGCTGCTCGAGATCGGCGTGATCGGTATCCTCCTCGCCACGGGGATGACCGCGGCCGCCTGCTACTGGATCGACGCCAGATACGCGAGCTGGTTCTGGACCGGGCTCGTGGCACTGCCCTTCTGGCTGGTGTTTCTGACGATCGTGTGGGCCGGGCTGCGTGTCCATCGAAGCCGTCAAGCGAGCGCCGTGGTGATCGGATCGGTAGACCGACTGGAACTTCGCACGTTGACGAAAATCTACGGAGGACCGGGAAGGCTCCGCAGGGAATGGGCGCGCTTCGACAGGCGGACAGACAGAAGCGGGCTGCTGGAGGGTGAACTCGAAGACCCCGTTACGACAAAGCTGAGTTTGCAGTGGAAGATACCTCTTCTTCTCCTGATCCTGTTCTTTCACGCATACCTGGAAGACCCGCTGTGGCTGTTCGTCCTCTTTGCGCTGACGTGGGCCTATCTGCGTCATCTGGGGTCGTGTCTGATCGGCCTCTCCTTCTCGGGGTCAGCCCGGGTCTTGCGGATTGAGCGCATCTGGCGACTGCTGCTTCCAATCGGGTTCTTTGTGACAACCCACGTTCGGGTGAAGACACTGTCTGTGACGATCGCTTCCGTTGTGCTTTTCCTGGCCGTACTCGGGGCACGCAAGCTGGCCGATCGTGTGCGGGAGGGGCAGGTGGATCCGGAGACGATTACGGGTCGATTGCGATGGCTTCGGAGAGGTGTCTATAAGGGGGCCGCATCCGTTCCCTTGATCGGTGTGCAGGCCGAACCGTTTCAGGCACTTGCCGGTGTGACTCTTTCTATCGAGAAGGGGATGTTCGGTCTGCTGGGTCCGAACGGAGCGGGCAAGACGACGATGATGCGGATTCTTTGTCAGGTTCTCGAACCCAGCTACGGATCGGTACTCGTGAACGGTCAGAATGTGTCGGATCTGAGATCCACAAATGGGCTAATCGGTTACCTGCCTCAGCATTTCGGGCTCTACAATCATCTGAGTGCGGGTCAGTATCTGACCTATCGAGCCCTGTTGGAAGGGTTTCGGGAAGAGACCGCGCGGTCAAGACGTGTTCACGAGATTCTGGAAGAGGTCAACCTGCTGGACCGTATCGATGATCAGATCGGGACCTTCTCCGGCGGGATGCGACAACGTGTCGGAATCGCGCAGACGCTGCTTCATCAACCCCAGATCATCGTGGTCGACGAGCCGACTGCCGGTCTGGATCCGATCGAGCGGATCCGGTTCCGAAACCTGCTCTCCAAGCTGAGCCAGGACCGGGTGGTGCTGTTCTCGACACATATCGTTGAGGATATCTCGGGAAGCTGCAACCAGCTTGCCGTGCTGAACCGTGGGCAAGTACTCTATAATGGCGCTCCCGAAGCGATGCGATCCGTTGCCGACGGTCGTGTGTGGGAAGCGCTCATTCCCGAGGAAGAGTTCCAGCGCCGTGAGTCGTCGCTTGATCTGATCACACACGTCCGATCCCCGGGCGGCATCCGGGCCCGATTCATCGCCGAGTTGTGTCCGGACGGACTCGATGCCACATCCCCTTCACCGAACCTCGAAGATGCCTACGTTTGCCTGCTGCGGAAGGGGTTGGCGTGGGCGGCCTGACTTACAGAGACCTGTGGCGCAGCGGTGTCGAGATCGTCACGCTGAGCCTGAAGATCGTGTTTCACCGGAAGCTGACCTTCGGCGTCCTCGGTGTGGCTGGCTACTACGCGATCCTCTACGCGATCCTGACGTTCCGGCCAAGCGACGGGTTCAGCGTCGAGGCTGCTCTGAACACCTTGGTACAGGTTCCGATGGCCGCGCTGGCGGTCTACCTGAGCATGGACATTATCGCCTCCGAGCGGGATCGCGACACTTTGGAGACGCTGTTCAGCACGGCATCGTCTCACTATGCGATCTGGATGGTCCGATTGACGTCCCTGCACGGGATCCTCGTGGTGTCGGCGCTGGCGATGAGCACTCTGTCCTACTTTCTCTTTGCCGAGTTTCCGTTTGTGCTCGGCGGATTGAATGCTGCCGTACCTGCCTATTTGATCGCCAATCTGACGTTCTATTTTGCCGTGTCCGTTAGAAGTAGCAATGCGGCCGGGATGCTGTCACTCGGGTGCCTGCTGCTGGCCCTGATGTTCTCGTCATCACTCTCCGGGACGATGTACGATCCGTTTCTCAACCCGTTCAACGTGCCTTCGAACGCCGATCTGACGCTCTGGGAGGACACGGTTCTGTTCAACCGGGTGGGTGTATTCGTTTTCGGTGCACTGCTGCTGTATCTGGGGTTGAGGAAGATGGAGCGTCGCGAGCGTCTGCTGACGTAGTTGATCTGGCGGCGGATGTGGGGCAAGGACGGAGCAACAGGTCGGGACGGTTTCGGACTGATCAGTCTCTCGTTTACTGATCGTCAATTGCCCTTCGATTTTTCGAAATGCCAATGGAGTTCATTCATGCAGAAGGCTGGGTTGAGTCACAGGTCAAGAACCGGTGTTGATTGTCTTGGCCCTAAGGGGGTCACGACAGATAGCTCGGGGTTCGATCGAGCTTGTTCGATGAATCCCTGGTAGGTTTCAATCCCCTACCCGATGCGATCGTTTGGCGGAGATACGCATTTGGCAGATCTGAACAGGGGGTCGGTTGTTCGTGTGGCTGATCGGGCGCCCCGCCCCCGGTTTCGGCGCCCGATGCGCCGACCCGGTTCTTTGACCGACCAAATAACCGGGGAAGAAAGTCGCCGCTGGGCGCGGGGCCTGGCTTTAATCACTTCGTGAGCGGTCCTTGTGCGAGCTGATGGGTATTCTCTATGGTTCAGATTGGTGTTGCTTCGATGAGGCCAAGATAAATGAAGTGACCCTGTTCGATGCCTCTTCTACACGTTGCTATAGGGCGTACTGCAGCATATTACCTAGATAAGTCTGTGAAGTGCCTCAGCTGATAAAGCCCCTGATCCTCCTGGATCAGGGGCTTTTCTCTATCCAACAGGTTAGCAGCCACTGACTCGTTACAGTCGGTTACAATCCCTCAACCAATCCGCAACAGACATCGACCTCGTGATGATCTATTTTTGAGTCAGAACGAGGAGAATGCCACCTGTCGATTTATGATCCGTGTCGACCGGTGTTACAAAGTGTTACAGATCTCATACGGAAGTCGGACATCGTTACAGAGGATGGGGCGTCTGCAAAATGACCAAATGATCGAACCTCGATCAAACTCATTTGCCGGGTGAACAACCCAAGACACAGGAGGTAGGAAGATGAGAAAGTGGATGACTGTCGGAGCATTGGCCTTTGCCGTCGTTGCGGCAGACGCAACGCTTGCCCGCGCGCAGGATGACTTCGTGGACGAGAATGGAGATGGTGTCGATGACGGCGCGGCCCGAGCCCA
>CAYYGZ010000011.1:0-36546 GCA_964471275.1 uncultured bacterium | reverse complement strand
CTATTGCCACCTTCTGACGCGTTCGTTCGGTACGGCGCGGTCTTCCGGCAAGCCCGGTGCTAGGCCCATCCCCTCACATACACCTCCAACTCGTTTATCATAATCGCCCCACCCGACGCATCACCTTCGATTACCGTAACCCCCAGCTCGTTGTCACCGAAAACCACCGGGGGAGAACCCAGCGGTAGCTGATACTCCGCAAGCCCTCCCGGATCGGCAGATGAGTCGAGTTCGATCTGATCGGTCGGTACGGAATGGCCGTTTATGTCGATGGCAAGCACATCGTCTGAAAGCGTATCTGCCCTGAATGTCAGCGTGGCCTGAGAGTTCGGGTTCTTGTCACAGACACCCGTCTCCTCCGAGAGATGCTCGCAGATCCGGAACCGGTAAGTTTGGCGCTCTCCCGCTGTCCCGCGATCGAGCCGGATTTCCTCTGGATCATAAGGGAAGTCCCCTCCGTAACCGACCTGATCGCCGTCCGACGGACCCCATAGCGGAAAGAAGACGTAGTGGCGGTCCGCAGCGGCGACCTTTTCGGGATGGCGCAGTGACTTCAGGACCCCGTATTCCTCGACGTCGAAGATGTTCTGCGTGGAGAAGCCGTCGGCACCGGCACCGTAGAAGTTCTGAACAGCCGCTCGACAGTGCGCCGGCGTTTGAGCGATGTTGCGGTGATGGTAACCAAGCTTGGCCTGGATCTGGGGATACACGAGGCAGTCGTGTTCACGGGCCAGGACGACGAATTCATCGAATCGGGCGTTGATGTCCGTGAACCCGAGGTCACCCGGCGCGACGTAGTCGATCAGCCTGTCCGAGATCCAGACTGGAACGTTCAGACCCATCGTTCTGCAGCTCTCGAGATCGCGCAACACGCGCACACCCAGAAGCAGCCGACGTCCCTTCGACCGGCCCGCTTCATCCAGCATCGTACGTACGCGCCGCACGAATTGCGTCATCATTTCGTGCGAGGATTCGGCCTGACCCCGAGGGAAACACGCCGGCAATCGGTGCCAGTTCAGCTCGACCCCATCGATGTCGAAGCGTGTGGCAGCCTCCTCTATGATCGAGAAGACCCAGTCGCGGACAGCGTCGACCGTGTAGTCCAGCGCACACCCGATGTCGAAGCTCCGAGGATCGGCCGTGCGCGGCGATGAGGGTCCGTAGCCTTTCAGGATCCACTCGGGATGTGTTTGGGAGAGCTGTTCGAACCCGTCTGTGTTGTGACCGTGTCTGTCGTTCATCCGGAAGCCGGCCAGAAAGTCCATATCGTGCTGGCGACACGCTTCGATGTAGACCTCGATGGGCATCACACCTGCATCTATCATCGGGATCAGCCGTCGATGCTGAGGTCTCGCGTCATATCCGCACGTCTCCGCCCGCCAGAACTGCGTCCACCCCTGGTGCCAGATCTCCTGGATGAGTGTGTCGATCTCGGCCAGCTCGGAATAACGGCGTACGACCTCGCGCAGTTCTTCGGGCTTGGCCGGGTCGCTGAGCTGACTGGTGGTATTAGACGGATCGCTGACGTAGACAAGTCGGCGAGATCCCCTCGGCGTGCTAGAGCCCAATGCAGAAACCGACACGTGGATTCCTTTCTTGCGTTCTGCCGCGTGATCGAACCTTCAATTCGCCCGCGTCATAATCCAACAAAGTGCGCGAAGCCGTGAGCTTGTTCTGAGAATCGGATAAACAACATCCATCAGGCCGATCTGCAAGCCAACCAGCCCTTTCTCCCCTTCGCCCATACCCCTCAGCGCCCCTGCCAGCAAAGGCCGGACTATATCCGCTTTCCCCCAGCGAACCCACTGTAATCATCCAGAAAGAACTCCGCCTGTTTCGTCATAAGCACACCGATCTCGTTTCCCTTGAATGCGAACGACATCCGGAGCCCGCCAAGGTGAATGTCGGTAATGTAGACTTCCACGTTGAGCGTCCACTCGTCGATCCACGCGGCCGAAGCCAGACAATCGTATTCGATGCCGGGGATCGAGCCGATCTGTTCGCCGCAGTAGTTCCGTTGTGGGAAGGTGCCAGGCAGTACGCGGCCGATACCAAACCGCAGCTCGTTGTCGCCCTGCCCGTTGGTGTATTCCCACATGCCCTCGCTGAGTCCAGGGGCGAAAGACAGACGGGTCCGGCTGATCCCCATCGGGTTGTCGTCCAGAGAATACCAGGCGCCGTCGATCTCCGAAGCCGCAGGAGCGTCAGTGCGGCCAGGCGTGGGCAGGACGGTGAGTCGCTCGATTGTCTCGGAGAGCTCCGCGTGGGTGTCCGTATTCTCAGGAAGCGGTGTGTCTGACAGGTGAGGATAGATCTCCTCCCGCATTACGGTCGGGATCGCGCTGCCGGAGGGCGCGCCCTGTGTATCTGAAATGCATGTGAACGCGAATGCTTGATCGGGAAAGCAGATGGCGTACTGACTGCCCATCCCGCGGAAGGAGAAGCTGTTTTCCGGGTCCCGCCAGATCTGATACCCGTATCCGCAGTTCCCACGGAGCGTGTTGTCAATCTGCTTGGCAGTCGCTGCGTCGAGGTAGTCTTCGGGGAGGACCTGTTCGCTGCCCCACTTGCCGCCGTTCAGGCAGGTGAGTGCGACTCTTGCCAGATCACGAAGCGTACAGATCACGCCCGATCCGCCCCATGACACACCTTCGGGCGTGCGTATACAGAAGGCATCAGCAGAAAATCCGATTCGGTCCAGAAAGCGCGGACGCAAGTAGTCCAGAAAGGGCATACCGGCCAGCCGCTCGACCGTGGCCGTGAGAACAACCGTTGCTGAGGTGTCGTATGAGAAGATTGTCCCGGGAGGATGCGATGGTTGGCGGTTGAAGAAGGTCCATACCCAGTCGGGATCGTCGCGGGTGTAGGTGGTCCTGGAATGGGCGGTCGACATTGTCAGGAGATCATGGACGGTGGATGCGGCAATCCATGGATGGAGATCATCCGGCAGCTTGTCCGGGAAGTATTCGGCGATCCGATCGTCGAGGGAGAGCTTGCCTTCGGCGATCATCATTCCGACCGCCAGGGAGACGAAGCTTTTGCTGATCGAATACATCCGGTGCTTGCGATCAGCCGACCACGGGGCCCAGTACCCCTCCGCGGCAATCCGGTTGTGACGCAGGAGCAGGAATCCGTGCATACAAATGCGCTCAGTCTCAACCCGTTTCAGGAAATTCAGGATAGCTTGTGACGGGATTCCCTGGCTCTCTGGCGAGGGAGCCGGTGTGAACACTTCATTGCTTTGCATATCTACTCTTCAGTTTCAGTGGTTCGGGATTCACGGTGAGAGATCTCCAACGGATTGAGAGCCTGCTTCCACGACCTGTCACGCTTGATTGCACAAAGAATACAAGGTCTCAATGAGCTGAATCATAGCGGTATTCCCGCTGTTGTGGCCCTTTTCGAAATCGTCCCCTTTGGTCGCCATCTGATTCGTGATGTGAGCGAAACACATTACGTCTTTGTCTGAAACTTGCGCGAAAGCGTAGAGGGCCGAAGCTTCCATCTCGACGGCAAGCAGACCGTTGTCTGTCATAGTTCCGGTTGCCTCGACAGTCTCTCGGAAGGGGGCGTCGGTTGTCCATGTCCCCCCTCGTACAAGTTCGGGAACGGCGTCCGTGATCGCCTCTGCCAAGTCTTCGAGGTCGCTTCTCAGTGACACGAAATCAGACGGTGGAAGGTAGTGGTAGCTTGTCCCTTCATCGCGAAGACTGCGGTCAATCAATTGGAAATAGGGAGGCGGCTTGTGCGGCACAAGCTGACCTGCGGAGGTAATGCTCATCAAGAACTCACAACCAGAGGCAAAGAGCTGCTCCGCCACCAGGACAGCAAACGATGCTCCGACCGCACACCCGATGACTCCGACCGAGTTGTCCCCAATCTTCAGATTCCGCATCTCTGTGTGATAGCAGGCCCAGCTATCGTTTGTTGGCACACCGGAGTCTCTTAGATGTCGTGACAGATCACCGTCAGGATCCAGAACGCAGAACGAGGGAACGTCAGATTGGCTGAATCCCTTCTGTCGTCGTGCTTCTCTGACAAGCGCGTGCGGCTGAAACAGCGACGCACGGTCATAGTGTTTATTTTGCAGTATCGGCGGAGTGCTCACGTTATCTTCCTGGGTCTAGCGTCGTGTTCAGGCGCTGACAGGTTATAGCCTGCCTTGAGTGAATGGCTTGATGATTCTGGGATTTTGGAAACCAGAACGTCAATTCAAGAACTCCCACAGCGGCTTGGGAGGAAGGAAAGTTTGGTCGAAGTTACCCGGGCCGCAAGGGTGCTGATTCAGGTTCGCGTTCTATAAAGGAGGGTGGCTGACGATGGCGTTGTATTCTGGAATCGTATCCTTGCCACACAGCACGCTCGTAGCGGACAGACCCAAGGCCGATTTCCCGTGTTCCGAAGATGCGGCGACTGGCTTCACGATCAGACTCACGGTTGTTCCGATGCCCTTCACCTGCGACCGTACTATCCTCGACATACCCGACGTGCTGACCGTCCGACTCCGCCAGCACGAACCAGGCGACCGTGATCGTCAGAACTATCCAGCGTTCAAGATGCTGGATGGCTCGGTGCCCGTTCTGGAAGCGACACTCTCGCTTCATTCTGACGAGCACCCCGATTGGCGTGAGATGACAATCGGGATCCCGCTCGCGATGCTCGAAGTCCCCGCAGTCGCCGCCACCGCCGAGGCTGCGACTCGCCAGGGATACGACATCGAGCTCGTTTTCTCTGGCGTTCGATGGTCGATGGTCGTGGATGGGGTGGAACTCGACAACGACTTTCCGTTCGGATATCCACGATGGGTGGAGACCCATACGTGGTGGCTCGATAGCAATCACGTCGACGAAGCGTCGCTCTATTTCTCAGCTATAACACCTGACTTTCGAAGTTCAGTTTGTGAGATCTCAGATATTCAGTATTGGACGCCTCCGGGACACAACTGCTGGGTCGGGGATGTGGCGACGTTCTACCATCGGGGACACTACCACGTCTTCTACCTGTATGACCGTCGGCATCACAAAAGCAAGTTTGGCACAGGCGGACACTACTTCGAGCATCTTTCCACCGCCGATTTCAAGACGTGGACGCATCACGAGGCGGCCACTCCGATCGAGACGCAGTGTGAGACGATCGGCACGGGCACGCCATTCGTGTCCGACGGCAACCTCTGCCTGGCCTATGGCCTGCATACCGAGCGCATCTATCCAGATGACGACACGACACTTCCCGCACAGTTGACATGCCTCGAGGAGCAGGGCCATACCGGGTTACTCGACCGCGGTGCACCCGGTGCACCCATCGGTTCGACCTATGCCGTCAGTGAGGATGGGGTCACGAACTTCAGGAAGACGTGGTGTTTCTTCCATCCGTGCCGAAACCCCAGTGTATACCGTGACCCCGATGGCAAGCTGCGGATGTTCGCCAACAACGGATCGAAAGGCACGTGGCAAGCCGACCGCGTGAACGACAGCTGGCGCTGCGTGGATTCTGTCTTCCCTCCCGGAGGAGACTGCACGTTCTACTTTCGGTGGGGCGAATACGACTACGTCATTGGGGGCTTCACGGATCTCTGGGCAAAGAGTGCCGACGCCGATGGGTCCGTCTACCGGAATCTCGCGGAGGAGGGTCTCGATTTCTACGATGGCTTGAACGTGCCGGCAGTCACTCAGATCGCTGATGGTCGATTTCTGATGGCCGGCTGGACCCATATCCGCGGATGGGGAGGCAACCTCGTCATCCGTGAATTGATCCAGTTCCCGGACGGCAAGATCGGCTCGAAATGGCTGGCTGAGGTCACGCCTGAAACGGGCACCGCGAAGGTCCTGGCCAGCCAGATCGTGGATAGCGCCTGCTTCGAGATTGACGCTGAACCCTTTGAGTTGACGTTCCGTGTCCAGCCGTATAACGAGGAGGAAGGTGCCCTGGCCGTGGTGTTCCTGCCAGAGGACGGCGAGCAGAACGCGTGTGAACTGCAGATCCGTCTGGACGACCAGCGTGCCCAGTTCGGTCCAGGATCGTTGACCCACTGGGCAGCCAAACAAAAGTCTCTGCGCGAAGGCGGTAAACCACACCGTAACAGCAACTATTCGATCGAGCATCTCCGCGGGGTCGATCGTCCGTTCACGGTTCGCGTGATCGTCAGAGGGGAAGGCAAGCTCGGTGGTTCTCTGATCGACGTCGAGATCGCCGGTCAACGCACGATGATCTCCTACCGCCCGGACCTCGCTGCGGTTAAAATCCAGTTCAAGACGACGTGCGTGGAGATTCAGAGCCCTGAGTTTGCCACGATTCAGTGAGTGAGTGTTTCTGTGCTATTGTATCGAAAGTGCACCGTTCGTTCGGTGGACGGATAGAGGGTGCCGTGCCCGTCGAAGGTGACCTAGAGTGACGTCGATTCGCAGGTCGAGATCGGGCTCACCGGTCAACGCACGATGATGTCGAATGACCCGCACCTCGATGTGACGACGTCCTCCTGCTTTGCAGATTATATATTTGCTATATGAGAACTAGTTTGTGCCAGATGACAAAGCCTCCTCGCCAACACGTGTGTGGTAATTCGGGCTATCGCTGACTACATTCTCACTATGCTCAACCCTACCTCCTGCCAATGCTCCTCTTCCGATCAACGAATCACCTCTGTGCTTCGATGGTTCGCCTCCCAGGACATCTCAGGTGGAGCGCTCGTCATCGGGGCGTCCCGCACCTCCGCTGATGAACTGGTTCGTGCAGTCGCTACGTCCGGCACAGCGGTTTTCGGCTGGTATCGTCTGACGCTGCTCCAGGTCGCTCGCTCGATTGCGGCGTGGGCGTCAGTCGAACCGGCACCGAGTGTGGGGCATCTGGGCCAGAAAGCAATCCTAGCGCGAGCCATTGACTCGCTGAGAGTGGAAACGGGTCTCGGCCGCTTCGACAAGGTTGCGGACGCACCAGGATTCGTACAGGCGGCACGTGACGCGATCGAGGAGGTGGGGCTTCAGGGGCTCGCAGATGATCAGCTGGAGAAAGTGACGCCGGATTTCGGGCGGTTGGTATCCAGATACCGTTCCCAGCTTCGCGAGTCCGGGATGGTGGATCGGGCGGACGCCTACCGCACTACCGCCACGGCGTTGGCGGACGATACATTCAGCCATCCGATTCTGTCTCTCCCGACGGTGTTCCTCGACGTGCCGGTTCGAATGCGAGCAGAGATTGAGCTGATTCGGCAGCTGGCGAGGCGCGCAAGCTGCGTGTATGCGACCGTCCAGGAGGGGGATGATCGGTCGTCAGATGGCCTGGCCGATGCGCTGGCGTGTGAAGTCACGGTAGACGAAGAGAATCAGAATTCACCGTTGTCAAGAATGCGTCGACGGCTGTTTGATACAACCTCACCGATCACAGATGAGGATGCAGACACTGACTCCCTGAAGGTGTTCTCCGAAGCAGGCGAGCATTTAGAATGTGTGGAGATCGCGCGACGGATTCATCGATTGGCCGATGACGGCGTGCCGTTTGACAAGATCGTGATTCTGCTGCATTCGCCCGAGCTGTATCGACCTCATGTCGAGAACGCGCTGAACCGGGCGGGGATTCCGGCGTATTTCTCGCGAGGCGTGACGCGGCCGGATCCGTCGGGACGGGCGTTTATCAGCCTGCTGCTGTGCGCGGCGGAGGGGCTGTCGGCGAGGCGATTCGCGGAGTATCTGTCGCTCGGGCAGGTACCGGATGCGACAGCAGAGGGGGAACCGCCGGCGGAAACCGAAGAAGGGGATCGCTGGGTGTCGCCGGATGACGACCTGCTTGCGGACCCGGAAGCGGTGCCGGTGCCGCAGATGGATCTGTTTGCCCAGACGGCGCAGGATTCTCCTGCGACCGTGGTTTCGGGGACGCTGCGGGCACCGCGGAGGTGGGAGCGTTTGCTGGTGGAGGCGTCGGTGATCGGCGGGCTTGATCGATGGCGGCGGCGGCTGGGCGGACTGGAGCAGGAGCTGGTGCTGAAGCTGGATAATCGGGATGATCTGGACGAGGCGACGGAGGAGCGGCTGAATCGTGAGCTGGAGCATCTGAAGAGTCTGCGGGCGTATGCGCTGCCGATTCTGACGGATCTCGATCGGCTGCGGAGGCCACAGCAGTGGGGCGGCTGGATTCAGCGGCTGACGGCGCTCGCGACGCGGTGTCTCCGCGAGCCGACGCGTGTGCTCTCGGTGCTGTCGGAGCTGGCGCCGATGGCAACCGTCGGGCCGGTCGGTATCGACGAGGTGTATCGGGTGCTCGCGCCGAATCTGCTGGAGCTAACGGAGCGTCCCGAGTCGGACCGGTATGGGCGCGTGTTCGTGGCTTCGATCGAAGCCGCACGTGGTCTGGCGTTCGACGCGGTGTTTATCCCGGGGCTTGCGGAGCGACTGTTTCCGAGCAAGATCGTGCAGGACCCGATTCTCGGGGACCGGCTGCGCAAACGGCTCGATCCGTTCCTGGTGACGAACGAGGATCGCGTGCAGGAGGAGCGTCTGTCGCTGCGAATCGCGATGGGGGCGGCGCGGGAGCAGGTGTTCCTGTCGTATCCGCGCGTTGACCTGGAGCACGGACGTCAGCGGGTGTCGTCGTTCTACGCGCTCGAGTCGCTGCGCGCGATGACGGGGAAGCTGCCGTCGATTTCGGAGCTGGACCGGGAGGCGCAGAAGGATCGGTCGACTCGCCCTGGGTGGCCCGCACCGAAGGAAGCGAATGACGCGATCGATCACGCGGAGTTCGATCTGTCGATTATCGACGCGCTGCTGGACGCCAGGCAGGAGGAGGTCGCGGGGTCAGCGCGGTATCTGATCGAGTCGAACGAACACCTGGCACGCTCGCTCCGGTGGCGGTATCGGCGTTTTTCGAATGCGTGGACGGTTGCAGACGGGTTAATGATCCGGAAGGAGGATGAGCGGGATGCGATCGAACAGCATCGCCTGAAGTCACGTGCTTACTCCCCGACGAGTCTGCAGGCATATGCCGCGTGTCCGTATCAGTTCTTCCTGAAGGCGATCCAGCGTCTGTCACCGCGGGAAGAGGCGGAAGCGATCGAGCGGATTGACCCCTTGCAGCGGGGGGCGTTGATCCACGACATCCAGTATGCGGCGCTGTCGCTTCTGCGCGATCGTCGGGTACTGCCTGTGACGGAGCTGAACCTGGGTCAGGCGTATTCGGTGCTGGCGGAGGCGGTGTACGCTGTGGCCGATGCGTTTCACGATCGGCTTGCACCCGCCATCGATCGGGTCTGGCAGGACGCGATTACGGCCATCCACGCGGACTTGCGCGAGTGGCTGTATCGGATGAGCGAGGACGAGACGGGCTTTGTGCCCTGGCGGTTCGAGCTTTCCTTCGGGTTGCGCGATATGGAGAAGGCGGACCCACACTCGACTGAGGAGCCAATCGAGGTGAGGTCGGGCTTCCGTCTGCGAGGCTGTATCGATCTACTCGAGCGCAACGCAAAGGGAGAGCTTCGGGTTGTGGATCACAAGACGGGCCGTGTCCGCATCCCGGAAGGCGCAATCATTGGTGGGGGTGAGTCGCTACAACCGCTTCTGTATGGGCTGGCAACGAAGGTGCTGTTCGAAGGGGCACCGGCCGTGTTCGGAGAACTGCATTACTGCACGGCTGCCGGCGGGTTCGAGAAACGTGGCTTTGCGCTTAAGGATAACGCGCTGCTGATCGCCGACCGGCTGGCAGAGACGATCGATGGATCGGTAGAGCGGGGGCAGCTACCGGCGGCACCGAAGGAAGATGCGTGTCGGCTGTGTGACTTCAAGGCGATCTGTGGACATCACGAGGAGCAAAGAACGGAGAGGAAGCCGGATATTCCGGCCCTGACGTGGCTGCGCTCGCTTACATAAAGAATAGCCTTCAACGCAGAGGGGGAAGATGGAAAACCAAGAGGCCGAGAGATGCTACAGGCCACGGCAGTCGGGAACACGTCATCCTGAGGCAAAGCCGAAGGATCTCTCCCAGCTCTGGACCCTCCACTCGAAGCCATCCCATCTGACAAACTGACGATGACGAAACTCACACATACACCGACGAGGTGCCGATCCACGATTTGTGTCCTGCAGTTCACCCCCTGCCTGCCCCTTACCCTGGGTTCTCTCTGCGTTCTTCGCGCACTCCGCGTTGAAAGGCTCTGCCCTTGACTCTCCCAGACCAAAGTGCACGCGACACGATCGCGAACGATCTTGATGCGACTCTCTTTGTCGAAGCCGCTGCCGGGACAGGCAAGACTACCGAACTCGTCAACCGGATGGTCGCTCTTGTCGCATCCGGGAGGGCGGAACTGGAGCATATGGTGGCGGTGACGTTTACGGAGGCGGCGGCAGGGGAGTTGAAGCTGCGGCTGCGGGAGAAGATCGAGGAGGCGCGACGGGATCCGGTGACGTCCGAGGTGGCGCTGCAGAATTTCGATACGGCACTGTCCCAACTGGAGTTGGCGCATATCGGGACGATCCACGGATTCTGCGGCGATCTGCTGCGGGAATACCCGGTCGAGGCCGGGATCGATCCAATCTTCCAGGTGGCTGCGGCCGACGAGTCGACGGCGCTGCAGGATCGGGCGTTCGATACGTGGTTTCAGGCGATTCTGTCGGATCCGCCTGAAGGGGTGAGGCGTGCCCTGAGGCGGAAGCCATTCCGGTATGATGAGGCGCCGTCGCGGCAGCTGCGGTTTGCGGCGAGGTCGCTGGCGGAGCATCGAGATTTTTCGGCAAGGTGGACGCGGGGTGATTTCGATCGGGAGGCACGGATCGATGCGGTGATGACGCGGCTGGCGTCGCTTGGAAGACTGAGTGAGAATGCGTTTCGACCGACGTCGCGGCTGGCGCAGCATTTCCAGGATATGAACCGGTTTGTGGAGGAGATCCTGCTGCGTGAGCGCGCGATGGAGGAGCGGGATTACGACGGCGTGGAGGCGGAGCTGAAGGATTTGAAGCGGCGGCGGAGTTGGACCTACAAGGGGTTCGGTGACGACTATGCGGAAGGGGTCAGTCGAGATGAAGCCCTGAAGATGCGCGATGACGTGAAGACAGATCTCGATGCGTTTGTGGAGGATGTGGACGCGGATCTGGCGGCCAGGCTGCAGGAGGATCTGGGGCCCGCCATCGCAGGATACGAGCAGCTCAAGGAGCGGGAGGGACGGCTCGATTTTCTGGATCTCTTGATTCGCGTGCGCGACGTGATTGTCGAGCACGACGCCGTGCGTGAACAGCTGCAGGATCGGTTTACACATTTCTTCGTGGACGAATTCCAGGATACGGACCCGCTGCAGGTGGAGATCCTGATGCTGCTGGCGTCGTCGAAGCTGGACGTGACCGATTTCTGGGCAGCAGAACCGAAGCCCGGGAAGCTGTTTATCGTCGGCGATCCCAAGCAGTCGATCTACCGGTTTCGGCGTGCGGATGTGATGCTCTACGAGCAGACGAAGACGTCCCTGGTGGCGTGTGGAGCGGAGGTGCTTCATCTGACGACGAGCTTCCGGAGTCTGCCGCAAATTCAGGATTGCGTGAACGCGGCGTTCGCTCCGCATATGCGCGGGGCTGAGGACGGGAGTCAGGCGACGTATGTGGCGCTGGATCCGAATCGCGAGGATTGGGCAGATCAGCCGAGTATCGTGGCGTTGCCGGTGCCGAGACCCTACAGCCGGTTCGGTCAGGTCCGGAACTATGCGATCGAGAAATCATACCCGGATGGCGTCGGCGCGTTTGTCGACTGGCTGCTGAATGAATCGGGCTGGCAGGTAACCGAGCGGGATGATCCGAACACACCGCAGCCGATCAAGGCGCGCCACGTCTGTATCCTGTTCCGTCGGTATCAGTCGTTCTTCCAGGATGTGACGCGCAACTATGTGCGCGCGCTCGAGGCCAGACGCGTCCCGCACGTGCTGGTGGGCGGCCGGTCGTTCCACGAGCAAGAGGAGATTCAGGCGATCCGGAACGCGCTGGCGGCGATCGAGTGGCCCGACGATACGCTCCGCGTGTACGCGACGCTGCGGGGACCGCTGTTCGCGTTCAGTGATGACGCACTGCTGGCGTTTCGGCATCAGAGCGGGGGATCGCTGCACCCGCTGCGGGAATACGATCGCGATGAGATGGATAAAAAGGCACTCGAGGTGGCTGACGCGCTCGAAATTCTGGGGCGGCTGCACGCGAGCCGAAACAGGAAAGCGATTTCGACGACGCTGTCCGATCTGCTCGACCGGGTAAGAGCACAGGCGGGTATGGCGATCGGGGCAAACGGCGATCAGACGCTGGCGAATCTGTTTCGCATGATCGAGCGGGGGCACCGATATGAGCGTCGGGGTGCGTCGTCGTTCCGGTCGTTTGTGGAATTGCTGGAGACGGAAGCGGAGAGTGGGACAGCCCAGGATGCGGCGCTGATTGAAGAGGGGACAGAAGGTGTCCGGATGATGACGGCGCATCGGGCGAAAGGGCTGGAGTTTCCGGTGGTGATTCTGGCGGACCCGACCTGTAACGCGACACGGGCGCCGAACCGGTTTACCGACGTGGAACGACGACTGTGGGCAGAACCGCTGTGCGGGGCTTCGCCGCGTGATCTGCTCGACAACACGGATCTGGAGGCGGCTCGGGATTCGGCGGAGGGTGTGCGGGTGGCTTATGTGGCGGCCACGAGGGCGCGGGATCTGCTCGTGGTGCCTGTAGTTGGCGATGATGAGCTGGAAGGTTGGCTCGAGGTGCTGAACCCGGCGATGTATCCGAAACCGGACAAGAAATGGGACGCAGAGCCGGCTTCCGGGTGTCCGGAGTTCGGAAGGGACAGTGTGCGGATGCGGCCACGGTCTCAGGACGGGGAGCAGACGGAGGCGGTGAGGCCAGGTCTCCACAAACCTGCGTTGGGCAGTCACGAAGTGGTGTGGTGGGACCCGCACGTGCTGGAACTCGATAAGGAACCGCGTGCCGGGTTGCGCCATCAGAAGGTTTTGGAGGCGGGTCCGGATGTGAAGGCGGATACGCGTTACGACGACTGGCGCCGAAATCGGGACAGGATAGTCGAAGCGGGGAAGGAGCCGACTATCCGTGCGCACGCACCATCCGAAGTCGGTATCGATCTGAAAGACAGCGATCGGCCGATCGAGGCAATCGAACTCGATCGCGAACCGGATCGGCCGAGCGGGTCCCGGTTTGGGTCACTGGTTCACACGATCTTCTCACGTGTCGATCTGAAGGGGTCGGTCGACGACCTGCGGATGGTAGTCGATCGGCAGGGACGACAGTTCGGCGCACCGTCCCTGGAGCGTGAGGCGGCGTATGATGTCGTTCAGCGTGCTTTGAAGCATCCACTGATGCAGGATGCCGGGCAATCGGAGGATGTGAAGCGCGAGACACCGGTGATGTATGTGAACGATGCGGGGGAGCTGGTGGAAGGGATTGTGGATATGGCGTTTCGGACGGGTGAGGGATGGACCGTGGTCGATTTCAAGACGGATGAGGACATAGATGCGCAGCGTGGGGCATACCTGGGGCAGATCAGGCTCTACGTCGAGGGGGTTGCCAGGGCTACGGGTGAAGAGGTGAAAGGGGTGCTGTTTTCTGTGTGAGGAAATGAGAATGTGCAGAGCGAAGATATGTGAAAGGAAGACCTCAAGGTAGGAAGGCGAGACCGTTGGCGATGTTTTCCCGGAGGCGAGGTGCTCATCGGCAGGTACGAAAAAAGCCGGTTCTCAAACGAGGCCCGGCTCAATCGTAGACGATAGTAGGTTTCTGCTACTTCTTGTCAGTCGTCTTGAATTTTCTCAGTGATTTTGCGGTCTTGTCCAGATCGTGCAAACTTTCAGCTGCATTGTCCGAATCCTCACCCAGATAGGGCCGAAGCTTCTCAGCGAGTTCCGGAGGATTGTCATTTGCAACCGCTCTCGCCACAACGTTAGGAGTGGCGGGCACGCCGCGCTCGCTGTAGAGGTCGGCGACAGTCGTAGTCAGGGCCTTGGCGATTCCTTCCAGGTATTGCACCGAGAGGCGACGCGTTCCGCCCTCCAACTGTGTGTAGACGGGCCTGGATATACCCATTTTCTCGGAAACGTCCTTTGCGGACATCCCCCTTGTCTTCCTGAGATCTCGAATCCTCTTGCGAATATCTACGGCCATGCTGTTGTTTCCTGATGAAGTAGTGCCCGGCTAGGCAGTCCAGCGTGTCCCACGAATCACAAAGGTTGTAATTCTTGTCAATCGAATTCACCCATCCAGCTTGCTCTGTAATTGTCCAAAACATAACTCTATGAAAATCAATATGTTGGCCAGGTCAAGCTAGGGGGCTCTGCTCTTGCTATCAGCGGCCTGGATTGTATGGATGGGTCTGGATCTGTTTGAGGTCTCTGTAGCGTATAGCGTCAAACGATTTGAATGCTGGATCGCTGTTTACGGGTTCAAGACGGTTTGGCCCTGGGGAGGGTGGCTGCCGGCCCCGATACCCAGCGTAGTGGTAAGATCCGATACAAGGATGCGCAAACCACGGGTATCAGGTAGTGATTCAAATCACATCGTCAGAACGGTCCTCAGGAGGCCTTTTCCAGCTCGCACCAGTGGCTTAGCGCGTTCCCGAGCCGGGGACCGGGTTCAGACACCGCGGTCACTGACCCGTTCAGGACATTCCAGCGCAGATTCAGTTCGAAAGCCAGCGTATAGGGGCGCTTTGCCGAGTCTTCCGTCTCAATGTCTCCAAGTGTCGTACCCGTAAGCACGTCGTTTTCAAAGGTTGATGCGTCCACCGCTGTCTGCAATCCATCTCGGAATCGCACCCGAATGGGACCCGTGTCTGGGATATCCATTTCAACGGGTATGCTGCCCTCGTAGGTCTGCACGCTGCCTCGCCATCTGCCCAGAAGGGCCGGGTGTGCCGCGAATGAGAGCGCATCGCTGTCGGAGGGTGCCTCCTGCGCTCCGAATCCCGGTAGATAGCCCGCGACGATCGCATTTGCCGTTTCGACAGGCAGTTCATCTCTCTTGTTGCAGACCGTGGCGACGACCAACTGCTCTTCTGGAACGAGTATCAGACGCGTTCGTACACCCCCCATGCTTCCATCGTGGCTGACGGTTCGATATACACGACTGTCGGTCGCAATTCTCCACCCGATTCCGTATCCGCTGTCTGGGTCGGGATCACTCGTCGGTGTCTGCATACATTCGATCGATGCGTCTGAAAGGATCGCCCGCTGGTCGTTGCTCGGAGCCTTCAGATGCAGTTGACCAAAGCGGACCAGGTCGCGTGCAGAGGCATAGACCGCGCTCCCCCCGGGATGGTCGAAATCGTAGAAGGAGATTGGGCGGCCTTCCAGGTCGTATCGCTCAGCCGTATAGGGTGCCAGGTGGGTTCCGATACCCAGAGACGAACGTGTCATTCCGAGGGGATCGAGAACTTCCCGCTTCAGGAAGGTGCCGAACGGTTTGCCGGATGCCCGCTCGATGATGTAGTCGATGAGGCCGAAACCGAAGTTGGCATAGACATAGCGTTCACCGGGCAGGCGGACCAGGTGTCCGTAACGGAGGATGGATAGATCCATCGGCGGGCGACGCCAGGGCTCGTCGTCGTGGAAGAAATGGTAGTGTAGCGGGAGGCCTGATGTGTGGTTCGCGACCCGACGAACGGTCGCCTGATCCGCGGCTTCCCTGGGATCCATCCCCGACTGGCCGTTCCCGGCGACGCCCACGTGCGCCGTGACCTTCGCATCACCCAGGTATTCGTTGATCGGTGCGTCGAGGTCGATCAATCCACGCTCGACAAGAATCATCAGGGCTGTTGCCGTGATCGGCTTGCTGATCGAGGCGAGCGAGTAGGCGATACGAGGATCGGAACGCAGTCGGGTCTCGAGATTCGCCCAACCAAAACCATCCTCCCAGACGATCTCGCCCCGCTTTGCGACCGCGACAGCCAGAGACGGAATATGTCGCTCTTTGCGAGCGGAACGGATCTGCCGGGCGATATCACCAAAGTCTATAGAGGGAGAATCCTTAGTCGCAGTCCTCCATATCACAGGCAGCGGCGAAACCATTGGGAATCAGAAGCAGCCGGGTGAGGGCTCCGGTGCCGACAGGATTGTGCCGCAGACCATACCGGTGTGAGAATCGCTTTGGATGGGGAGAGGCCGAGCTCCTGTGTAGAACAGAAAAGAGCAAACAGGCACGGCCCCCATCTGGTTGGCTGACGCCAACCTGTCCTCTCCCGCGAGCAGGAGAGGGTTTGGTGACGAGGATCAATCACTAGAGTTCGGGAAGCGGGAAATCGTCGTCGGTGCGTTCGATCCATCCAGCCAACTCAGCCTGAAGCTCCTCGCGCTTGTTGTTGTGGGAGTCGAGGAAGGCGAGGTTCAGTGTTTCGTATGGGTCCTCGTTCAGGTCAAACATCACGAGCGGTTGACCTTCAAGGCAGACATACTTCCACCCGTCGTTGGTACGGATGCCACGCCACGTGCGGTTAACGCTCTGAAACCGCTTTCGCACGCACTGCTGGATGTAGGCAGACTTCAGTTCTTTGACGGGTTCGGGCCGCTCGGGGATGATGTGAGACGAATAGTCCGTGCCATCCATCCACTCCGGCTTGTCGATCCCACAGAGCCCGAGGGTCGTGGGGGCGAAGTCGACGTGGTTGAAGGGAGCGTCGCTGAACTGCCGAGAACGCGTCCCCCCGGCAGGCAGGACGATGCAGGGGATCCGGAGCGCTTCCTCATAGGGATTGCTCTTACGGAAATGACCGTGTGAGCCGTGTGAGTCCCCATGATCGCTGAAGAAGAAGACGTGGGTCTCTTCAGAGAGGCCCTGTTCCTCGAGGGCATCGAGTACGCGGCCGACGTTCCAATCCAGGTTCTCGATCATCGCGTAATAGCCGGCGAGATCTTTCCGGGTGGGCTCCTCGATACGCGGAATTCCAGGTACGTTCGGTCTGAGCCGGACGGACTCCGAACTGTATTTTTCGAGATACTCCGGCGGGGCCACATACGGATCGTGCGGCGGCTGAACCGACAGGACGCTGAAGAACGGGTTGCCGGGCTTCTGTTCCTTGATGTATTCGAGGAGCTTGTTGGTCAATGCATCGGTCTCGTATATTTGGAGCTTTTCCGTCAGCGGTTCCGAGTCGTCTCGACCGTTCTCATCGTGACCGTGGACCCAACAATCGTATTGCGCATTGTTGTTCTCGTATCCGATCCAGGTTTGGAACCGACCGCGTGCCCCTCGGGGCACATACTCCATTTTGTTGCTGCCGACCAGATGCCATTTCCCGAACCAGGCGGTCTTGTAGCCCTGGTCGTTGAAGGCATCCGCAATGGTCGGGAGTGACGTGTCAAGTGCCTGTGGTGTTCTCTGTGTTGCCCGATGGGTGTATCGACTCGTGAGCAGTGAGCCGCGGAACGGCGTGCACCAGGGACACCCCGAAATAGCGTGGCGAAATGGGACCCCTCGTGCAGCCATGCGATCGAGGTTGGGTGTGCGAGCGTTCTCGTCGCCCATATGGCCCATAGCCTGGGCGCGATGCTGATCTCCGAATATCCAGATGACGTTTGGCATAGCGACAATTAGAGATGCGCGCATCGATCGCGCAACGCAGTTTTTCAGTTTGTCCGGATAAGCTGCACGTGGTTGATGACACGGTTCCGAATCTGGATATTCGGAGATCAGCCCCGGAACTGGGCAAGCCCCAGGGTTGGACGGACAATCGTGAGCGCGTCGCGATGATTTCTCGGAACCCGAAAAGGAATGCCCCCGGCGCGAATCGTTCAAACACGTGCGTGCGGGTAACGCCCTCGATCCGATGCGGCGAAGCGTTCGACGCCAACGAATCTGAACGGTAAACACCATTCTGAGTCAGTACACTCTAGACAGGTCAACGGCCGGGGTTCACGTAGCAAAGGGAGGCGTGCTATGTCTGATGATCAACCGAGAGATACACAGGAACCTTAGCCAGACTTCTCTCGACAGGTGTCCACCTGAGCACAACCGAGGGGCTCCTGGCAGACTCCGACGCCAGGCAGCAGCGCGGTAAGTCTGAACTCGGTGTTCTTGCTCTCCTCACCGTGCTGATCCTCGTGGTGGCATTGGGGGCCATACGGGTCGCTCTGGCGACAACACTCACGACTCAGATATCGCGCCTTCTACAGCAGTGACCGTACTGTCGATGTCTGCTTCCGTGTGGGCCAGCGAGAGATACCAGGGGTGCATCGGGTGCAGGTAGTGACCCTTCGAGAGACACGACCGCAGGATACCAAAACAGCGATCGCGATCCGACTCGTCTACCGTCGGCGTGGGCATGGGGCCGTATCCCGTCAGCCTGAAGGAGAGTGCTGCTTTCTCGAAAGCCGCATTGGCGCCGGCCATCAATCGTTCACCGAGCTTCCATTGACGCGAGATTCCGTCATGCTTCAGGAGCTCTCCTACTGTTGCCCTGATCGCGGCGAGCGTCAGCAGATCCGATTGGAATGTTCCGGTCATCCACAAGGACCGTGTCGATTCTGCGCCCAGGATCTCCTTCCTGCCTGTAAGAAAGCTTCCCGGGTAACCGTTGCTGATTGCTTTCGCGAAGATCGACATATCAGGATCGATCCCGAGGTGTTCTCCGGCTCCGCCCAGTGCCACCCGAAACCCGACCTTCGTTTCGTCGAACACACACAAGGCGTCGTGCTTGTGTGCTAGCGAGACACATCCCGCCAGATATCCTTCCGGTGGTCCTGACTTCTGTACTGTTTCCACGACCACACACGCGACCTCGCCCGCCCGACTCTTCAACAGTTCCTCCAGCTGATTCAGATCTCCGTAGTCGTGGGTGCTTGTCAGGTCACTCACGATGTCCGGAACACCCGGGTCGTTTGGGCGCGTCCAGTCATGCCATCCGTGGTAACCGCATCGGATGATCGCATCTCGTTTCGTGTATGCCCGGGCGATTCGCACTGCTCCCGTCGTCGCGCAGCTTCCGCCCAGGTAGAAGCCGATCATCTCTGCGGCCGGTATCACTTCGATTAACAGCTCGGCAACCTCGATCTCCAGAGGATGGCACAGTGAATACACGGTGCCCTCTTCCATCTGTTCCCGAACGGTTTCCTTCACGACCGGGTTGTTGTGACCCAGGACGATCGGCCCGAATCCCATCAGATAGTCGAGATACTCGTTTCCGTCGACGTCGGTGAGGTGCGCGCCCTGACCTCGCTGGGCATAGAGCGGGTAGCCTAAACCGTGCATAACGTCGAACCGGCGATGGGACTGGCAACTGAGTATCTGGACACGAGATGCCAGATTGTACGCGGCGCGAGACCTGATAAGTGTCGGGTCTGGCAAGGTATCCTCCTGGGAATGGGTAAGGACCGGTCTCCAACCTATACCGGTCTGGCTGGCTGAGCCAGAGAAACCACAAGGCTCGCACAGAGCGTCAGATCCGCGAGTGTTGCCACGATCCTGGCGATTTCCAGGTTCCTTGTTCCGGGACAGCTCGAGCAGACGGCGCAGATCGTCTATGATGAAGGAGCGGCCGCGTTCGCCTTGTCCGAATTCGAGCTTGCGACGACCAAGTATCAGGAAGCTCTGGATCTCGTAAGTGATTTCAAGGACGCCGCTGAGCGTAGAGACGAATCACAACAGCAGTGGGATCTTGCTGAAGCGACACGCGCCTACGAGGACTATGACAGAATGGCGAGTGTGGGATGATCACGTCCGAGCTTATTGGGCGTTTAACGAGACCCTGATGAAGGTGTCAGGCTTCAAGGACTCCGCATCACGCCGAGAGCAGGCTATGGGTGATGCAACCTACAGTATCAGGTTGTTCGTCCTTTCATCGGCCAAGATCCGCGAGGACCTCACCGAACTGGGAACGCGGAGAAGTAAGCAGCGACTGCTTCGGAACGAGGATGATGCGAACATACAGGGGGACCTTATCTACGAATAGCTCCAGCAGGATCTGGAGCAAGATCTCCCGCCATACTTGAAGATGATCAGTCGGGTAGATATGCGAACCATGCTCACCGAAACGGGCGTCAACGCGGACTTCGCGCACGCCGATCAGGTTGTTGAAGCGTGCAGGGACGCAGAGATCCCTGTTGTGATCGTCGGCGAACTGACGGTGGGCTTCGCGAACGAGAGGAGAATTACACGGATTCAGAAGGGAAAGAGAAGAAGAGGGATGTCATCAAGAAGAGCTACAAGACCCTCCGCGTTGAGATCAGCACGGTTATCGACGCCCGATCGATCTACCTGTCGAAGGGTGCCACGAAGATCGGCAGCGAGATGTCTGAAGGTTTTTTGGATGCACTGATGTATTACTCACCCGCGAAGTGATAGTTACCGTAGTGTGGAAGCAGAAAGCCCGGCCTGACAGGTCGGGCTTTTTGCTTTTCTGGAGGCCCAAGACCCGGCATATTTGCCGCTGGTAGTTCCTGACCTGACAAGGAGACAGTTTTGACGATCAAGAGCATATGTGCCATACAACCGGAATCGGACACATCGCCGAAGGATTGGCGGACGTGGCTGGGTCAAATTCTAGTCATCATCGAGACCGAGGATGGGCTAACGGGCTACGGCGTCGGAGGCGGCGGGGCCGCTGGCATTCACGTGATCGAGACGGTCATTCGACACGCGCTTGTGGGACAGGATGCCACACCCGTCGAGGACCTGTGGGAATCGATATACTCGATGACCCTGCCGTATGGCCAGAAGGGCCTGGCGATTATGGCGATCAGCGGTGTCGACCTGGCACTGTGGGATCTGCGAGCGAAACGGGCGGGGAAACCGCTGGCACACATACTCGGTGATGATGTGAAGACGTCGGTGCCGACATACAAGACGGGCTGGTCGCCGGAGGAAGTGATCGCGGACGGTACGCAAGGGTTTGCTGCGCTGAAGCTGCACGTCGGCGTGCGGCCGGGCAAGGATATCGGCGATGTGGTGTCGCAGATTCGGAAAGTGCGGGATGCGCTAGGCCCCGATGTGAAGCTGATGGGCGACGCGTTCATGAAGCTGGATGTCGAGAGGACACTGCGACTGGCCGATGAGTTAGAGGATGTGAATCTCAGGTGGATCGAGGAACCGCTCCCGGCGGATGACCTTGAAGGGTATGCTCGTCTGCGCGACGAATGTCCCATACCCATATCGGGTGGCGAGCACGAGTACACGGCCAGAGCATTCGAGGTGCTGATGCGGGATCGGCTCCACGCGATCGTGCAACCCGATGTGAACTGGTGCGGGGGGCTGACGGAGCTTGTGAAGATCTACAAGTTGGGGGAGAAGTATGGCATCAAGGTTTGTCCCCATCGCGGGTGTGAGATCTGGTCGCTTCACGCGATCTGTGCGATCGATCCGGAACCTCTGGCAGAATCGGGAAGACCGTGGATGACCTGGGTGGGGAATCAGCCGGAGATCACGGATGGCAGAATTGGGTTAGGGGAGGGTCTGGGATTTGGGGTGTCGTTCGACACGGAGGACTTGATCTAGGCTGTTCAGCGTCATAAGGGTGTTGACACATTGAGCCAGTGGGTAGGGCTGATTAGGGATCGATGCTTTCTCTACGCGCTGTTGATGACACGGTTTCGAAGCTGGATCTGGCTCAGCCCCGGAACGGGGCGTCCGCCGGTAGCCTGGGGTGTGGCCGCGCAGCCTGTCCGTCGAGAGCGTAGCGAAGACGGACTGCGGGGCAAGCCCCAGGGCTGGACGGATAATCGTAAGCTGCGTCGCGATGACTTGTTGGAACCTGAAAAGGAATGCCCCGGCGCGAATCGTACAATCACGTGCGTGCGGGTAACGGCCTTGATCCGATGTGGTGAAACATCCGACTTCAACGAATCTGAACTGTAAACACTATTCTGAATCCGTACACACTAAGCCGCTCTCTCCAAAGTGTTCGTCCCGCAGCCGCTCGACTTCCTCGGGCGGCACGGGCTTTGATAGACCGATGTGAATGGCCAGAAACCACATGACAAAGATGCCGAAGGCCAGAAAGAGGAGCTGCCAGACCCAGAGAGAGGGGAGGCCGAAGGGACCCCAGGTTGAAGGGATGTTCGGGTTCGAGAAGAGCGTGTTGCCCACGACGGCGAAGGGGCCGAATCCGACGAGAAACCAGATCAGTGTCAGGGCCCAGGCAACGGGAACGTGCTTCTTACGGTCAGGTGAGATGCCGGATACAGCCTGCAGGAAAGCGTGGCTCTTGCGTCTGCGGTCGCGCTGATCCAATGGCTCCGTGCTGCCCAGCGAGACCGCGATTGTGACGATGAGGTTGAAGAGGATGCCCCAGCCAGCACTGTGGATGGTCAGCGGATAACGCCCCCACGGCATCGCGCCAAACTCGATGCTCAGGAATCCCGGTATGAGGGCATTCAGGATGTCGGGTATCACGCCAACGGGACGGTCGGTCAGCGTGACGGCGACGAGACCGACGATGAGCCCCCACACGACACCCTTGCGCGTGAACTGCGGGAAGAAGCAGATGCCCATGAGGGCGGGCCACATCTGAAAGCCGTAAGCGACAGCGAGGCCACCAAGCATAACTATTGCGCCCGTGAACTGCGCAGCGACGAAGAGGGCGGCCAGCGCGACGACGATGACGAAGATGCGACCACAGAATTTCTGGACGGCATCGGATGCATTCGGGTCGATGTAGCTCTTGTAGATATCGCGAGTTACCATCCCGCTGAAAGTCGACATATACGCCGCGCCCGTGCTCTGCATGGCGGCGAGGGCGCAGACGGCGAGGAGTCCGACAAGCCAGGGCGTCGAATCGGCGAGCAGGTTGATGAGCTGGGGGACGAGATTCTTGTCGGTGACCTCGTGGAGAATTCCCATGGATTCGAGGATGTTGCCGCCAAGGCCCTGTACGATCGTGAAGGTGAACAGAACAATGCCGATCACGACGGATGAGGCGTAGACCTGCTGCAGACGGAACGGTTCGGATGTCTTGTTGGCGAATGCCCACATCGAGAAGGCAGGTGAGGATTGGATGCCCATCAGAGCGAACATGTAGGTCATACACATGATGCCGGTCCAGGAACTCCCGACAGTTTCCGTGTTGGCGGATACGGTCTGGATGGATCCCGGCAGTGCGACGAGACTGGAGTGTCCGGCTGGCGTGATTTTGGTGCCGGACGCCAGGTTCTGCGTAACCATCGTGGCGATGCCGTCGGTGAACGCGGTCCAACCACCGATATAGGAAATCGCGATGAAACCAAGAATGACGATTCCGACCGCGAGCAGGATACACTGTGCACAGTCAACATAGGCAACAGAACGAAGTCCCCCGGAAGCAACGTAGATCATGACGACGGCGGAGAGAGCGAACATACCCACTTCGATGCCGACGAGACCGTCGGTCAGGACATGGAACAGGTCGCCAGAGGCACGAAGCTGGACACCCAGGTATGGGACGCTGAACAGGAAGGCAACGAGGACTGTAAGCAGGCGCATCGCGTTGCCGCCATAGTACTCGGTATACATCTCACCGGGCGTGATGTGACCGAAGGCTTTGCCGAGGATCCACTGGCGGCGAAGGAACATGACGCCCGTAAACGGGATGGTAAGCGCATAGAAGGAGGCGAAGGCGTAGGGCAAACCCTCCTGAAGGATCAGACCCGGATGGCCGACAAAGGTCCAGCCGCTGAAGCTGGTGGCTGTCGCGGCAAGCACGAAGACCCAGACACCAATGCTGCGGCCTGCGACGAAGTAGTCTGCGGATGTTTTCGAGCGGATGGCGCCTTTTATCCCCCAGAAGAGGCAGTAGGCCCAATACAATCCGACAAATCCGAACAACCAGTAGAGCTTTGCGTCCAAGATCGACTCCTCCGGTGAGATGAATCGTGGGTAACTGACCGATGCTATGAGCCCGTCCTCTCGAGTCAGGCCCAGCTTGGTCCCGTCCTGTTATGCTCGGACAGTCAATCTACTGCACATCATAAACGGAGTTATTGGGAATAGCAAAGGGATAGTGGATTATTACGTGGCGAGAGGTTCTTCGTCACAGGACCCGCGGGGTGCTCTGCCTTCTACCAGAGAGACATGGAATCTTCGAACAGACGTGTTAGCTGTTCGGCCTCTGCCGGGGTTGGTGAGAGTTTGGTTACGCGGTGCTGCGGTAGTGTGCCCTCGACAAGTCCGGGGATGTCTTCGGCGGTGAATCCGAGAGGCGAGAGGCCGTTCGGCATTTCCAGCTTCTTCATGAGGCCTACCACTTGCCGGGAGAGGATGGCACCCGCTTCTGTTTCAGGGTCGATTATCCCGGAAGTATCGGCACCCATGAGTTCAGCGGCCTTCAGGTGGCGCTCGGGGTTGGCCGGGGCGGTGAAGGCGAACACGGCCGGGGCGTGGAGGGTGACCGACAGGCCGTGAGGGATGATGGGATGGTCTGAGATGAAGCCTTCCGGGATGTAGTCACGTACGGCCCCGGATACGGGGTATGACATGCCGTGACACAGATGAACGCCGGCACTCCCAAACCCCATCCCGGCCATGCTGGAGGCGAGCATCATTTTGCCGCGGGCTTCGTCGTCGTCCGTATTCTGTACGGCGCGGACGAGATAGGAGGAGACGAGGCGAATCGCTTCGAGGGCCCAAATGTCGCTGACTGGGTTGCTGCCCTGGTAGGCCGGTCGCATGACCGGTCGGTCGGGGCGGGGACGCTGATCGTAAGGAATGGCGGTGTAGGATTCGAGCGCGTGACAGAGGACGTCCAGTCCCGTTGCTGCGGCTACGATTGGCGGCATGGTGCGGGTGTTGTCGGGATCGACGATTCCGAGCGTCGGTTTCAGTCTGCGGTGCGCGATACCGGTCTTGGCGTGCATCTCGGTGAGATCGCAGATCGCGACACCCGTTGTCTCGCTGCCGGTGCCCGCGGTCGTCGGGATGGCGATCAGCGGCTGGACCGGTCCCGGACACGGCTTCCCCTGGCCGATCGGTGCGTTGATGTAGGCGAAGAAGTCGTCCGGGTGGCTGTAGTAAAGGTTGGCCGCCTTTGCAGTGTCGATAACCGAGCCCCCACCAATGGCGACGAAGGCATCGGGTTGGGTCTCTTTCGCGGCAACAATCGCTTCCCTGAACGAGATGTCGGTCGGTTCCACCCGAACCGCATCGTAGACAACCGTTTCGATTCCCTCCGCAGCGATGGATTCGAGGGCGTTCTGGACGGGTGGGAGTTCGCGAAGGTTGCTGTCGGTCAGAACCATAATGCGCTTCATCCCGAGGTCAGCGAGGTCCATCCCGACCTCTCGCGTCGATCCCGTTCCGAATCGCAGATTCGAAGTTCCTATTTGGAAGATGGTGTCGTGGTCCATTTGTGTGTCCTGGTTGATTGAACTGTGAGACGGTCAACTACAGAAACCGCGAGATGTCCAAAAGATCGGGGAGTGCCTGATGAGCAAAGTCGACCTATCTGACTGTTCCCACCTCGCCACCCCACCACTCCCGTCCCCTTGGCTACCTACCGATGTCTATACCGATCCACGGCAACGGCGAGGACGATGATCGATCCCGTGACGATCTCCTGCACCCAGTTCGGCAGGCCCATCTGAGAACACCCTGATCGGATGACGGTCATGATAAGTGCCCCAACGATTGTTCCCAAGATGGAACCTTCGCCGCCCGAGAGACTCCCGCCGCCGATGACAACCGCGGCGATAACGTCGAGTTCAAGGCCGACCGCGACCGTGGGGTCACCTACGGTGAGCCGGGAGAACTGCATGACCCCGGCGAGGCCGGCCATGCCGCCCGATATCACGTAAACAGCGGTCTTTATGCGTTCGACCCGAATGCCGCAGACCCGGGCGGTCGCTTCGTTCGATCCAACGGCAACGATGTGTTTGCCCGTGGGTGTTGCGCTCAGAAAGCCGGCTGCGAGGCCGGCGAGAATCAGGAGCAGCCACACACCGGGAGGGAAGATCATCCACCTGGCGCCCGGCGGCAGCGCGGCGAGGAGATCGATCAACCACGTTAGAGAGGTGTCGATCTTCTGCTCGTTAGCAATGCCCTTGGCGATGCCGCGCACGATGAGAAGCGTCCCGAGCGTGACGATGAAGGGTACTACCTTGAGCCGGGAGACGATCAGACCGTTGACGAGGCCTGCCAGAATGCCTGAGACGACTCCGGAAAGGACAGATATAAACGGGGACACGCCGGTGTTGAGTGTAGCGGCAACCACGACCGTCGAGAGCGCGATAATCGAGCCTGCGGAGAGATCGATGCCTCCGGAGATGATGACGAGCGTCATACCGATCGCGGCGATCCCAACAATGGTGGTTTGGCGTGCGATTGTCTCGAGGTTTCGGCCGGATGAGAAGCTGTCGGGCCCGATCAGTAAGAACAGCCAGTACACACCGAACAGACCGATCACGGGGGCGATCGCCGTACGGTTCCGGATGAGTATTGAGCGGAGGCTAGCCACGTCCTGTCCCACTCTCCGACTTCGGACCTCGTGTTGCTTCAGCCATCAGGTCGTGTTCGGTGACTTCATCCGCAGGACGGAATTGTCCGATACGACCACGGTATGCGATCGCGATGCGGTCGCACAGATCCGTGAGCTCCGAAAGGTGACTGCTTGTCAACAGAATGGCCTTCCCTGTATCAGCCAATTGGTGAATCGTCTCGTGGACGATCGCCTTACTACCGACGTCGATCCCGCGGGTGGGCTCATCGAGCAGCAGGATGTCGACATCGTGGTGGAGCAGGCGAGCGAGCGCGACCTTCTGCTGGTTGCCGCCTGACAGATGGCGAACGGACTGACCGGGACCTCCGCATCGAATCGCGAGTGCGTCGATCCAGTGTTTCGTCCGCACGGTCTGCTCCACCCGATCGATGAGGCCGAGCTGCCGCGTGGGCAGACGAGACATGGCCATGTTGTCAGCAATCGAGAGCGGTAGGGCCAGGCCTTCGAGTGCCCGGTCTTCGCTCAGGAATCCGACGCCCTGCGTAAGTCGCCGATGGGGCAGTGCCGTGCCCGTGACATCGTGAACGCGAACTTCACCGGACAACACGGCATCCAATCCGTAGAGCGTGCGCATCAGTTCCGTCCGACCGGATCCGACGAGCCCGCCGATTCCCAGGATCTCTCCCTTGTGGAGTGCGAATGACGCGTGATGCAGACCCGTCTGTCCGGACAGGTCGTGTACTTCAAGTATGGCCTTCTCCCGGCGCGGCGTACGGCGTCCTGTGGTCCCGGTCAGACGGCGACCGATCATCAACTCGGTCAGCCTATCCTCCGTCGTCTTGGCAGTCGTCCCTGTTCCTGCGAGTGCGCCGTCTCTCAGAACCGTCCACGTGTCGGTCAGATCCGAAATTTCCTCGAGGAGGTGAGAGATATACAGGATGGCCAGCCCGTCGTCCCGCAGCCGGCGCAGGACACTGAATAATAACGCCGCATCCTCGTTCGACAGACTGCTCGTCGGTTCGTCGAGGATCAGGAGACGAGACTCCGACAGGAGGACACGGGCAATTTCGACGATCTGTCGATCAGCGATCGATAGTGTCGAGACAAGCCTGTCGGGCGAAATGTCCTCCCGGCCAAGTCGCTCGAAAGCACCACGTGCACCGCTCCGCATGCCCTCACGGTCTAACAGCCCGTAGCGCCGAATCTCTCGCCCGAGATAGATGTTCTCTCGCACGGTCAGGTGTGGAGCGAGGGAGAGTTCCTGGTGGACGGTTGCGATACCCGCGCTACGAGCGGCGGCTGGCTCTGAAGGTGAGAAGGGGGCAGAACCGAGGGTCATCTTCCCAGCATCGGGTTGCACGACACCGGAGAGGATCTTGACTAACGTACTCTTCCCGGCCCCGTTCTCGCCGATCAACGCGTGAATCGATCCGGATGACACCGACATATCCAGGGCATCCAGAGCGCGGGTGGCGCCGTAGGTTTTGCACAGATTTGCGACGTGGAGAGTGGTTGAGCCCACCTGACCGACACTCCTCCTTGCTCTTTCTCGGTGTAAGTCTAGACGATCTGACGGTGCGGTTACCTGGCGATCGGGGTGTCCGATCGGTTCTCGATGGCGACGGTCTTCCCGGGTCATGGTTAATCGCCTGGTGGCTTCAGCAAGGCGGCCATCTCAGGTGAATCCATGTTGGACTTTGTGATCAAGGCGACGCCGGTGTCGATTCTCTTCTCGACGGGTCGACCGGCAAGATGCGCAACCATCGTCTTCACTCCCAGGTAACCCATCTTCTTCGGGTTCTGTAGGACAAGCGCATCCAGCGAACCTTTGCGGAGCCCCTGGACGAGTTTCTCGGAGCTGTCGAATCCGATGAACTGAACACGACCGGCGATCTGGCCATCCTCGAGTGCGCGGAGCATGCCGAAAGTGGTCGATTCATTGGGGCAAAAAATGCCGTCGAGATCCACGCTCTCTGCTGTCTTGTAGGGAGCGAGAAGATTCTCACTTGCCCCATAGGCAGTTTCGGTGGTGGCGCCTCCGTGCTGGTTTGAGCTGACAATCTCTATCTCTTTGAACTCAGAAATGGTGTCCAGAAAGCCCTGCTCTCTTTTCATCGTGCTCGCGGATCCCTCCTGGTAGCGAAGTACGACGATGCGCCCCTTTCCCTTGAGCAGACGGATCATCTCGAGACCGGCCATCGTACCGCCGATATAGTTGTCTGTGGCAACGAAACTGACGTGATCATCACTCTTGAGACCCGAATCGATGACGATGACAGGAATGTCGCTTCGTGTGGCATTGAGGACGGGGGCTCGGAGAGCGGAGTCATCGAGCGGTGCGAGCACGATCCCGCTGACACCGCGACTGATGAAATCCTCGACCACGGCGATCTGAGCTTCGCGATCATCCTCTTTGAGCGGCCCCTTCCAGATGATGTCGACGTCGAGTTCCCGTGCCGCTTCCTTTGCACCCGCGTGTATGGACTTCCAGAATTCGTGTGTCGTGCCTTTAGGTATGACGGCGATCGAAATCCGGTCGGACGGTACCCTGTCACTGCTGCAGGAGTTGAGCAGTATGGCGACGAGTAGGAATGCAAATCGGTTCATCAGGTTCTCCTTCGAACGACAATCTTTAGACGGGTTCTACAGATGGCAGCGGGCAAGATATGGAGAGGGTAGCAGAGTCCCAAAGGTGAAAGTGGGTCAGAGGGTCTCCGTCGGTTACAGTCGAGTCTGGCACACAAGACTCAGACGGATCATCTGGCGAGATCTCGCATCGCAAGACTCGGAGGACTCAGGAAGGGGACAACAGGTCGCGGCCCGATTTGACCTGGGAGACATAGAGGGCAAGGAGGAGAGCACCACCGACCAGGTTGGCGGCCGTGCTTGGCCAGAGCAGGGCGGTTCCGGCTGCGAGATAGATCAGCCGAGTCGGGTTGCCCAAACGTGCGCCGTGAAAGCCTTCCGACGCGGCGGCAATCGCGAGGAGTCCGAAGGAAGCGGAAGCGGTTGTCCATATGCCGGAAAACCAATCTCCCTGGAACAGGATGCCGGTGTAGCAGAAGAGGAGCGGGATGAGGTAGAGACCCTTGGCGATCTTCCAGGATGCGAAACCGGTCTTGATCGGATCACTTCCCGCGATGCCGGCAGCAGAATATGCGGCCAAACAGACAGGCGGCGTTACGTTTGCGTCCTGGGAATACCAGAAGATCAGAAGATGCGCGGCGATCAGACTGACGCCCAGACTCGTCAGCGCGGGAGCGGCGAGGACGGCAAGGACGATGTAGGAAGCGGTGACGGGCAGGCCCATGCCGAGGATGAGTGAGGCGAGGGCAATGAGGATGACGGCGAGCAGGACGCTGCTGCCGGCGAAGGTTCCGATCAGCAGCGAGAACTTGATGCCGATACCGACAAGGAGCACGACTCCGACGATGATACCGGCACAGAGCAGGATGATCCCCGTGGAAAGCAGGTTCCGCGTGCCCAGCGCAAGGGCATCGAGGATGTCGCGACCGGTCATACGCGTGGATCGGCGAAGCCAGCTGGCGAGCACGATGCTGAGCGTGCCGGCCGCCGCCGCATATGTTGGCGTGAAGCCGGCCAATAGAAGACCGATGAGCATACCGAGTGGGATCGTGAAGTGCCAGCCTTCTCGCAGAACGTTGCGGAGCCGCGGTATCTCCGTGGGATCAACCGTTCTAATCCCGTCGCGACGGGCACGGAAGTGGACGAAGAAGATGACGCTCAGGAAGTACATAAGCGCGGGCAAAAAGGAGACAGCAACGATCGTGAGATACGGAATCTGTGTCCACTGACTCATGATAAAGGCGCCCGCGCCCATGATCGGCGGCATAAGCTGCCCCCCGGTCGATGCAGATGCTTCGACTGCGGCCGCGAACGAGGGCGCGAACCCCGTACGCTTCATCATGGGTATCGTCAGAGACCCGGATCCGACGGTGTTGGCGACGGCACTCCCAGAGATCGAGCCAAGCAGCCCGCTGGCACACACAGCCATCTTTGCGGGGCCACCGACGGTGCGACCCAGAAGCGCGAGGGCCACGTGGAGAATGAAGTCGCCTGCACCTGACTTGATGAGGAAGGCGCCGAAGAGTACGAAGAGTGCTACAAAGGTTGAGGAAACGGTTGCTATCGTGCCGAAGATCCCGTCGGGCGCGAAGTACATCCGGTAGAGGATACGTTCGATGGAGACCCCCGGGAATCGCCACATCCCGCCGACGAATTTGCCCCACACGGTGGCATAGGTCAGGAATAGGATCGCGAGCGTGGGGATGAACCAACCCGTTGTGCGGCGTGTTACCTCGAGCAGCAGGACGAGGGCGAGCGTTGCGGCGATCAGATCTCGGAACAGGGGGATCTGGTTACGCGCGTGAAGGTCAGCTTCGAACAGGAGAAGGTAGACCGCGACGAGAGCAGATACGATCGCCAGCCCGTAGTCTACGGCAAGAGAGCCGGATCGACCTTGGACGGGCGGGTAGAGCAGGTAGGCGATGAAGAGCAGGAAGCCGAAGTGGATCGCGTTGCGCTGAATCTCCGGCAGGACACCGAACGTGTTTGCCCAGAGATGGAAGCAGGAGACCAGGATACACGTCCAGAACACGATGCGTTCGTGCGAGCCGACCAGTTTGCGCTGTGTGGTGACCATATCGCCTTCGGTCTCACTGATCGCTGGAACCGACAAGGCCTACTCGTCGACCAGGCTGGGAGGAATGGTCAGGCCTTGTTCGCGATAGTACTTCAACGCTCCGGCGTGAAGGGGTACTGCCAGTCCCTCGATTGCCTTCTGCAGCCGCATCGCATTTGTGGCACTGTGAATGTTCCGAAGGTAGGGGAGGTTCTCGTAGATCGTTCTCGTGATCTGGTATACGACGTCGGTCGGCAGGTCGGTGGTGCACGCCAGGAAGTTGGGCTGTGCGATCGTCCGGACAGCCGAAGACTGGCCCGGATAGGTATCTGCAGGGATCACATATCGTGACCAGACGGGATAGGCTATCCGAATCCGAGTCAGCTGAGCGTCGGTTACCTCGAGCAATCGGGCCCTGCCTCCCATCTGTGCGAAAGCCTGGGTTGCCGCCGCAACGGGTGGACCGGCCGGCAGGCTCCCTCCCGCTATGCGGCCATCCATCAGGGCCTGTACCGAGGGAGAGTAACCAAGGAATTCTGGTTGAAAGTGTTCGTCTGGCGCGATGCCGATGGCGGCCAGGATCGTGCGTGTCGATTCCTCTGTTCCGGACCCGCGCTTGCCGATCGAGTAGCGATCATCGAGCGATTTGAGATCTGCAATCGTACCCGTGTGAGCCGCGTCGGCCCTGATCAAAAAGTGCTCGACGTTCTGCCAGAGCATGGTGATCGATCGCACATCTCGAAGAGGGGTGTCATACCGGCCTGTTCCCGAGTAGGCCATGGCACCGAAGAGTCCCTGAAGAATCGCCAGCTGGGCCTCTCCGTTAACCATCATCTGGATGTTCTCGCCGGACCCGGCGGAGTTGATCGCGGAGGCGACGATCTCGGGTTGCAGTTTCTCGGACACAAGCGTTCCGATTCCGACGCCGACCGGATAGTAGGTTCCTCCGGGAGTGGCCGTAGCGATGATTAGGCTACGGTCGTTCGGGCCTATGTCATGGCATCCTGTTACGAGCAGGAAGATTGCACAGATTGCGGTGATGCATGTCTTTCTCATAGCAATCCCTAGGAACAAAAGAGTTCGGTGATCGTCAAGCGAAAGTGTAGCGGTTCCATCCCTCCTTGCCACTGGCCCGATTCTTGACAGAGATATGAGCGAACTCTATACTTCCTCGTAATCAGATAACTTTCATAGGTTTGTGTCAATGCGCACTCCTCACACGTTCTGGAAATGTTCCTTAAAGATCTTTACCATCTCCTGCATCCTGGCGACTGCCTTCGGGTGCACGCAAAGAGAGGCGTATCAACTTCTGGACCTGGCGAATGCGTATGAAGCGGCCGGCCAGGAGGGGCAGGCGATCGATGCTTATAGCCAGGCAGTCCAGGCGGCGCCTGACGACGCATACCTGCATCGCGCTCTGGGGCGGGCGTTTCTTCGGCGGCGGGATCTCGGTCGTGCACGGGAGGTTTTCGAATCCGCAATCGCCCTCGAGCCGGCGTATCTTGAAGTATACCAGGATCTGATCGGTGTCTCACTCGCCCAGGATGACCCGGACGCCGCGCTAGGCTGGTTGGAGAGAGCCGCATTGTCTGTCCCGGACTATGCCCCGATCTACGATCAGTTGGTGACCTTCTACCTTGTCAGTGACAGACACGATGAAGCGATGGCGCTGCTGATGGAGCTGGTAGAGCGGTTCCCGGCAGAAGCCTGGATACTATTTCGACAGGGTAACCTGCTTCGCGAGATGTCACGTAGTGAGGAGGCGTTGCAGGCCTATTTCCGCGCCAGCTCTCTGGATGATTCGCTGCCGGATCTGTGGGCAGAGGTCGGCAATCTGCACTACGATCGGGAGGCATACAGTGATGCCGAGACTGCTTACGCGCGCGCGATCGAACAGTATCCGCACGATCACAGGAGCATGAACAACCTCGCGTGGCTGTACGCGACGCGGGGGAAGAAGCTGGATGAGGGTATCAAACTGTCGCGGGCTTCGATCGAACTGCGGGAACAGCCAAGCTACATGGACACGCTTGCGGAGTTATACTACAAACAAGGAGACCGGCGGAGTGCATTGGTTTGGATTTGGAGGGCGATACGGATGCGACCCGAATCACCAGAGTTGAAGGAGCACCTCGAAAGCCAGTTGGAGCGATTTCAGCGAGCTCCCTACGGACGGACGTGAGGCAGTATGGCTGAAGAAGAAGATCAGGAAGAGCAGCAGGAACTATCCAAACAGGATGCCAAGGGGCCCTATCGGTATCTGCTCCTGATCATCATTATCCTGCTTGCGGAGACCGCCGGTGCCTACATGGTACTGGATTGGGCGATCCCGGTTCCGGAGGTGGTGGAAGAGGATCCCATTCTCGAGGAGCTGGAGGAGGATGTGTTCGTTCCTCCGATTTTCTATACCGATCTGGCCCAGATGGTCTTCTCGCCACTGGATACGCGCGGTGGGCAGTTGGTGAGTTTGACAATCGTTCTGGAAGTCGACCGTCTGGTCGTGTTGGACGAGATCTCGCTGAAGCACTCGATGGTGTGGGATCTTGTACTCAAGACACTTGAGACGCATACGGTCGAGGATCTCCGGGATCCAGATAAGGAGTTGATTCGAGAAACCATAATCAACCTGATTAACGAAGAGCTGCAGAATGGCGCCGTAACGGGTGCCTACTTTACCGATTTCATCATGCAATGAGGTCTGTGTGACGCGAACCGAGTCGCCGGTTGTCGAAGATCCCGAATGGATGCCGCTGTACGCACCCGGTCTGGATGAGGACGATGATGTGGCCGTGATGCTGGGCCGCCAGCCCGTCTTCGACAATCTGACGAATCGAGAGCTCGGAAGGTTGGAGCGGATTGTTCATCGTCGCCGGTTTGTGACCAACGAGGTCGTGATCCAGGCCTGGGTGCCGCGGTCCGGTCTGTTCGTCGTCGAATCGGGTGTCGTGAACGTGGTTCGCCAGCTGGTGTCGGGAGAGAACGTCGTGATCGGCACGCTGGACAGCGGCGATTTGCTCGGCGAATTCGCTATTCTGGACGATTCGCCGCGGTCGACTTCGATTGTCGCGGCGGAGCCGAGCGACTTGATCGGCTTTTTTCGCCCCGATCTGATGGATCTGATCGACACGGATCCAATGCTCGGGTTCAAGATTCTATACCGGGTTTCTCAGAGTATGTCTGTTCGGCTGAATGAGGTAGTCGAGGGCCTCCGGAAGGTGCGCGGCGCCCAGTCGTAAATCGGAAGGGCACGGACCACGAGGGGTCTCGGTGTTTCCGGGACCCCCTTGTCGTTGGGGCCCAGCTTGTTCGGCAGTTGGCTCACCGGTATATTGGCTTTTCACTTTGATTTGCAGAGACACAGGACCAGAGGAGGCAGAAGGTGGGTGTGACAACGATTGAGCGAGTTAAGGCGAGAGAGATCCTGGATTCACGTGGAAACCCGACCGTCGAGGTCGATGTAGCCCTCTCATCTGGCGTGATGGGACGAGCGGCCGTACCCTCTGGGGCGTCGACGGGCGTGCACGAGGCAGTCGAGCTTCGCGATGGGGATGCCAAGCGCTTCCTGGGAAAGGGCGTTAGCAAGGCGGTAGCGAACACGAACACACGGCTGGCCAAGGCCGTTATCGGCATGGACCCGTCGGACCAGATTGCTGTCGACAGACGGATGCTCGAGGCAGATGGAACACCAAATAAGGGCAAACTGGGTGCAAACGGTATCCTGGGCGTTTCGTTGGCGACGGCCAAGGCAGCAGCGAACGCATACGATATGCCGCTCTACCGATACATCGGGGGCGCATCCGCCTGTCAGCTGCCGGTGCCCATGATGAATATCCTGAATGGTGGGGCACACGCGGACAGCAGCGTGGATCTTCAGGAATTTATGGTGATGCCCGTTGCGGCCAAGTCCTTCCGACAAGGCTTGCAGGCAGGTGCGGAGATATTCCATTCCCTGCGTGGCGTGTTACACAAGGCCGGTTACAGTACGGGTGTTGGTGACGAGGGTGGATTTGCGCCGAGTCTGGGGTCGAATGAGGAGGCGCTGGAGGTGATCGCGGAGGCGGTCAAGCTTGCCGGCTACACACTCGGTAAGGACATTATGCTCGCCCTCGACCCGGCAACGAGCGAGTTCTATTCCGGCGGCAAGTATGTCTTCAAGAAGTCGGACGGGTCGAAGCGGTCCTCCGCTCAGATGGTTGAATTCTGGAAAGACTGGTCGACACGCTATCCGCTCATTTCGATTGAGGATGGGCTGGATGAGGATGACTGGAAGGGCTGGGAGAAGCTGACCGCCGAGATCGGTGATCGCGTGCAGCTCGTCGGGGACGATCTCTTTGTGACGAACACGGTGCGGCTCAAGCGGGGTATCGACACCAAGGTCGGGAACTCGATTCTGGTCAAGGTGAACCAGATCGGCACGCTGACAGAGACGCTCGATGCGATCGAGACAGCCAAACGCGCCGGCTACACGGCCGTGATCTCGCATCGCTCAGGCGAGACCGAAGACACGACCATCGCCGATATCGCTGTCGGTACGAACGCGGGTCAGATCAAGACGGGGTCCGCCTCGCGCTCGGATCGGATCGCTAAGTACAACCAGCTGCTGCGGATCGAAGAGGAGCTGGGTGAGGCGGCAGTGTATCCCGGTCTGGACACGTTTTACAACATTGAGCGACCCAAGACAACGGCTCAGCGTGCAAAGAAGGCGGCGAAACGATAGACTGTGGGCGATCCTCTTCTTTACATCACGGACAACGATGAACCAATCCTGCCTGCGGAGGCGAAGGCCTCTCTGGACAGGATCTACGGGGAAGTGCCTGCCGTGATGTGCGGGTGCGACAAGCTCGGCCAGTGCTGCGAACTGACGCCGGAAGAAGCGGCGGAAGATTGGGCGACAATGTATCCGCTCTACGCGGTCGAGTATCTGAACATTGTCGATCACGTCAAGGCGTATTTCAGCCCTGAGGACCAGGAGCGGTTGCTCACTCTTGAAGAGGAGCGACCGCTTCGCTGTCCATTTCTCTCGGAGCTCGGTGGTTGCTCCGTGCATCCCGCCCGCCCCTTCGCCTGCCGAACCTACGGGATCCTGAGTCCGGAGAAGCTGAGGGAGACGAAAGACTGGCTTGAGGGCGAAGTGCCTTCGATCTGGTTGCGGCATTTTGAGAAGAACGAGTCGTGCACGGTCTGTCCCAACACCGAGATCGGCGAGCCGGAGAAGGTTGACACGCACGCCGAGCGGATGGCAACGTTCTCGTATGATCGTGAGCTGCTTGATCTGGCCAAATCGTTCGACGGTCTGGACGATGATCGCCGGGATCTTCTGATCAAGGCGTTGGGAAAGTATCGAATCTCCCGCTGGACGTGGGGCGGGTTCAACACGCTGTGGCGGAAGCCGGTTTCCTGGCTGCAGTCAAACCTGGTCGGCTATCTCAACCGTGCAGGTCTGGCGGAGTAGGCGAGTGCGTAAACTCTATCTGAGTGAAGCGAAACCCGGCGATGTGGTGGCCGAGCCCGTTGTGAATGATCGCAGGGCCAGGATCACGCACCCAGCGACCTACACTCGAACGAGGTTCTGA
>CAYYGZ010000010.1:0-38697 GCA_964471275.1 uncultured bacterium | reverse complement strand
AGAGCGAAGTAAATCGCGCGGCCCTGGAGCAGGCTCAGGTGGACGCACGTCAGGCCATATCGGAAGGTCGCGATCTGGCTGAACGTGTCGCCCAAGAGGTTCGTGAACGGGCTGAGGGCGAGGCTGGTCAGATGCTGGAGCAGGCCCGCCGTACGATTCAGCAGGAACGCGATCAGGCTGTTCAGGAATTGCGCAACCAGGTCGCAGACCTCGCGATTCTGACCGCAAGGAAGATTCTGGAGGATCAGCTCGACGAGGGACGGGGTCGGCAGATCGTGGATGACACGATCTCGCGATTACCGGAAAGTCCAGCGAACTAGACGCATTCTGACTGGAAGGTCGGCAAACTAACACACGGAGTTCGATGTGAGCGGAGTTGTCGAAAGATACACGGGTGCCCTGGCGGACGCCGCTGAGGATCGCGGTGCACTCGATCAGGTCGCCTCAGATATGGAAGGGCTTGCCGAGTTGATGGCGTCGTCGGACGACCTGAAAGGGTTTGTCGAAGATCCATTTCCTTTGCCCAACCAGAAACAGGCCGTTTTCCGTGAGCTGCTGACCGGCAAAGTTCACGAGGTTGTTCTGAACTTCCTGTTCCTCCTATGCGAAAAGCGGCGTGAACGTTCGCTGGAGGAAATTCTGAATGCGTTTGCTACATTGATGGATGAGAAACGCGGGATCGTGACGGCTTCGGTAAGCTCCGCACAGGAGCTGACGGACGGTCAGAGAAACCAGCTGACTGAGCGTCTTGCCCGTTTCTCCGGAAGAGAGGTGAGGTTGGAGACTGAAGTAGACCCGAACCTCAAGGCTGGATTTATCGCGCGCCTGGGTGACCAGGTTTTTGACGGTACCGTCGAATCCATGCTGAATCGACTGCACCGAGAGCTCCGAACGGGCTCTTGAACCAACATCAAGGTAAGAAGGCTCTATGGCGACAAATTTGCAGATTCGACCCGATGAGATCTCGGAGATACTGAAGCAGCAGATCCTCGAGTCGACACGCGATGTCGATGTCTACGAGACGGGCAGGGTGATCCAGGTGGGTGACGGTGTCGCTCGCGTTCACGGTCTGGCGAACGTCCAGGCGAGTGAGCTGGTCGCTTTCCCGAACGACATCATGGGCATGGCGCTCAACCTCGAGGAAGACAACGTCGGGTGTGTGCTCTTTGGTGATGATACCCAGATTCGTGAGGGCGACACGGTCAAGCGGACTGGACGCATCGTGGAGGTGCCCGTTGGTGAGGCGCTTCTGGGAAGAGTGGTCAACCCGCTGGGTCAACCGATCGATGGTAAGGGGCCGATCGCAACCGATCAGACCTTGCCGATCGAACGTATTGCCCCCGGTGTTATCGATCGTCAAGAGGTGCGACAGTCGATGGCAACGGGCATCAAGGTCGTCGACTCAACGGTGCCGATCGGACGAGGTCAGCGTGAGCTGATCATCGGTGATCGCCAGACGGGCAAGACGGCCATCGCACTCGATACGATCATCAACCAGAAAGAATCCGGGATCAAGTGCATCTACGTTGCGATCGGTCAGAAGGCATCGACCGTGGCGAAGGTGGTATCGGAACTGGAACAGGCCGGTGCGCTGGAATACACCATCGTGGTATCCGCCACGGCGAGTGAGCCCGCGCCGCTGCAATTCCTTGCGCCCTACGCCGGGTGTTCGATGGGTGAGTACTTCCGGGACAAGGGCGAGCACGCACTGATCGTGTATGATGATCTGTCGAAGCAGGCGTGGGCATATCGAGAGATGTCGCTGGTGCTCCGTCGCCCGCCGGGCCGCGAAGCGTATCCGGGTGACGTCTTCTATCTTCACTCCCGGTTGCTTGAACGCGCCGCCAAGATGAGCGACGCGCTCGGTGGCGGGTCTCTGACGGCCCTTCCCGTGATCGAGATTCTGGAAGGCGATGTTTCGACCTTTGTTCCGACAAACGTAATCTCGATTACGGACGGGCAGATTCTCCTGAAACCCGAGCTCTTCTACGCGGGTATCCGACCGGCCATGGACGTGGGTGCATCCGTATCCCGCGTGAGTTCGGCCAAGTCGAAGGCGATGCGCGCCGTCTCAGGGACGCTCAAGGGTGATCTTTCTCGATACAATGACGTCAAGGCATTCGCCCAGTTTGGGACGGAAGGTCTCGATCAGGCGACCCGGGTCCTGCTGAACCAGGGCGAAAAGCTGACCGAGCTGCTGAAGCAGGCGCAGTTCAGTCCGCTGACTCTGGGCGAGCAGGTCGTGTCACTCTACACGATCAGCCAGATCGAAGATATTCAGACATCCGATGTGCAGCGTTTCGAGAGTGAGCTCCTGGCGTATGTCCGGGACGGCCATCCGGATGTCATCCAGAAGATCAGCGAGTCCGGTGAGCTCAGTGACGAGCTGGCTGAAAAGTTGACAGGTATTATTGGAACCTTCAAGGCCGGTTTCACGGCCTCCGAATAACCGGGAGACGGACGTTTGGCAACACTTCGGCAGCTCAGAACACGTGTCTCGAGCATCCAGAATATCCAGAAGGTTACGAACGCGATGCAGCTTGTCGCGGCGGCCCGGATGCGGAAGGCCCAGGAGGATATCCTGGCGGCGCGACCGTATGCTGAGAAGCTCGACAGCATTCTTCGACGGCTCAGCGGATCGATCGATACGAGTCAACATCCGCTGCTGGTGGCACGCGACGTTTCGCGTGTCGCGGTCGCGGTTGTTGCGTCGGATCGCGGTTTATGCGGCGGATTCAACGCAAGCGTCTTCCGTCAGGCATCGACATCTATCGGGGAGCTCGAGGGGATCGATACCGACGTCATCACGGTCGGACGGAAGACCCGGAATTACTTCGGGAATCGCGACTACAATGTCGTTCAGGAGCATATTGATATCTTTCGTGAGCTTGAGTTCGGCGCAGCCTCCTCGATCGCTGAGGATCTGACGAGTCGATTTTTGAATGGAGACGTCGATCGGGTTCTGCTCGTGTATAGCGAGTTCCGATCGGTCGCCCACCAGGTTCCCGTTGTTCAGCAGCTTCTGCCGATCGTGCCTGAAACCGCGACGGCCGAGGATCAGAGCAGCGAGTTTCTGTTCGAGCCCGATCCGGATCGTCTTCTGTCGACGTTGATCCCAAAGCAGGTGAATTTCCAGGTCTGGCGCGCATTCCTCGAGTCGAATGCGGGCGAGCAGGCTGCACGTATGCAGGCGATGGACAACGCAACGAAGAACGCAGGAGACTTGATTGACGAGCTGACGCGCGAGGTGAACAAGGTGCGTCAGACGGCGATCACGCTCGAATTGATGGATATCATCGGCGGCGCAGAGGCCGTCTCCTAGTCAGATTTCGCAGAGCAGCACGGCTGGCGCGAGAGCCGGCTCACAGCATTCAACATATGAGGCCGTAACGATGAATGAAGGGACAGTCAGGCAAATTGTCGGTGTGGTGGTCGATGTCGATTTTTCCGGCAGCGAGCTTCCTCCGATCTATAACGCCCTGGAGCTTGATCGCGATAACGGCAAGCGTCTGGTGCTGGAGGTACAACAGCATCTGGGCGAAAACATGGTCCGCACCGTCGCGATGGATTCGACCGACGGTCTGGTCCGCGGTTCTGCGGTCAAGGACACCGGAAGCCCGATCACCGTTCCGGTGGGCGAGCAGGTTCTCGGCCGTCTTCTGAACGTTATCGGCGAGCCCATCGATGGCAAGGAGGGCTTTGGCGCAGACGCGAAACGTCTCCCGCTCCACAACGAGGCACCCCCGCACGAAGATCAGGTGACCTCCGACGATATGCTCGAGACGGGTATCAAGGTGATGGACCTGATCTGTCCGTTCGCACGCGGTGGTAAGCTGGGGCTGTTCGGCGGTGCTGGAGTCGGCAAGACCGTGATCCTGACGGAGTTGATCAACAACGTGGCCTCCAGCCACGGTGGGTATTCGGTGTTTGCGGGCGTGGGGGAACGGACCCGTGAGGGTACGGATCTGATGATGGAGCTCGAGGAGTCGGGTGTGATCGACAAGACCGCCATGGTCTTCGGTCAGATGAACGAGCCGCCCGGAGCCCGCCAGCGGATCGCGCTGACCGGATTGACGATCGCTGAAAATTTCCGGGAAGAACACGGTCAGGATGTGCTGTTCTTTGTGGACAACATTTTCCGCTTCATTCTCGCGGGTGCCGAGGTTTCGGCTCTGCTGGGACGTATGCCTTCGGCTGTTGGGTACCAGCCGACGCTGGCCACGGAGATGGGCGCCCTGCAGGAGCGTATAACGACGACCAAGAACGGGTCGATTACGTCGGTCCAGGCGATCTACGTGCCGGCCGACGATTATACCGATCCGGGCGTTGTGACGGCCTTCAGCCATCTCGATGGACGGATCGTACTCGAACGTAACCTCGCGGACCAGGGCCTGTATCCGGCTGTCGATCCGCTCGCCTCGAGTTCACGGATTCTGGATCCGCGGGTCGTCGGGGACGAGCACTACGATGTGGCCCAGGCCGTACAGCAGGTGCTCCAGCGCTACAACGATCTCAAGGAAATTATCGCGATCCTCGGTATCGACGAGCTCTCCGATGACGACAAGCTGGTCGTGGCACGTGCCCGTCGTATCCAGATGTATCTGACACAGCCGTTTACGGTTGGTGAAGGTTTCACGGGTATTCCGGGTGAATACGTGAAGATCGAAGACACGGTTCGCGGCTTCAAGGGACTGGCCGAGGGCGAGTATGACGATCTTCCCGAACAGGCGTTCTACATGGTCGGCACGATCGAACAGGCGATCGAGAAGGCCAAAGGACTGAGCAGCTAAGATGGCCACTTTCGAACTGGAAATCGTAACGCCTGAAAAAACCCTGTATTCGGGCACCGTCGAACACGTTCGCGCACCGGGCATCGACGGAGGGTTTGGTGTTCTGTCCGGCCATCACCCGATGGTATCGGCACTGGGCGTCGGGTCCCTGCATTTCCGCGAGGAGGGCGGGGGGGAAGAACTCGCCGCCGTCAGCGGGGGCTTTGCCGAGGTGTTGAGAGATCGGATGACTGTTCTGGTAGAAACGGCCGAGCTTGCCGGGACGATCGACCCCGCTCGAGCATCTGCGGCACGCGACCGGGCGAAGGACCGCCTTCGCTCCCGACGCGACCCGGATGTCGATACAGCTCGTGCCGAGGCCTCCCTGCATCGCGCGCTGAACCGGTTGCAGGTCGCTGGCTGATACAACGTTTCGATTGCATCTTGAGAACCGCCCCCTTCGTTGATGACGGAGGGGGCGTTCTATATGCGGTCAAGTATTGCGGACACATCAGAAGTTGTGTTCGTTCTTCGTTGCGGATGCGGCAACCGATCACCCTGAGTAGGCACCCAGCTGATCAGCAGTCGGTGTGGCTTAGGCCTTGAAAGGGCGTGCCGTATCGAAGGGCGCGGACTCGTGTGCCGGTCGCCCTTCGATACGACGTGTACATTCGCTGGGGTATCAGGCGATGCGGGATCTATTGGGTCACGACGTCACTCCGGGGGAACGGTGATGCGTTTGTCGGTTTGCGGGCCGTTGATCGGGCCGCAGGCGGCCCACACGTCCACTCCTAGTATTCCCGGCAACGGTTTGTGATCGGCAAACGGCGATCACGTCCAAAGGCACGAGGCGTGATCTTGACGCCCGGAGGGGATTGTCTGCGCTTGTACTCGTTCAGGTCGACCGATCGCATGACTCGGGCAACGAGCTTCTCGTCGAACTCGAGTCCCACGATCTCCTTCAGGCTCTTGTCTTCTTCGACATAGGCCTGCAGAATCGGGTCGAGGATGTCGTAGGGCGGCAGGCTGTCCGTGTCCAGCTGATCCTCCCGAAGTTCTGCTGTCGGGGGACGCGTGATGATCGATTCCGGGATGACGGGACCATCGTCCTGGCAGTTTCGGTAATCACACAGGTCGTAGACGAGGGTCTTGTAGATGTCCTTGATGACCGCATATCCCCCGGCCATATCTCCGTAGAGCGTTGCATAGCCCATGCTCATCTCGCTCTTGTTCCCTGTCGTCAGGACGAGCCAGCCGAACTTGTTACACAATGCCATCAGGAGGTTGCCCCTGATTCTGGGCTGGATGTTTTCCTCGGCGGTGTCGAACGGTTTGCCTTCGAACTCGTCGGAGAGTTCGGATAGATATGTCTCGAAGATCGCTTGAATGGGTAGCGTGAGCAGATCGATGCCGAGGTTTTCTGCCATTTCCTGCGCATCGGATTTCGTCCCATCCGAAGAGAAGCGGGAAGGCATGGTGACCAGCCCAACGCTTTCGGCGCCGAGAGCGTCGAAGGCGATGGCCGCGACAAGGGCCGAGTCGACCCCTCCCGACAGTCCCACAAGGACCTTTCCGAAACCATTCTTACGCACATAGTCCCGTGTGCCGATGACAAGTGCTTGATAGATGTCGCGCAGACGGTCATCCGGATGGTGCTCTGGAGGACTCGGTGGTGCGATGTTGTCGGTGTCGGTGTCGGGATTGGCTTTGGGTCGTTTCGCTACCAGCGTGATCGGTGGGATCGGTGCCCCCGCGGTGCTCTTTTCCTTGCGTCTACGCGGATCCTGGAGTCGGTGCCTGAAGACAGACTCGATATCTACATCGGCAATCAGCATCTGTTCGTCGAAGCGACACGCCTGGGCGACGACCGATCCTGTCTGGTCGACGACGAGGCTGCCCCCGTCGAATACAAGCTCGTCCTGCCCGCCAACCAGGTTACAGAAGGCGAGTATGACGCCGTGATCTGCAGCACGCGTGGCGATCATCTGATCCCTACGCAATCCCTTGCCGTCGTGGAAGGGCGAAGAGGAGATGTTCACGATAACGTCCGCATCGCCTCTCAGCGCCTGTTCTCTCGCCGGACCTCCGGGATACCAGATGTCCTCGCAGATGTTGACGCCCAGGTTGACGTCGTGAAGCCGGAAGACGGGTGTATCGACCCCGGATTGGAAGTACCGCTCTTCGTCAAAGACCCCATAGTTCGGGAGGAACTGCTTGTGGCATACGCCTGCCAGTTCACCGTCCGACACGATCGCAGCGGCATTGTAGATGTCCGCCTGTCGATCGACGAATCCGACAATCGCCGTGATGCCGGCGCTCGAGCCGACGATCGTGTCCAGGGCGCGGAGGTTTGCATCGATAAATCTGGGCTTGAAGAGCAGGTCTTCGGGAGGATACCCGGTGAGTGCGAGTTCAGGGAAGGCGATGACGGAAGCCCCGGCCGTGCGAGCCCGATCGATCGCATCAATCATGCGATCACGATTCGCGTCGATGTCGCCGACAGCGAAATTGTACTGGGCGAGCGCTATTCTCAGGTGATCCTGATGCACAGTCTGCCTCCGGAAATTGCCCTGCAGATTTTCAGATGGGGTATGCCTTCAGGATCGAAGGGGAGACCCGATAAAAAGGCGGCACTCCGTCGCCAAGCAAAGAGGCTCCGGAGTGCCGGACGAATCGTACGAGCAGCCAGGCGTTTCGTGATGCCGGGTTAAAACTCTGTATAGAAGTTGTGTCGGTTGTCGATGATCTCGGCCTGATCTCTGAGGTCGGTGAACCAGACGGAGAGCAGGTCATTCCGCTTTGTGCTCAGCAGCTGACTCGAGAGAGCAGCTTTCTCGAGGTCGAAGTCCGCTTCCTGCGCCGGAATCCGCTCCACGACTTTCAGAACATATGCCCCGTTACGTGTGGCGATGACTTCGCTCGTTTCACCCGGCGCGAGGTCGAAAGCTGTTCCGACGAAGCCGTTTCGACTCCCCACGGTAGGGACAAAGTCAGCCTTGGCGAACGGTTCGGGTTTAGCGTAGCGCAGGCCCTGCTTCTGGGCAGCCGTTTCGAGGGAGGTGCCTGCCTGGACATCGGACAGGATGGAACTGACGCGCTGTTCGGCAATCTTACGTTTCAACTGTTGTCGAACCCGGCCGGCGACCTGGTTCTTCACTTCATCGAGAGGTTGTGTTCCCGCCTCACGTTTGTCGGTCAGGACAAACACATAGATCCCACGATCGGACTCGAAGGTCGGGGATACGGACCCCGGCTTGTTTGCCAGGAAGGCATTCACCAACCCGGATGTCTTGTTTCCGAGCAGTGGGAAGAAAGCTCCCGCCGTGATGAAGCCCGTATCACTGGTCTGGAATCCGAGAGTCGAGGCTGCGACGTCGAATCCAGATTTCCGTGCGCGCTCGGTGAAGTCATCGGCGACGACACGGAGGCTGTCGAGCGTATCACGACCCGGCGCGATCTTCAGCAGGATGTGACGTGCTTTAATCTTCAGTGAATCTCCCTCGGCCTGCTTGTCATCGACCTTCAGGATGTGCCAGCCAAACTGTGTCTTGAACGGTTGAGACATGGATCCGGGGGCGAGGGTGTAGGCTGTATCCTCGAAAGCCTTGACCATCTGGCCGCGGCCGAAGAATCCAAGATCTCCCCCATTTCGTGCACTGCCGGGGTCGTCTGAGTACTCTTTGGCCAGCTCCGCGAAGTCGCCACCTTTTTCGATCTCCAGCCGTACTCGATTGATCTCTTCACGGACATTTTCCTCGTCCCGCGCGGACGCGGTCTTCTGGAACGTCACGAAGGATGCCCGGATGGCGTGGGCCTGCTCGAAGTCACCGCTGTGTCCGTTGTAGTATTCCGTCAGCTGGGTGTCTTCTACCGTCACGAGAGAGTCAGCGATGCGACCCGCTTCGATCCCGGCGTAGACCACTTTTACCTGTGATTTCTTATCTTCAAACGCCTTCCGAACCTCGGCTTCGGTGATCTTCACGCTGCCTGCAACGAGATCCTGAAGCTTCCCGGACAGCAGCTGTTCCCTCGCACGGTTCTCGGCGTAGAGGACGATATTCCTGTTGTTGGGGTCTGAGTATGTCGAAGGTGTGTCCAGGAAGAGCTGGTATTTCGAGAGGTCGAACTTGCCTTCCGTCTGGAAGAATTCGATACTCTGAATCTCAGCCGGTGGGTTGTTCCGGTTGAATAAATCGATTTCCTGATCGGATACCTGGATCTGAAAGTTCTCGATCTGCTGCGAGACGATGGTCTGCGTGATCAAGCGATCCCATTCCTGCTGGACGAGTTTGCCGACGTCGGGATCTTCTACGCCGCGGTTCTTCTCGATACGGTAAGCGTCCCGCAACTGCTGATCGAAAATCTCGTAGGTTACCTCGTTCCCGTTGATTACACCGACGAGGTTGGTCGCACCACGACTCGTACTGCTGTAGTCGGCGCCCCATTCAAGGACGATCAGACCGACAAAGGCTGCCGCAACGATGACCATCATAATCTTTACGAACATCGCACTTCGGAGGGATGCCAGCATGGCGGTTCTGCTTCCTTTCGAGAGAGAAAAACCCGAGCGCAATTCGACCATGCCCGGGCACAAAAAATCGCTCAACTCGTTGATTTTCAAATCTATAGAACCGCAATGTGCCCGGCAAGGACTTTCTGGCCTGACGGGATGTCCTGCGGGCAGCCGTTCTTGACGCCCATGTGCAAACGGCCTATACTGCAGAAAGGAATAAGTGATTGTTGTTCAATAGGTTAGGGCTCTTTTGGGCAATTCAGCAACAAGCTATATCCACACGTTCTTCCGGCCTTGACGGGCTTTCGGTCGACGAAGTTGATAGGCTATTTAATTATTGCGCCTTAGGATGAATCTCCAGTCCATATTCTTGTGGTGTGCCGCGCTCGCGGTCCTGAGTGGGCAAGTGACTCCGGAGAGCTATCTGTGGCCGCTCGACGCGCCTCCCGCTCTGACGTCCACCTACGCCGAATACCGGTCGGGCCGGTTTCACGCTGGTCTAGATGTGAAGACCTGGGGTAAGGAGGGTTACGCGTGCGTCTCGGTCGCGGACGGGTATGTCTGGCGAGTCAGGACGTCCCCCTGGGGATACGGGAAGGCGGTTTACCTGAAACTGGTCGACGGACGCACGGCGGTCTACGCCCATCTTTCAGGTTTTGTGGATCGTATCGAGTCGGTTGTCGCTGCTGAACAGGATCGGCGTGGTGCCTACAGCGTGAATCTCTACTTTCCTCCGGGCGAGATCCCGGTCACGCGTGGTGACCGGATCGCTTTCACCGGAAGCACGGGCTCGGGCTTCCCTCATCTCCATTTCGAGATTCGAGACGGTCAGCAGCGCCCGCTGAACCCGTTGCTCAACGGCTTTGGCGTCAAGGACACGACCGAACCGACTCTTGTCGAGACAGCGTTTATTCCGCTGGATGCCGAGGCGCGCGTCGATGGACGGAACGTGCCCGCATACCGGACGATGGTCTGGGCTGAGGGTAAGGGCTTTGTGGGCAGTCCTGTGTCCGTCTGGGGACGCGTTGGCGTTGCGATCAAGGTGTTCGATCGAGCAGACGCCTCTGTTCTGACGAACAAGCTCGCTCCCTACCGTCTGACGCTGGCCATCAATGATACCGCCGTCTTGCGGACCGTCTACGATTCGTTCAGCTACGATCAGGTCTACGAGGTCGATCTGGACAGAAGCTTTTTCCTGAACCGGAATGGCCGGAAGGGGTTCCACAATCTGTATATCGAACGTGGAAATACGCTGCCGCTGTATGGAGGGAGAGGTGTCGGATCCGGTGTGATTCTGGCGGGGATCGACTCGCGTGCCCCTGGCACGGTTCTGGAACAGGAGGCATACACACTTCGTATCACGGCTGAAGATGCCGAAGGGAATCGAGCAGAGGGGATCGTCGATCTGACGGTTCGCGAACCCGTCGCGTTTCTTGGTGCGGAAGTCAAAGATGTCGGGAACGCCCGCGTCCTGGGCGGTCACATCAGCCGGGTCGTTGGGGAGCCCAGGTCCTTGATCGTCGAATCCTCTCCGGACGGACGCACCTGGCAGTGGATCAAGACGGCGCGTATCAAGGGCGCCCGTTTCTCTATCCCGGTCGCCGAGTCATTGGGCTCGTTCTATCGACTCAGGTTCGAGGATGGTCCGGCGGCCATCTGCGCTGCAGGCCGTGTCGCGTCGGACGCGCCCATCACACTCGATGTGACGAATGTGATGTATGAAGGTCGATCTGTTCTGTCCGTCCGTGTGAGCCAACCGCTTCGAAGCCTTCCCACGGTCACGCATCAGCCTTCGGGGCCCGTCGGTTTGATCGCCCTGTCGCCGCGGCACTTCGAGGGAGTCATCCCGGAATCGGTGGGTGAATCCCGTGTCACTGTCCGGGTGGATGATCATGAGGGCCAGACAATCGACACCGTTCTTGTGCTGGAGACGGCGCCCATACGACCGACAGGCGGTCAAATCAGCTCTCGTGACGGGGCGGCCTTTGCCGTGTTTCCGGCGGCCTCGATCTATCACGGGTTTTCCGGACGCATTACCAGAGCCGATCTGCCTGCCGACGATGCCCTGCTTGTCGGGAGTGCCTATCGGTTCGATCCGGGTGTCATTCCCTTCCGGAACATGGTGCAGGTGCATTTCAAAGTGCCCGAAGGTGAGGATCGATCGCGACTCGGTGTCTACGAACTGACTGGCAGGGGTTGGTCTTTTGTGTGGAACGATGTGGACAGCACCCGGAACACCGTGTGGGCAGGGGTGCGACACTTCTCGACGTATGGGTTGCTCAGAGACGACATCGCGCCGGATGTCGAGATCAGGAGTCCCGGTGATGGAACCCGGACCGTGCAGCGGCCGAAGATCGAGGTGGTGATGAGGGACAGCCTGTCGGGTATCCCGATGGAGACACTTATCTCATTCGAGATGGATGGTGAAACGATGATCTTCGCCTATGATCCGGAGGAGGATATCGCGGAAGGTATCCTGCGCTATCCGCTCTCCCCGGGCGACCACCGGCTCGAAGTTCGGGTTCGCGATACCTGCGGGAACGAGACGATCGCCATCAGCACTTTTGTCGTGACTGAATGAATCCTCGGACGAGATCCAGACGTCCAAACCTCGAACACTCACCGCTTCTCCGAGGAAGACATTTTGCTGATTCCGATCCGTGACGACAACCCCACGAGACGAGCGCCTGTCCTGACCGTGGGGATTCTGGGTCTGAATGTCTTCCTGTTTCTCTATGCGAAGTTCCTGGGATCAACAGGGTTTGACGTCCTTACGGCAAGCTGGGGAGCCATCCCCTTCGAGCTCACGCACGGTGTCGATGCGATCTCGCCGACCCCGTATCCCGTCTACGCAACGCTGATCACGTCCCTCTTCATGCACGGCGGTTGGCTGCATATCGCCGGGAACATGCTCTACCTATGGATCTTCGGAAATAACGTCGAGGATGTGCTGGGGCACGGTCGGTTTCTGGTCTTCTACCTGTTCTGCGGTGTTGCCGCTACGCTGGCTCATGTCGCCACAGGGCCGGAATCGACGCTGCCTCTGGTAGGGGCAAGCGGTGCGGTCGCCGGCGTGCTGGGCGCGTATCTGGCCGCCTTTCCCGGGGCTCGCATACACGTGCTTGTTCCCATCTTCTTCTTTATCCAGATCATCCGGGTGCCGGCGGTTCTGGTCCTCGGGATGTGGTTTTCGGTGCAGCTCCTGAATGCGTGGATGGATCAGGGCGGGATGGGCGGCGGCGTTGCCTGGTATGCGCACATCGGAGGCTTTGTGATCGGGTTTCTCCTGATGAGAAGACGAGTCGGCCGGCTTCGTCGCGTCGGTTCACCGTAGAAGCCGTCTGCACGATTACCAACCCGGATCATTAACAAACAAGCTTGTCGATGAGCTTAAGCGTCGCGCCAACACGATGCGTCAGCCTGCTCGCGGCCGCTCAGCTATGGTGAAGCGGGGAGCACACTCCCGATAGGCGACAGGGCAGGAGCCTGGACCTCCAGTCAGTGATCTGTCACGTAAGCTGCCCTGTAGAGCCGAGGAAACGCAGAGTCGCTTCTCATCTTACGCTATGGGCGGTTCTCGACTAGCGCTCGAACTGACGCCGCACACCCGCTGAACTGACTTCAATTCACGAAGAATCCAGGTCAATAAGAAGAGCCGATGGTCGTACGACCACCGGCTCAATTTCTATCTGCCCGATTCTGTGCGTGGAAGGGACCGCCTAAGGGATGGCAGATTCCTCCGGCTGATCCTTTTCGGTTTTCCACAGGTCAAGGATGCTCTGGATCGCGTCGGCGCTCCCGAGGTCCGGATTCACTCTCAGCAGGTCTTCCAAAGCGACAACTGCGCTGTCCGTGTCTCCACGGTCGTGGTAACCCCGTGCGATATCGCGGTATCGGTATGAAAGTGACTTCCACATCCGGTCATCGTCCATCGCGTGCGGCGGGATGTTTGTCTCCGCGAACCGGAGTGCCTCGTAGGCCCCGCCATAGTCTTTCATCGCCGTCAGCGCCTGTGTAAGCCCTTCAAAAAGGACGAGATAATTTCCGAGGAGACGCCGAGCAACGGGATCCTTGTAGATCCCTGGTTGGTTGATCGCACGGTAGCGGTATGTCTCGATCAGGTTTCGCCTTGTGCGGGCCGGGTCGAACTGGCCGGGACCGTGCTCGGGAACGATACGATAGGCCATGCCTTCCATCGACAGGTAGGGTCGCAGCCCGGCCTGGTTACTGCTGGGCACGGTTACCGCGAAGTAGATGGGACGTGTCCACCTGATCTTGTCGATGATCCACCAGATCATGACGGTGTGGGCTTCGATCACGGGAACCATTCCCGACCCTGACCGATAGTGCGCGGTGGGTATGTCCGTTCCCGTGATCTTGAGTCCGGCGATTTCGATATCCTTGGGGTCCGTCCAGGGGTAGGCGACCATCTTCCCGACAATTTCTTCGTCTGTCAGTCCAATGGGTATGCTCGGCTCGAGGTCGCGAAGCTGCTCGATATACCAGGCGGTCTTGATCAGAGAAAGGTTCACGATCCGGACATCCTGACGGACTCCCTCGGTATGTTGGAGAAACCAGAGCGGGTAGGTGTCGTTGTCCCCGTTTGTAAACAGGATCGCGTTGGGCTCGCACGTCTGCAGGATGTTGTATGCGTAGTCGTAGGGGATCTTGTCACCGCGTCTGTCGTGCGAGTGGTAATTGGAGTCGAGGATCCCGAGCGGCAGGATCAGACAGCAGGCTGCGACGACGGGCGTCGTGATCGAGGCGTTCAGGGACCGTCCGGCGGCGGCGACCAGACCGGCTGCACCGATGCCCATCCAACATCCGAAGAACGTGTAGGCGCCGACGAAGATATACTCTCGCTCTCGGGGCTCGGGGTCGGGCATGTTGAGGTAGAGGACGAGACCCAATCCCATGAGCGCGAACATCGAGAGTATGGAGGCGAACCGTTTCCAGTCGTTCTTCCAGTGGTAGTAGGCTCCGCCGATTCCGAAGGTGAGCGTGATGAGCGAATAGGCCTGGACCTCGCTGTTCTCGGAGGTCGGCACCGCCTTCCGGAAGATCGATTCCCAACCCAGGAATCCATCGTTGTAGAAGGGGAATTGCTGCAGGAAGTATTTGATGTGGATGTTGATCTGGTATGCCCAGAAATCAGACCGTCTTGGCCAGGAGAAATGCGTCCCATACTGCTGCCGTCCGAGGAAGGACTTGAAGTTTTCCCACGACTCGGGGTTGTTCATGTCGATCAGGGGGTTTAGACCGGAACGGACGAAGAGCGCGATATAGGTCGAGAAGCCCAGACCGAAAAGCACTGCGCAGGCCGTCCAGAAGACCGGGTTCTTCCACTCGGGTCTGAGGTGGAGCAGGGCCATTAGGATCACGACGGTGATCGCGGCGGTGATGACCGAGGGCAGAAAGATTGCCGCGAAAGGGTAGATGATGAGGCCGACAACTGCGGCAATCTGCTTCCGAGTCGGGTGATTCTTCATCAGATCCGAGAAGACGAGGATGAGGATTCCCGGAACGGTCAACAGCGCCTGGAGGTGGACGCCTGCCCCGAGACCGAACAGGTAGGCGATCAGGAGAAGCTGGCGATCACTGATCGGGTTCTTGTGGCCGTCGTCCCAGCGGAGTGCGAGCCAGTAGGCGATCACCGTGATGCACATCGAGAGGCCGTAGACCTCAGCCTCGCTGGCGTTTCCCCAGAAGGAGGTCGAGAAGGCGACTGACAGGGCTGCGACCGTTCCCCCGACCAGTATGGCGATCTTCTCCTGCGCGTTCTCTCTGTCCAGCCACGTGGACAGGAGCCTGACGACGCACAGATAGACGAAGAGCACCGTGATGGCACCGGACAATACAGAGAGGAAGTTCACACGAAGCGCGATTTCGTCGCCTAGGAATGTCATCATACTGAAGAGCCTGCCGAGCAGCGTGTACAGCGGCGCTCCCGGAGGATGAGGCACACCCAGGATGTAGGACGTGGTGATAAACTCACCGCAATCCCAGAAAGCGACCGTCGGCGCCACGGTGACGAAGTAACAGATCAGCGTGAACATGAAGACGATCGCCGCGACGATTCGGTTGAGGCTCGCAAAGTTCGTGTTCATAGGTTTGTTTGGTCCGAAGGGTGACGTCTCAGGTATATCGGGTTTGTGTACAGCCAGGGCCGGTTCCCCAAACGGGCCTCAGCCCTGTATACGCCCGGCCGATCCACCGTGTGGCGCATTGATTTGCCTGTCTGTGTCCGGATAGGGGATCCGTCCTTGAGCAGCGTGATGTCCGTGGATACGGGTACCCGGATATCCAGCTCGACCGGCTGCTCGAAGGTCGCCTCGGCCCCCATCGACAGCTCGCCGTCCCGGCCTGTGAACCGCGTCCCTCCCGCATCCGCAAGCCCGCCAAGAGCGAGGAAACACGAGCCATCGGCGATCGCCCCGAGGATCGTATCGATATCTTTGTCTGCCCGGTGCTCGAGTGGCTGCTCGCTGAGCACGTGCGTACGGATCGTCCTGAATAGCTGACAATAGGGGAAGACGACGACCGGCAGCAACGGCAGTTTGCGTGCGTGGGCATCCACACCCCCTAGAGCAACTACACGTCTGCTCTGACAAAGTTCATCCCACTTGGCCACGGTCTCCGGATCCGGGCCTCTTAAGCAGGCATCAGGATCCCGGTAGTACCGGGGAAACCGGATGTAGTGGAAGCCGGATGCCCAATCGAACATGTAAGACCAGAGTTCCAACCCCGTGATGTCGTCAGCCGACCAGTCTTTCCAGCTATGATCCCGGGTCTTCAGGATCGGTCTGTATCGGCCGTGCGGGTGGGCGACATACCCGTGTCCGCCTGTTTCGCGGATCCCTTCGAGGATGCGGGGCAGGTTCTGTCGATGGTTCACGTGCTCGCGTGTTCCCAACGCCAGACAGTGTCCGTCCCGGCTGGATACTTCGTCCCCGACGATCAGAAGGGCCGTGTCGTGCCAGCCCTCGTGACCCATCTCCCTTGCCTCGAGCGTATTGTGATCGGTAAGGACTAGGAAATCGATTCCGGCCTCCTGGGCCGCAGAGATGATCTCCTCGACAGTACCGGACCCATCGGAGTGTGTCGAATGTGCGTGGATTACGCCGGTGTATTCGTGGAGTGCCATGGTCAGCTACACGCGTGCGTAAAAAGCTGCCGGGAAACGGCGTGCGTCTCCCGGCAACGTATCCCTGGGTAGCTGCGAACCGTCATTTACTGCTCAATCTCCTCGGGCCCGTAGATCCGAATCGATTCGAACTGGTTCTCCCACTTTAGGTAGTAGACCGTGCTTCCCTTGACGAGCCACGCATTCGCACCCGTACCGGTGAGCGCCACGTCGCTTCCTTCGTGGCTCTCTGCATGCGCGGGCTGCGGCGCGACGAGCGGCCTGATCAGGTTGGCCGCAAGGAGCACGGCTACGACGAGGAGCAAATAGGGGGTCAGTTTCTGCATAGACATCGGAACCTCCAAGGATGTGAGTATGAGGCGATACACGGCCGAAAACTGTGAATTAAGGCGTGTCTCGCCCGGCGTTCTGAGATGTCAATCTAGACGACGTAAAGTAAGGGATTTGGGGATATGGGTCAAGGAAACCGGCAGTCTCATTGCGTGCGCAAGTGATTGAAAAAACAACATCTAAGCACACGAGACCCGATGAAGAACGGTAAAAGGCCACGATCCTGGACTGAGATCGTGGCCTTTTGCTACCGTGGTGGAACCTCCCGGCTAGAAGAGGTAGGATTTTAGCGGACGACTCCGGGAATTATGCCGGAGACGCTGGATCGCCTTCTCCTTGATCTGGCGGACACGCTCGCGTGTCAGCCCAAACCGTTCACCAATTTCCTCAAGCGTCAGTGACTGCTCCCTGTTGATCCCAAAGTACAGGCTGATTACCTCGGCTTCCCGGGGGGTCAGTGTCGCCAGCGCCTTGTCGATTTCCCGCTTGAGCGAGTCATCGATCAACGGCTCATCCGGCGGATCCTGAGCTTGATCGTCGAGGACATCGAGTAGACTGTTGTCCTCACCCTCGTTGAAGGGGGCGTCGAGTGAAAGATGACGCGACGAAATCTTGAGGGTATCCATCACCTCGTAGTCGCTCATCTCGAGCTCGTCGGCGATCTCGCCCGGGCTTGGCTCTCTACCGTATTCCTGCTCGAGCCCGCTTGAGGCCTTGCCGATCTTGTGGAGTGCCCCGACCCGGTTGAGCGGGAGGCGGACAATCCGTGACTGCTCGGCCAATGCCTGGAGGATCGCCTGCCTGATCCACCAGACTGCATAAGAAATAAACTTGAATCCCTTGGTCTCATCGAAGCGTTTTGCCGCCTTGATCAAGCCAAGGTTCCCTTCGTTGATGAGATCCCCCATCGACAACCCCTGGTTCTGATACTGCTTTGCTACACTCACAACGAACCGAAGGTTCGCCTTTGTGAGTCTTTCCAAGGCGTCTTGATCTCCTTTTTTGATTCTCTTTGCTAGTGTGACCTCCTCGTCAGCGGTGAGCAGGTTCACTTCCCCGATCTCCTGGAGATATTGATCGAGGGATTCATCTTCTCGCGCGTAAGGCTTCTTCGACAGTTTTGCCACTCGTCAGCCGCTCCTCGTTGGCACCTGGGGAGTTCGGTGCTGTTTGGCGGAACCCCATCCGGTGTGGATGCCGTTCCCGGGAAATAACCCTGATGTGTTTCGTATCAGTTTGGCTCACGATTTGAGCGGGGAGCTCACATAGGCTCTGGTCCCTCCTGCAAAAAAAGCGCCCTTCTAATGATCAGGTCTCGTCCCGGCCGAATTGTCGGAGGACCGATGCGCTGGTGTTGCGCTTGCTCGCGCCGATGACCGTGTCTGATCTTCGAAAGATGCGGTTCCCGAGGGGTCGGGAAGTGGTTAACGGAATCTCCTCATTGTATCATATCCAGTCGCGGCAGTGAACGCCAGAAAGCCGCGCAAAAAATCTGATCTACTCTGATGCCGGGTCTGCCGTCGCTTCGGTTTCCTCGGCTCGGAGAAGGCTCAGCGCCTCCTCGCGACTCTTCAATTCATCTTCAAGCTCGGAGATCGTGTCAATCAGCCCCTTGATCTCGGGCTTGCCCACGAGATCCGCCGCGTCGTCTGATTGGAGGCTCTCGTAGACCAGACCGCCCAGGTCTGCGAAGCGATCTCGGATGGCGTGCCTTGTCTCCGCGATGTCCAGGCGCGCACGCCCGATTTTACCGAGGTATTCGGCCTTTTCCGCAGCGACACTCGCGCTGTCGATCAAGCTCTGTTTGATCTTGTCCCAGAGTGAATCCATCCCGTCATCCTCCCGAGTTGCTTACTCCGCCTGAGGTTGTCTCGCGGCTTCGATTTCCTGAATCAGCTGCTCACGGTTCGCGTGCGATATCTCGCGGCCCTGGATTCTGAGCCCTTCTGTGTCTCTGGCCAGACGTCTCAGCTGTGTGACGGACAGGGTGTCCAGATTCGATGTGTCGATCGCGTCGCTGCCGTTCAACTCGAACACGGCAACAAGATCATCGTGGGGGCTGGCAATCACGTGTTGTGATACGAGCTCACCGATCGCGCTGGCCGCCAAGGCCCCGGCGCTTACGGCAGCGTTGACGGCGCCAACATCGCCCAGAAGGCGAATGGAGACGAGCCCGCCTTCGACCTTTTCGTAGCCACTGACCTGTACGGGAGCCGCCTTGACCGCCGCGTCCGCCGCCTCCGTTACGCCAACGAAGCCCCTTGTTTCTATTAGTCCAAGCGCCTGCTGCGCCATCTTACCTACTCCGATTCGTAACCGCCCTGACACCGATATCTCAGGCAAACACAAGCGGCCATCGCTTATGCACATGCGCACGATGACCGCTAAGGGCAAATAGCTGTTTTATATCAACTTGAGCAAGAGAAAACTCGCTTCTTAGGGGTACCGCCTCAACAGCGACGTGTAAAAAAGTAACAAATCGGGTGACCGGTGTCACGTCATTTCTTTGCATGATACATCCGCCTTAATCTAATGCAAGAAACGATTAGCCCACCTGATGTAACTCAGTTTTCGGGATCTCGAAAATTATCCAACCAGCGGTAGCGGCTGAGGCCCGAACGCGTGCCAATCCACACATCCGGGCCCTCGATCTCAACGATGTGGACGGTGTCGTCGAGTAATCCATCTATTTGACTGTAGGATGTGGTTCCCCCGTTTCGTGTATTTGCCCGGATGACACCGAATTGTGTCCCGATCCAGGCACGTTCCCCGGCCGCCGACAGGCTGGCGGCCGGGCTTCCGCCTGCTTCCGGCAGGTCGAGCGCTCGCCAGAGACTGTCCGGATGGGTCGAGATCAACAGAACCGGCGGTATGGCCGCGAGAGCCCAGGTAGTGTCACCGGAGGCATCCAGCGCCAGAATCGGCTGGGTGGCGGCGGCGTGTGATTTCACGGGGGCCCAGGTGACGTCGTCGATCGGGCACCGGAACAGCCCCTTGTTCGTGGCTGCCCAGACGTAGCGAGAGCCGGTGGCGAGATCCCGGATTCGGAAGTTTGTGCTGCCCGGCACGGTTCTGAGCGTGTCCGAGCCCAGATCTAGGACGGCTAGCCCCCTCCGAGTGCCCAGCCAGATGCGTCCTCGGCCCCGGGCAAGGGACGTCGTGGATCTGATGTGACTGGTCGAAGCGCCCCTGCCGTATCGGTAGGTATCCCAGGCGTCTTCGGCCCTGCGGTATCGGACGACACCCCGGTTCGTCGCGAACCACACATCCGTGCTGTCTGCCAGGATATCGGCGGTCTGCGCATCGTCGAGACGTCTGATCGCGCCGGGTTCGTAATACGCCCAGTTCTCCGTCTCCCGGTCGTATCTGCTCATCCCGCGTGTGTAGACGTCGAAATCATCCTGGCCGCCAACCCAGACCGACGCGCCGTCGATTTCGAGAGCGGTCACGTTCTGGACAAGAGGGCCTGACTGCAGAAACTTGAGTTCTCTGAAATTGAGGTTCGCGTGACCGACGCCCAGTCCGTCCGTGGCGATCCAGAGGTTGTCCCAGGTGTCAATCTGTGCGTCGAGGATCCGGTAGTTTCTGTTCGGGCCCCGGACGATGTTCCCGTTGATGTAGTAGCCGAAGGGAGGCACAACACTCGGTATGGCGGGGATGTAGTTCACGGCGTTCAGTTCGGGGAATCCCCCCAGCGTCAGGGACTCCAGGCGAGACATCCACCGAGCCGTACCGGTCTTCGTCCGAATACTCAGGTCACCCGTCGTGGGGTCGAACGTCAGCTGCTCGACCTGGTTGTCGGGCAAGCCGTCCGCCGTCGTTATCGGCCGTAGCCAAATTTCGCGGAAGCGGTGGTAGCGTCGAATTCCTCCGAACGTGCCGAAATAGATCTCACTCTCACCTTCCGCGATGGATGTAACGGTGTTCTGGCTGGTGAAATGGGTCCAGAGTTCCGCGTCATAGGCGACGGAGGTGCCGCCAAGCGAGAGGAAACAGAGTCCGATCGCGAGGAGAAACCTGCACCGGTCTAGGCCCCTCACGCGGTATTCTCAAGGTATTCTGCCACGGCTCGTGCAACGACGCACTCTTCGTCTGCGGTAACGATGTAGGCATCGGCCGGGCTGTCCAGTGAGGAGATCTTCCGTTCGTCGGGGCCCGAATCATTCCGGGTTTCGTCCAAGCGGATCCCTAGGTGCTCCAGCCCGGCGCACACGAGCGACCGGACTCGAGGTGACCGCTCGCCTATGCCCCCGGCGAAGGCGAGCACGTCGAGCCCGCCGATCGCCGTGACCATGGCGCCGATCTCTCTTCGAACGGAGTAGCCGTACGCTTCGATCGCGAGTCTCGCCCTGTCGTTTCCTTCATCCGCCGCATCCTGCAGGTCGCGCATGTCGCCGCTGATCCCCGACAGGCCGAGCAGGCCGCTCTGACTGTTCAGGATCGTGCGGATCTCATCAGTAGACAGGTTCTCCCTGTCCATGATGTGCGGTATGATGAACGGATCGATCGATCCGATTCTCGTGGCGTTGATGACTCCCTCCTGGGGACTGAACCCCATGGTGGTGTCGCGGGATTCGCCATCACAGATCGCGCAGAGTGATGAACTGCCACCCAGGTGACAGGAGACGATGCGCAGTCCTTCCGCCGGTCTGCCGGTGAGTCCGGGGATTCTCTCGGACACGTATCGGTGGGACGCGCCGTGGAAGCCGTACTTCCGTACGCCATACGCTTCGTACCAGCTGTAAGGCACACTGTACATGTAAGCGTAGTCAGGTATGGTCGTGTGAAATGCGGGTTCGAACAGTCCGATCAGTCGGAGCCCCGGCTCGAGTTCTCGAAAGATGCGAATTGCCTCTATGTATGGCGGGTTGTGAGCGGGGGCGAGATCGTTGTAATCGGCCATCCGCTGGAGCACATCTTCGGTCAGTTCGAGCGTTCCCGCCGTGCCCCGGAGGTGAACGGTTTTGAATCCGATTGCGTCCAGATCCTGGACCGAACGCAGGACGCTGCCCGTCAGGTGATCGAGCACGGACCGCACCGCCGACGCATAATCAGGAAGGGCCGTCTCCGTTTCTCTGCAGTCCTCACCGACACAGTACTGCTGAGGAGAATGGCTGTCACCGATCCGCTCGAGTCGGCCGTGAGCGGCCACAAGGTCATTGACGTAGAGCTTGTATTTGAAGGATGTACTACCGACGTTCGCGATCAGAATCTTCATCATCCGTTTCCGTTGCTAAAATAATAAAGAGACCGAACGAATCCGGTCTCTTCCTGAAGTATACCCTGACAGGGCCGTGTCTGGAAGTCTACGCTCGCTTGTTCAGTTCTTCCATCACGCGATGGGTGATCTCGGCGATCATATCCTGCGACGGTGCACCATTAGAAGCCTGGCCCGCCGTCGCTCTCGCGCTCGGCGTATTCAGCGTGGGTGTGCCACCGCCTGTATTGGCCGGCTGGATCTGGCTCACGCCCTGCGTCCAATCGCACGCGGGGGATGGCCCCCGTAGACCCATTCGTTCTCGAATCTTGATCAGATCCGCGACCTGCTGTTCGTCCAGCAGATTGACACCGCCCAGCTGTTTCGCGACGAAGAGGATCTTCGCGAAATGCTCCATCGTTTCCATCTTGTAGTAGGCGTTCATCACATCTGTGCCGATTGTCGTCGCGCCGTGATTCTCGAGCAGGTAGGCATCGTAATCCTGAACCCATTTTCGGATTGGCTCGGCGATTTCAGGGCCTCCCGGTGTCCCGTATCCGGCGATCGGGATTGCGCCGAGGGTGATGACCACCTCGGGCAGCACACACTCGGTCAGGGGGATACCGGCGACCGAAAACCCGGTCGCGGTGGGGGGGTGCGCGTGGACGACCGCGTTTATGTCCGGCCGCTCACGATACAGAAAGATGTGCATTCCGATTTCGGACGACGGATTCCTCGAGCCGCTGATCTTCTTGCCTTCGAAATCCACGAGAACAAGGTCGGAGAGTTCGAGAAATCCCTTCGACATGCCCGTAGGAGTCGCGAGAATACGGTCTTCGTCCAGCCGGCAAGAGAGGTTCCCGTCGTTGGAGGCGACGTAGCCTTGCTGATACACTCGCCGAGCGGCTTCGATGATGTCACGTTTGGCTTCTTGTAGGTTCATTTATCTGCGTGGGAATCGGAGTTCTTGGGGCAGAGCTCAGGTAGACACTCAAGCGAACAATCAAGTGTTCCGGTTTGCACTTCATCAACGATGCCTGCTATGACCGATCTGATTGGAGGACGGTCTAGGTCCAGGACCTGGGCGGCTGCGGCACCCTGTCTGAGGACGACCACTTTCTCGCCGACCCCGGCCCCAACCGTGTCGACGGCAAGGAGCGAGTCGCTCGTGTCCTCACCCTCGGGTGTGATCGGCTGGACCAGCATCAACTTTGTCCCGGCATAGGCGTCGTGTTTGATCGTTGAGACGACTGTGCCAGCTACGCGTGCCAGGAACATTCCGGGTTCTCTTCGTCTTGCGGGCAGAAACAGCCCGTTCTAGGTGTCAACATGATCCGCGATGCCGACGATTGCCGCATCCACGGGTCCGTATTTCTTCGGCAACGCGTTCGGGGCCTCTCTGGAGCCGACCCAGTAGATCGTCTCACCCCTTCCGGCGCTGACCGTGTCGATCGCGACGATCGGCTTCCCAGCCGGTGCCCGGGTGTGGGTCATCGGCTGGATCACAAGGAGTCGGAGCCCGCGAAGGGCCGGATCCTTGCGTGTCGCGACGACACGTCCGATGACCTCAGCCAGCTGCATCAGACGATCCGAAAATAATCGACGAGTGTGCATCGACGCTGGCGTGTGAACGTTCGTGCCGACGTAACGCCTTCACCTGTGGGTGTGGCGATCGAGAAAGACGTGTAGCCCTCACCCCCGACACCCAGACCGGCTGTGGACGGGCCGTTCTTGATGAACAGGGTGCAACGGCACTTGCGCGCCATCGTGGTCATGCTCTCGACGTTCTTGGAGTGCATGACCGCGGTGTGCCGATAGCCGTGCTCGGCCTCTACGGCCATATCGATCCCGGTGTTGACGTCGGGAACGCGCACGATCGGGAGGAACGGCATCATCTGCTCCCGCATCACGAACGGATGTCCAAAGTCGACTTCGCCGACAAGCATGTCGACATCATCCGAGGCCGAAAGCCCGATGGCACCTGCCAGGACGCTGGCGTTTCGGCCGACGAATTCGCGATTCATGCCCCAATTTCCGCTCGCATCTGTCGGGAACGCCAGGTCCGCGAGCCGATCGATCTGGCCGCGGTCCAACTCCACGCAGTTACTCGCAAGGATCTCGCGTTTGAATTCATCCGCAACGCTCTGCACGACGAAGACTTCCTTTTCCCCGATGCACAGGATGTTGTTGTCGAAGGCGCCTCCCGAGACCGTGTCAGCGGCCGCTTTGGCCAGATCAGCCGTTTCGTCGACCACGACGGGCGGGTTGCCCGGGCCGGCGCAGATCGCGCGTTTGGGCGCTTTCATCGCGGCGTTCACGACGCCGCCGCCACCCGTTATCAAGAGCAGGTCGACATCCTGATGGGTAAACAGGGCCTGAGCCGTCTCGATGGTCGGCTCGCGAACGGCGACCAGGAGGTTCGGAGGTCCCCCCGCTTGGGCAATGCCCTGGTTGATGATCTGAATCCCCAGGGCGGAGATCGTCTTTGCGGCGGGATGCGGGGCGAAGACCGCCGAATTGCCGGCCGAGATCAGACTTATGGCGTTGTTGAGGGTCGTGGGCACCGGATGCGTCGAAGGTGTTACGGCCGCAACGACACCGAAGGGCGCCATCTCGACAACGGTCAGTCCGTGATCACCCGTCCACGCCGTCTGTTCCAGATCCTCCACACCCGGTGTCTCGCGAGCCACGACTTCGAATTTCCGGATCTTGTGAGGCACGCGCCCCATTCCGGTCTCTTCGCGTGTCTGCTGCGAGATCCCGCGTGCGTGTTCGAGCGCCGTCTCCCGCATGTTCGCGATGATGTTGCGCCGGACCTCGAGGCTCAACGCCTCCAGGTCACGCTGAGCCGTCTTTGCCGCGCTGACGGCGTCATCGAGCGTGTCGAAGATCCCGTCATCTCCACGGGCCGTCGTTCCGCTCGAGCGAACAATCGCCGGAGCCGAAGAGGTGCCAGGTGCCGGTGGGGAAGACAGATTGCGCACCACGTTTTCGACGACAGACCTGATTTGCGCTTCGTCGAGGTTCATAGCCAGGGGAATCCCTTCTTGCACGAGAGCCATCGGGCTCTCATTTTTCGTAAACGGACGTTCCGTTGAGCTCGGTCGAATCGACGATCGCAACGATGACCGCATCTACCGGTCGCTCTTCGGTTGTGCCCGTCATGCGTGCGGAGCTGCCGCTGCAGCACAGGACCATCTCGCCCTCTCCAGCGCCAACCGCGTCTACCGCGACGACGAACCCGGATGCGGGTTCCATCGTCTCGATGTCAACGTTCTGGACGACCTGTAGTTTGAATCCTGTGAGTCCCGGGTCTTTCTGGGTAGCAACGACTGTTCCGACAACTCTTCCGAGTGTCATGTGGTTCTCCGCTTTCTAGTCGACTAGGAGGCCTTCCCGACGGGGAGGAGTTCCTCGAGGCTGCTGTGCGGTCGCGGGATGACGTGGACCGAGACGAGTTCGCCGATCTTGCCGGCCGCTGCTGCGCCCGCGTCTGTCGCGGCTTTGACGGCCGCCACATCGCCACGGACCATGGCGGTCACGTATCCGGCACCGATCTTTTCCCAGCCGACGAGCTGGACGTTTGCAGCTTTCACCATCGCGTCAGACGCTTCGACCAATCCGACGAGACCCTTGGTTTCGATCATTCCGAGGGCTTCACCCATGATGCACTCTCCTCTGATGTTACGTGAATGCGTCAGACGTCTTGTCTGTGCGCAGGTTGTATTTCGCTACGGTGTGACTCGCTTGTAGAGGACCAGCTTGTAGGGTTCAGGTCCTTCGTATACCGTTTGACGGGTGTAGGTCCGGTCAAACCATTCGGCCGAGACCAGTCCAGTTTCAATCGATCGCCAGGGCGGGTCGTGAAGCAGCACAAACTCAGGTTTGTACTCGCTGACCGGCCAGGCGACGTCGCCCGTCGCCAGATGAGGTCCGATCTCGGGATGAACCAGACCGACGAGGTCCAGAATGCGTACCCCCGAGAAATGCGACAGGATCCCGATTTCGATCATCGCAACCGTAGCATCCGGTGGGATCTCGCGAGCCAACTGCTCCGCACAAGCCCGGTAGGCGACATAACGCTCTCCGGGAACGTCGGCGATGAGCTTGCGAGAGGGCCAGAGCTGTGACACGCTCGTCAGGATGATCACCACTACGACAATGAGGCTATGATACCGAACCCGCTCGATCAGGACGTGCGTACCCAGTCCCAGCAGAATCGCAAGAACCGGTATCCAGAGACCGTAGTAGTTGAAGGCGGACGGGATCCCCATCGCCACGTAGATGATGGAGACGAGCCCGGCCCAAACAACGTAGAACACCGTCTCAGTCCGTTTAGCCCCGGTCCAAATTCGCCAGAGGCCGGTGAGGATCACGGGAACAAGCACAGCATAAACAGGCGACTGCAGAACATAGATCGCTGCGAGTCGGAGTCCCCCGAAGGCATACCCGCGCCAGAGTCCACTCTCGCCCATCGCGCGCTTTGCGGCCAGCGTGCTGGGAAGGGGGGCTCCGTAGTATCCCCATGCCGAGACGGCGAAGAGCGCGGCCGGCAGCCCGAAAGCGATAGCGAATCTGCGCCAGTCGCGTGACCTCGACCCGATCAGGTATGCACCGCCCATCGCGCCGAGCAGAAATCCGTCCCCGCGGAAGAGCGCGGCGGCCGCGATCAGCCCGCCCGCCCAACCGGCTCGTCGCTTCACAAGTGCGGCGATTCCCGCGAGAGCGAAGAGCAGGAAGAGGTTGAGTTCGAACCCCTGCGTCTCGGCAAGCAGCGGGCTTGTGAGCACGAAAAACGGTGCGACAAACGAGGCAGCCGGTTTGCTCTCTTCCGTCAACCGTGCCGTAAAACGGGAGACCAGGAGCGCAACACCGATCAGGGCCATCCCGCTGGCTGCGTGAGCAACATAAGGGATCGCCTCTCTGCTGCTTGAAAGCAGACCGAGCAGGACCGCAAACAGCGGCGAGGTCGTCCCGAGCACGCGCTCGCCCGTGTTGAAAACGAGTCCGTTCCCATTCGCTAGGTTCCACGCGTATCGGAACGTGATGAACGGGTCGTCTACGTTGACGCGGCTGTAGAGGGCGGTGAGCGGCGCACCCAGCGCCACACAGGCCAGATCGAGTTTACGCCGACTCGTGGGCGCGATCCGATCCATCTCGCAGGCCGAAACAGGCCAGCACTTCCGCGTGAGGCCTGGGTATGATGTGAGTGGCGACGAGCTCCCCCACACGTTGGGCGGCCTCGGCTCCGGCCAGAACCGCAACCTGTACTGACGCGAGATCTCCTCGGATCAGCGACGTCGTAAATCCGGCACCAATGGTCTCGTAGCGCTCGACCTCGACGTGGGCGGTCTTCACCATGGCATCTGCTGCTTCCGTGGTACCGACCAGGCCGCACGTTTCGATCAATCCCAGCGCCTTTTCCAATTCTCCTCGCATCTCCAACCCGGACGTTCTCAGCCCAGGATCGTGACTTGGTCACCACAGACCAGTTCGGCTGCGTTTGCGTCATCCGTATCGAGGTGGATCTCAACGAGATAACTGTCGTCGATCTTCAGACGTACGTTGTCGAAGACGACTCCCTTTTCACCCCCGACCTGGACACGCACGCGATCTTTCCCAATCAGTCCCATGCTCTGCACGTCCGCGTTGGATAGGTGGATGTGTCGGGCCGCGCGGATGGCTCCGTTGACAGATATCGAGCCTTTGGGCCCGATGAAGGTGACGGGGCACGCGCCTTCCAGGTCGCCCGAATCCCTTACAGGCGGGTCGACGCCCAGGTAGATTGCGTCTGTTCTGGCCAATTCAACCTGGTTGTAGCCTCTTGTGGGACCCAGTATGCGCACACGCTCGATGGCTCTCAACCGCGGACCCACAACGGAGATCATCTCCTCGGCTGCAAAGGCCCCTGACTGAAACAGGTCCCTGTAGACCTTGAGCTGGTAGCCCTCACCAAAGAGGATGGCCAGCGCTTCATCATTGAGGTGGCAGTGCCTGGCTGAAACGCCGACGGGGACCGTGAGGCCCTTACGAGGGACAAATCTGTCGACAACTTCGGCAACGATGCGATCGATATCGATCCCAGCGGATCCGGGAGCATCGTGCGAGCATTTTGTGCAGAGCTTACAGTCGTTGCAGGCCGAAGAGGGATTCTGGTTGCTCTGTATTGTCGGTGCGAGCACGTCTGGTTCTCGGGGTTTGTTCGGTTGTGGTGAATGGGCCGCGAAACATAGAGGTGTGCAGCAGCATCGTCAAGGGAATTGAGGGGTCGTCTGTGACTGGTCTGGGCCGGAGCACGGGGAGGAAACGGCCGGACGGTCGGGATCGTGCTCCCGAGCCTGGGCAAGATCGCGTGCCCTTCAAGAACAGGTGCAACGTTTTGTTTTTTCGTGTGTTCACAACTAGAGACCTATATCTTAGTCGCGTGATCTGGCTCAAGAGACATCGCTGGCTTATCGCGATTCTGGTGGTTTCGACGGTCGTGCGAGTGGCTATGGCTCACGACAGAGACCGGTGGCCGTTGACGACCGACGAGGCGGACAGGGAGAGGCAAGGACTGGTCTACGCAACTCACTGTCTGGGTGTAGAAGATGCGGCGAGCTATCGGGCGCCCGAATATCCGCTGCTGATCGCGATGATCTACGCCGTCGCCGGGACCGAAACTGTGTATGTCCGGTATCTTCAGGCATTCGTGTCCGCTCTAGTGGCGCTGCTCGTCTATCATCTTGCACGTCGGTTGCGAGATGCTCGTGTGCCCGTTCTGGCGGCCCTTGTTGCTGCTTTCTACCCGCTCTGGTTGCTGCGCAGCGTGTCTCTTCTCCCGGATGCCCTGGTTGCTCTTCTGGTCGTCGCGATCTGTCTTCAGGCGACGAGGATGAGTGAGGATTCCACGGTCGGTCGCGCCCTGATTCTTGGGGGAATGGCCGGTGTTGCCGCGCTTTCCGGTCTTGTCCTGCTGGTCTGGATTCCGTTCGTGACCTGTCTGGTCATTCTGAATCCGACCAGAGGGCGCATCGGCGATGCGCTCAACCGGCTGGCGGCATTGGCCTGCGGGCTGCTCGTCGTGCTGGTGCCGTGGATGATTCGCAACGAGACGGTGACCGGATACCGACTTCTTGTACCGAACGATACGAGTCTGCAGCTGTTGATCGGGCACGAGCCGAGAGCCCGAGGAACGAGAGATGTGCGTCGCGATTACGTCAGGATGTATGAGCGGATGACGATGGACGAAGGCGATCCGGTTCAGAAAGAGCGAACGGGTTCAGCGGCGGTCTGGCAGTGGGTGTCCGATGCACCGGGCCGGTCGGCAGAGCTGGGTCTCCGGAAGATGTGGTCCCTCTGGAACTCGGTTGTCCCGGACGTGTCGCGCAGAATTCGGCTCGGGCACTTCCTGTCAGGATTCGCGGTCACGGCGTTCGGGCTGGCCGGAATCTGCAGGTATCGCAGAGAGCGGGTCAGTCAGGTGGTCGCGTCGGTTCTCCTGGTCTGGACGGTCTACACGATCGTTTTCTACACGTCACCCGAGGGCCGCGTGCCCACTGACCTCTGCCTCATTCCGCTGTCCGCGGCGATGGCCCTTTGTTTCTACGATCATGCTCGCGAGGTCGTCGCGAGGCGACTCCGTGAACTGGAGGCGGCATAAGCGTATGACTGCGTCTCCCTGGCTGGACCAGATCACGCCGCGCAACAGGGGCCTTGTCGCTCTCTTCTGCGGTCTGCAGGTGGGGCTGCTGGTGTTGCCCGTCCCGTTTGTCGGGCAGGCCGGTATCGCGCTCGTGGTTCTGGGTGTGCTCTCGCTCTTTGTCGTCACGAGCTCGGTCTACCGGGCTACGCTCTTCCTGATCTTCGCCTCCACGGTCATCCCGGGGTATCTCTCGAACGAGCACCTGCTTCTACCGATGGATTTCAAGTTCGCGGAGGGGCTGTTCATTGGGGTCATGTTCTTTGCGCTCCTGAGTGTGCTCAAGGATCGTGTCGTTCTGCCTCAGACGCCGCTCGACCGGCCTGTGACGGTGTTCCTGTTGCTTGTGATCTCCTCTTGCGCGATCGGTCTGTATCTCGGACACTCGACATCGCAGCTGCTGCGCGATGTGCGCTACCCGCTCTATTATGGTCTGTTCTTCATCGTTACCGCATTCTTCGAGCGGGGTCGCCAGGCCGGTTTCCACTATGTGATCGTTCTGATCGCCGCGGTGGTCGGTCTCGAGTATCTGGTTGAGTTCCTGTCAGAACTCAACCTGTCGATTTCGGGTCAGTTCCATCGTGTCGCCCGCACGGAGGGCTTGCTTCTCCCCGTTGGCACGCTGCTGGTTGCCGCACTCTGGCTCTATGCGCCCGGCAGACACGGCCGTCTAATCGGGGCGATCGCTCTGGTGCCGATCGCGCTCGCTTTTATCCTGACCGTGGGACGCGGCATGTGGATCTCGGCGACCGCCGGCTTTCTTGCGCTCGCCTTCCTGTTTATTCGTGATCGCCAGCGTGTCGGACTCCGCGGCGGGTGGTCGCTCCTGTTTGTGCCGGTCATCGTTCTGGTCATCGGGTCTACCTTCGAGACCCTCGCCGATACCGGGGTAGGCGCAGTTGCAACCCGGAGGCTGGGCCGGGTACAGACGTTCGACGAAGACAGATCGATCTCGAGCCGGTTGATCTCATACCGGGTCGCAGTGACCAAGATCGCGCGACGCCCTGTTCTCGGTGGCGGGCACGGCGAGACCGTGACGTTCCCGGTGATCATGACCGAGATCCCGCATATCGCGACGCTGGGCCACGTCGACAACGTGTATCTGACCCTGCTTCTACGGATGGGAATCGTGGGGCTGCTCGCGTTTCTGTGGATCTATGCACGCGGAATGCGGTTGGCCTACCGTCTCTTCCAGACGTCTCCGGATGACGGCGTAAGGTTCTACGCCGCCGGCTTCTTCGCTGTCTATACCGCAATGCTTATGTATGGAATGGGCGACGCCACTCTGATCACGACTCGGCTGATCTTCATCCACGCGGCTGCTCTCGGGATCCTCTCACGGCTGGCTGCGGAGATCGAGAAATGAGCGATATCCTCACCGTAGTCATCGTGAACTGGAACGGGGGAGACCGGCTGCTGGAGTGCGTACGCTCCGTGCAGGCGTCGCATCTCGTGTCGCGTATCCTGATCGTCGACAACGACTCGTCGGACGGGAGTGTGGATGGGCTGGAGGAAGAGAGCGGCATACAGATCATCCAGACGGGGGAGAACCTCGGGTTCGGCCGGGGTGCGAACGCGGGGATCGTGCAGGCCGAGACAGAATATGTCGCCGTGATGAACCCGGACGTGTTTATGCGGCCGGATGCCTTCGAGCAGATGATCAAGCATCTCGCGTCCTCACCGCGCGCGGGAATCACCGGTCCTCGGCTCGAGGACTCAGAGGGCCGCGATTTGGCGACGTGCGGCTACCAACCAAGGCTCAGCGACGCAATCTGCCGTAAATTGCTGTTGCATCTGGTATTTCCGTTCTTTAGATTTCGCCGAGTGAGGCCTGTTGAGCCGTCTGAAGTCGACTGGGTGACCGGTGCGTGTATGGTGGGTCGCCGCGAGGCATTCTCTGCCGTAGACGGGTTTGATAAGGCCATTTTTATGTATTTCGAGGATGTGGATATCTGCCTCCGGCTCAAGACCGCAGGCTGGTCTGTCCATTATGTTCCGGCCGCACTGGCACATCATATCGGCGGTCACAGCTCCGCCCAAGCATTCGATCGTATGCTTGTCGCGAGTGACCGGAGTTACCGATACTTCACGGCTCGCCATTTCGGCCCGCTGTCCGCTCGCCTTTTGGCGTGGTTGACGCCTCTCGAGCTCGCCCTGCGATCGATCGGGTGGGTCCTTGCGGGCCTGTTGCCCAGCCGGCGGACGGCCGCGCATTTGAGGCTTCGTGCCTATCGGCAGCTGCTTGGCGAGAATCTGTCTTTTTCACCGGATCGGTTCCGCGGATCTGCACTCTGACCTGGAGATTCGATGAGTATTCCTGTTTTCCGTCCGTGCTTCGATGAAGAAGAGGTGGATGCCGTTCGCGAAGTGCTGATGTCCGGGTGGGTTGGTCCGGGACAGAAGGTGGAGACGCTCGAGCAGAAGTTCGCCGAGTATGTGGGCACGCTCTATGCACTCAGCATGAACTCGTGCTCATCGGCACTGTTCGCTGCGATGAAGGTGATCGGTGTCGAGGATCGCGAAGTGGTGACGACGGCGCAGACGTTCGTGTCGACGAATCACGCGATCTTGCAGAACGGCGGAATTCCCGTCTTCGCAGATATCGAAGCCGATACGCTGAATATCGATCCCGCATCGATCTCCGACCGCGTGACCGATGAAACGGCCGCGATCGTGGTGGTGCATCACGGCGGACACCCGTGTGACATGGACCCGATTCGGGAGATCGCAGATGCGAAGAATATCCCGGTGATCGAGGACGCTGCGCACGCGGCAGGCGCACTCTATAAGGGTAAGATGGCCGGGTCGCTCGGTACGGTCGGCTGCTTCAGTTTCCACGCGCTAAAGAACATGAGTACCGGTGACGGCGGGATGCTGACGACCGACGACGAGCAGATTGCGGAGCGGATCAAGAATCTGCGATGGATGGGGATCTCGCGCAGCACCTACGACCGGTTTCGGCGCAACGGGCGCGCTCGCGCCTGGGAATACGATATCGAGGAGGTCGGCTACAAGTTCCACATGAACGACCTGAATGCGGCCATCGGGATCGTACAGCTCGCAAAACTCGAGTCGACGAACGCCGCCCGTCGGGAGGTCGCTGTCCAGTATCGTAACGCTTTCAAGGACCTGGTCTGGATCCGACCGCTTGAGGAGAAGGAGTACGCGAAGAGCGCACACCACGCTTTCGTTATTCTGGCCGAAGACCGGGATCGGATGATCGAGCATCTCGCCGATCACGGGATCGACGCCGGCGTTCACTACCGACCGAATCATCTCTATTCGGTCTATGAGCCCTACCGTCGGTCGCTACCGGTGACTGAATCGCTCTGGACGCAGATGGTCACGCTTCCGATGTTCCCGGCGATGACGAATGATGATGTGCTGCAGGTCATCAGCGCCGTCCGGGACTTCAAACCTTCCTCCTCTTCCTGACGGCCCAGCCAACGTGTCGAGCGCGCTGACCAGCTTGCTCACTGCCCTTCCCGCACCCGGGATTGTCGCTTCCTTTCTTCTCTCTCTCATTCTGATTCCCGCCGCGCGGGCTCTTGCTCTGCGTTCGGGTCGCTTTGCTGAGAAGGTTCCGCCCGTAGGCGGGACGGTATTCGCGATCACTGCAGCGCTGGGCGTCTCACTGACCTCCGCGTCGCTTTCTCCGAGCGTGGTGACAGGGGCAGTCGCCGTCTGGCTGATCGGCGGGTTTGACGACTTGAGTGCACGGTCGGCGAGAGGGAAGACGATTCTGTTGATCGTGGCGCTCGCGGTGTCCGTCTGGTTGGGCGATCCACTGCAATGGACCGGAAACGCCACCATGGATGCGGTCATCCACGTGCTCTGGCTGCTCTGGATGTGCAACGCCTTCAACGTACTCGACGCAGTGGATGGGCTTACGGGAGGGGTCGCCGTCATTTCGCTTGGTTGTCTCGCCATCATCGGTTTTGGGATGGATCTACCGGGTCTGCCGACGCTGTGTCTTCTGCTTGCCGCGTCACTCGCCGCCTACCTCTTCTACAACTTCTATCCTGCTCGCGTCTACATGGGGGATACGGGGTCGCTTCTGATCGGATTTGTGATGGGGGAGGCCGCGATCCAGGTCGCCTTCCGAGTCGGCGGGGTCCACGGCATCACCACGGGACTCCTTCTTGTTGCCGTCCCGTGTTTTGAAGCCCTGTTCCTGATCCTGATCCGGCTAGCAAAGGCTGTGATCCCCTCCGTCTCGACTTACGATCATCCCACACAACGTCTGATTCATTCCGGTATCCCGCTCAAATGGGCGGTCCTGCGGATGTATGTCCTGGCGGCGTCGCTCGCAGTGGGCGGCATACTCGGGTGGGTGTCAGGCGATCTTGTTGCCCTGTGGGCGTTTGGGATCGGCTTCATTCTGCTTGTGATCACGGGTATCCGGATCTCGCGCGTCGATATGTCCGGGGATGGGCTGGATGGCCGACCCGGTTCCGTGTTCGACAAAAACTGGCTTGTTCACCGGATCCTGCGCAGGAGAGTCATCGAGGTCGCTCAGCACGCACGCGGTGTTCTGGTCGACGTTGGCTGCGGGAGCCGACCTTACGAATCTGCGCTGATCCGTCAAGTCGATCTGTATGTGGGTATCGACCTGAATCCTGGTCGGTATGCACACGGCAAGGTCGATGTTGTGTCCGATTCAGAACGCCTGCCCGTGGCATCCGAAAGCGCGGATATGGTGTTGAGCAACCAGGTGATCGAGCACCTCAGGGAGCCGGGAGAGGCGCTTCGCGAGATGTCTCGAATCCTGAAGTCCGGGGGCACAGCCATTGTCTCGGCCCCGCACATCTGGGGGATCCACGAGGAGCCGGAGGACTATTTCAGGTTCACGCCTTACGGTCTGAGACACTTGGCGGAGAAGGCCGGATTCCAGGTTGCCTCGATCGAAGCACTTGCGGGTTTCTGGGTGACTTTCGGTTCCCGCTTCTGCTACGTCCTCGAACGATTCGATCGGGGTCCGCTCCGGCCGCTTGTCGGCTTGCTGAACTACACGACTCAGGCCGTGGCGCTCGTACTGGACCACTTTCACCGGGTGGAGGGAGACGCGTGGAACCACCTGATGATCGCGCACAAGCCCGTCGACGAGCGGCATCCTCCTCGAATGACTTCTGAGTGAACGATTTCCGACAACAGGCGATCTCCGGTGTTAAGTGGACGGGTGGATCGACCGCATTCGGGATGGTGCTGCAGTTTGCGCAGATGGCGGTCCTGGCTCGCTACCTGTCGGCAGAGGCATTCGGGCTGTTTGCAGAAGCGATGGTCGTTGTGGGGATCGCGCTCGCCTTTGTCGATGTCGGGCTCTCGCCCGCGCTGGTTCAGCGTGAGCGGGTAGACGGCAGGACGATTTCCGCCCTGTTCTGGTTTGTCGCCGGGATCTCGCTCGCGTGCGGGTTTCTCGTCTGGATCACTTCCGATTGGGTTGCCGCCTTTTACGGTGCGCCAGAGCTCGTGTCGCTTCTCAAGATTGCCTCGCTGTTCGTGATCGTGTTCGGTGTCGGTCAGGTGCCCCTTGCTGTCCTTCAGAAAGAACTGGCCTTCGATCGTCTGTCCAAGGTCGATGTCGTCTCCGCGGTTCTGGGAGTGACCACTGCCGTTTCATGTGCGATGGGTGGTCTGGGGGCGCAGGCACCCCTGCTGGGTCTGCTTGTTTCAGGGATTGTCCGACTCTCTGGTTTGTTGATCGTCGTGCAGGGCGTATGGCGACCGTCACTTCACTTCAGTCTGGTCGAAACGAAGCCGTTTCTGTCCTTCGGGGCCTACCAGACCGGCGAGAGATTCGTCAACTATCTCGCAGCCAACTTGGATTTCGTGATCATCGGTCGTTTTCTTGGTCCTGCAGCACTCGGACCGTACTACATCGCCTACCAGGTCGTTGTGCAACCGATGGTTCGTCTGAATCCCGTGCTGACACGGGTGGCCTTCCCTCTCTTCTCCAAAGTACAGGAGGAGGATTCAGTCATCTGTCGAGGATACGTGCGGATTACGAAGCTGGTTGCCTTTGTCTCGGTTCCCCTGCTGATCGGGATGGCGGTCGTCGCACCATCGTTCTTTCGTGTCTACCTCGGGACAGAATGGGAGGAATCCGACTTCCTTTCCACCATCCAGCTGGCCCAGATCCTCGTGCCTGTTTCGATGCTCAAGTGCCTCGCGAATCCTCTCGGATCCGCGTTTCTCGCGAAGGGCAGACCCGATATCGGTTTCGGGCTCAATGGGTCCCGGCTGGTGCTGAATGCGGTTCTGTTCTGTTGGTCGTTGCAGTGGGGTCTGCAGGGAGTCGCGCTGGCTTACGTTGTCAGCAGCGTTCTGGCGTTCTGGGCGGGTCACTACCTGCTCGGAAGGATTCTACCGCTCGGGTTGGGATCGATGCTGCGCGCCGTCGCTTCAACGGTCTTTGCGGGGACCGTGATGGGGATCCTGGTGTCGCTTGCGCAGTTTGGTACGGCGGGCATCCTGATCCAGCCGCTTCATAAGCTGTTTTTCCTGGTCAGCCTGGGTGGGACGGCATACGCCCTCCTCGTCTTTCGGTTGGAGCAACCTCTGCTTGTCGATATTCGGCGCTGGATCAGCGGCGATGGGGGCAGATCCGATCCTGAGGGAGACCTGTAGCCAGTGGGTGTGAGGCAGCTGAAAATACTCCTGTCGCCGGCTGTCGAATGGCAGTGAATTGTGACGTAAATCACGCGTTTTCCGGGACCTACGCGATTCGGCTTTCAAGTTGCTTTTCAGTATTCCCGGAACTATATTAATTCGGTTTTGAGGGGTCATGAGAGTCCTTTTTGTCACGCAATACGGTCCTCTCGCGGCCAGCAGCAGGACGCGCGTCTTTCAGTATCTGCCCTATCTCGAGAACGCGGGAATCGAGACCGCTGTCCGGGTTGTCCTGCCGGATCGGCTAACCCGTTTTGGGCACCGTGGGACGGCCTCTCGGATCCTCTACTATGTTGTCTCGTTATTCAGGACGGCGTGGGTCGGGCTCTGCTGTGTCCTATCGCTCGGGTCGTACGATCGTATCGTCATTCAGAAGGTGCTGTTTCCGGCGCCTGTCGCGCTGTTCCTTCGCCGCGCTCGCCGGAAGATCGTATACGACTTCGACGATGCGATATTCACGGTCGATGCACCGGCCGGTCTGCTCGGTCGGATCAGCAGTTGGCGACGGCATACCGGTCTTCCGAGGATGTTGTTGGGATCAGCGGTCACGATCGTTGAGAACGACTACACGCGATCCTATGCCGAACAGTTTTGTGGTCGCGTGGAGACGATCACCGGGCCGATCGATACCGAACGGTATGCGCCTCGGAAGCGTGCAGGGAGTGACAGTGTCGTTCTCGGATGGGTAGGTAGCCCGATGACGACGCCTTATCTGGCCGAAATCGGCAACACGCTGGAACGGATCGCCGAGGTCCGACCTCAGGTGCGGTTGCGGCTGATCGGGGCGCGCCCGTTCCTGCTGGACCGGATGCCGGTCGAGTGGTTCGAGTGGTCGCTCGACAGCGAAGTTGAATATCTTGCCGGCTGTGACATCGGATTGATGCCGCTGCCGGACGATCCCTGGACACGGGGAAAAGGCGGCTACAAGCTTCTGCAGTACGGGGCGGTGGCGCTGCCCGTTGTAGCAAGTCCTGTCGGCGTGAACAGCCAAATCGTTGCGCACGGCAAAACGGGATTCCTTGCGGATTCCGACGAGGCGTGGTCAAATCACTTGCTAGAACTGATTGACGACGGTGAATTACGGGATCGAATGGGTTCTGCGGGACGCCAGAGAATGCTCGAGCGCTACAGTCTCGAGCACAGCAGTCATCGCATTGTCAACATTCTGAATGAATAGCTTTCAAGCGTCGGCCATCGCCGTCGCAGGGCAAAAGCGGGGAAGGATTCGGATGAGGGTTCTGATCACGGGTGGTGCGGGCTTCATCGGGTCGCATCTGGCTGAACGGTTGTTGAGGGATGGGGACGAGGTCTATGTTTTCGACGATATGTCGACGGGCGACCTCGAGAACGTCCACCATCTAGAAGGCAATCCCAACTTCCACTTGAAGGTGGGAACTGTCCTGGATCGCGAAGCACTGGAGCCCTTGTTCGACAAGGCCGATCTCGTCTACCATCTCGCCGCTGCTGTTGGCGTGAACTATGTGATCGAGAATCCGCTCACGTCGTTGACCACGAATATTCGTGGGACGGAGATCGTCCTCGAACTGGCAAACCGGAAGAAGACACGCGTCGTCATTGCCTCCACCTCCGAAGTCGCGGGGAAGAAAAACGGGAAGGCCATGTTCTCGGAAGATGACGACCGACTTCTCGGTCCGACGACCGTGACCCGATGGAACTACTCGACGTCGAAGGCTGTCGATGAGATGCTGGGGCTGGCCTACTGGCGGGAGAAGAAGCTTCCCGTCGTAATCGTGCGGTTCTTCAATGTCATCGGACCCAGACAGTCACCGAACTACGGTATGGTGGTTCCGAGGTTCGTCAAACAAGCGTTACTCGGACATCCGATCACCGTATACAACGACGGTGAGCAGAAACGCTGTTTCACGGATATCGAAGATGCGGTCGATGGATTGCTCGCGCTGGGTGAACACCCGGACGCTCCCGGTGAGATCTTCAACCTGGGTGGCGATGCGGATACGAACGAGATCAGCATCAAGCTGCTTGCCGATCGGATCAAGAACCTGACCGAGAGCGACTCACCGATCGAGTATGTTCCCTACGACAAGGCATTCGCGAAGGGCTCCTACGAGGATCTGAATTACCGTGTCCCGGATTTGACGAAGATCAACTCGTTCACGGGATACGAGCCCGTCGTCAGTCTGGATATGACTCTGCGAAAGATCATCGAGTATTACGAATCCTGATTTATCTCTGACAGATCAAGTCGGTTACGGGCGCCCTCCTTACAACACGAGTCGAGGGCGCCTTTTGTATAGTCGCAATACATCAACGGTTTTAGTCTGGATTATTTGTGACTCCGGATCCGTTCAGCGAGGATGCGCCGTCACACTGAATGCTAGTCGAAGTGTAGGTCGTTGCCGAGGGAACAGCCTT
>CAYYGZ010000009.1:16129-38750 GCA_964471275.1 uncultured bacterium | reverse complement strand
CGTTCACATTTCCGACGTCGTACTTGCCGATCATTCCCTCTGCGGCCCCGCTGTCTATTTCACGATACAGCCATAACCCGATTGACAATTCATCGAATGCCCCAAAGTCAGCATGATCGGCCAACGTCAGCGACTGACACGACGCCGCCACGAAGTTCGCATACGAACCAGCTGGATAGGCTGTTCCGTAAAGATATCGAGCATATCGAGATCGGGCTGTTCGAGAGCCTTGAAGTTGCAGATCGTTTTGCCGCCCGAGCTCGAGCGCGCGACAAGACGGTTGGCATTCACTCCCCTCTGGTCCAGGGCGGTTCCAAATACGACCTCCTGAGAGATGTGCAGATGCCGACAGAAGCTGCCTGGATGCAGATCCAGCAGGAGATGGATTGGTGTATACGAGCGAAAATCGACTACCTGCTCGTTCACTACCCATATGCCTCGGTAAGCGGAGATCTCGATCTCCCCGCAGTAGACAACGGCATCCAGAAACTCTCCCGCCTACAGCGACTCACGGATATCCGGGTGATATGTGAACCCAAGCTCGGCGATGATCACGATCCAGCCGGCATTGGTTGGCTTCGGAATGCCCCCACCCGTATCTTCTCCGATGCGGGCTTGCACATTTGCTGGGACGTGGGTGACCATTTGCTGGCAAGCCGATTGGAAGAGGTCTACTTCGCACAGTTTACTCGATGGAAACACCTGATCTCCATCGTCCATCTCCATAATGTTCGGATGGAGGGCCGCAACTATCGCTGGACGCCCCCGCACCCGATGCGATCGGCGATGGATGCCGAGTATAACCTCTCCCGAATCGTCGACCAACTCCCCCGACACGCAGCTGCGGTGTTCGAATACACACCCCAACACGTCGCGACACCCGTAGCCATCAAAACATCATTCAACTTTGTGAAAGCACTAACGGAAAAGGATGGGAATGCCTGAATTCGAAGACCAGTCGGATCGGATCGAAACGTCGCAATACACGGGCAGGGGGATCGTAATTGGTGCAACACCCAATGGGAGTCGCCTCGTCCAGGTATATTGGCTGACGGGCCGCAGCGAGGGAAGCCGAAATCGGATCTTCATTCACGAAGGTGACACGGTGCGCACCTGGGTTTTCGATGAATCGAAAGTCGAAAATCTCGAACTGGTCTCGTATCACCCGATCCGTGTGAATGGACCGAACCATATCGTTACAAACGGCGATCAGACAGACACAATCGACGCTCATCTGGCAGATGGCGGCACGTTCGAGTCTGCGCTCGACACCCGCACGTGGGAGCCGGACCCCCCGATCAAGACACCTCGGATCTCAGGCCTTGTGAACACAAACGACGACACGGCCTACACCTACAAGCTCGGCATACTCAAAACGGTACAGGGCAACGCCAACCACACCTCGCGACACTACGCCACGTATGAAACCGCGATCCCGGGATATGGCCATTGCATCACCACCTACCTGGATGACGGCGACCCGGTCCCGTCGTTTGAGGGCGAACCTTATCCCGTATCGTTGCTCGATACGCTCGAAGAAACGGCCAACCGGTTCTGGAATCTGCTGGACGAAGACAACCGAGTCGCCCTCCTGACCAAGTTCATCGATCCGAGCACAAACGAATCAGAAGTTCATATCATAAATCGGTATGGGGATTAGGGACCTACCCTAATATATGCATGAACCTGGCGCAGGGGAGACATCACCGTGCAGAGCACGGCGAATGATCAACTTGCTCTTGTAGGACAGGATACACTCACAGAGTCAAAGAACATTGGATATTGTACATCGATCCTGACGAGGCGACACATAAACATCGTCACACCGAGCGTGAATCCTTTGAACCTGGCCCGAGCGAAGTCGAGGGGAGGCGTCGATCAACCGGAAGTGAACGGCTTTCGGCCCTGTCGCCGACTACACAGCGTCTGCTCCCCGCTTCGCCATAGCTACGCGGCAGCGAGCAGGCTGAAAACACTGTAGCATACGGACGCGTTCAGTTTATGCATCAGTAAGGCTCGGGGCAGGGGGCGCGGAAAAGCGCAACCCAGACAGGCATCATTACCGGCGGCCTCCCTGTCTTCTGTCGTTTCTTGGTATCCCTGGTGATCTCTGCGGTCAACGACTTTAGGCTTATATGACGAAACACATTGGAATCGTAGCTTGCAGCGCCGAGGGTGCTGCCCTTTGCTACCGTACGATATGCGTCGAGGGGGCATCAGAGATGGGGCCCCATACCCATCCAGAGATCTCGATGCACACGATACCGCTTGCGGATTACATGGTCGGTATCGAGTCAGATGACTGGTCGGCTGTGGCGAAGCTCATGCTCATCTCTGCACGCAAGCTGGCAGAAGTCGGTGCCGACTTCCTGATCTGCCCGGACAACACGATACATCAGTCTTTCGACATCGTTGAGGCACAATCTCCGCTCCCCTGGCTGCACATCGCACGTGTCGTCTGTGAGAAGGCGCAGTCGCTGGGGTTTGGCCGGTTGGGCATCACGGGGACCCGGTTCTTGATGGAAGGCCCCGTCTACCGTGAAGCGGCTTCCCAGGCTGAAATCGAAACGGCCACACCCAATCTCGATGAGCGCATTCGCATCAACAACATCATTTTCAATGAACTCGTCTACGGCGATATCCGGGAGCCTTCCCGCAGCTATTTCGTCGAAACCATCGGCGCGCTTGCAGCCGAGGGCTGCGACGCAGTCGTACTTGGCTGCACCGAAATCCCACTCATCATCAATGATGACGTCTCCCCTCTTCCCACACTGGATTCCACCCGTCTTCTTGCTCGAGCAGCCCTCAAACACGCTCTCCAGACATAGACCGATGACACGTCACGGGCCACTCCCGCTCTCAGGTGACGGTCGCTTCGACCAGGTCGTGACGTATGCGGCGGCGATTCTACTGGTCGCTCTCCACCCGCTCCCAGGAGCTCTCCTCCGCCACGCCCACATCCAAAGATTTCTACCTCCTGATCGACTCCAACGTCGAGAACCCACCTGTTTATAACGGTCAGGGAGCCATCCCCCGTCCGACTGTCGGCGACTCGATTGAATTCCAGGGCTTCATGCCCGATGCCGCGGATCTGGAGGCCTATTCCTTCCAGCTCGCATTCCAGGACACGGGCACCATCTTCTCTGATCACTTCGACCTCTTGAGCGCACGAACGGAAGCGCGTCCCTTGTTCCCGGTAACGGAGGACCAGGATCTCCCTGATTTTCGAGCATTCCACCTCGACTCGCCTCGTGGCTCGGACGGTCCCCAGCGATCGACGCTCCTCCTGTCCCCTTGGCACGTCTCGTTCTCGGGCCTGATCTGGGTCATCAAGCTCCTCGCGAGGAAGGACATCCCGTCTGATCTTCCACTCGTGCTGGATGTGAACATAACGGTGGTATCAGAGACACCACCCCCCCGGCTCTTCATCATGAAGGCCCGCCAGGAGATCGGGTGGCGAGGAACGCCTTGAGTCTGGGGTGAGCGTATATGACCCCGGCAGAGAGGATCTTTCTTGACCTGGATGGTTACATCGTCCTCAAAGAATCCTGACACGGCAGGTCGGGAGATGGCAGTTTCTGCCGCATCCCGGGCAAGCACAATACGCATTCCGTGTTTCGACCCAGCCCGGTGATCTTTCATGAAAAACTCTGAATGCTTGATCTTGGACCTTACCTGCTCTTTTTCCAGATATCCCCGACCGTGCTCAGTTTCTCATCACTCAGATACCCATACCGGTTGATCCACACCCCATCCGCCTGACTCTCAGCAACCAGCCTGAACCGCCTCGCGAAGTCATCTGGAGGCCCGTATCCGTGCATCAGGAACGTGGTATCCGCCTTGCCCCTAACCTCGGCGATGGCCTGACGGATTCTGCGTTCCTGGGGACCATTCGGGATTGGATGTGGCTCGTCGGGAAGCGGGTAGCCGTAATCGGTGATCCGGCTCGCAGTAGCCTGATCATCGATGTCGAACAGATTGACGAGAGAACGCACAACTAGCGCCTCGTCCAGACCCTCGTTGTTGTCGATCAAGACCTGCCCCCAGAACTTGACCATCGCGGACCAGTGCATCGTGTAGAGTTTCGGTGAGACGGCATCACAGATGTCCGCGGCGCCGGCAAGATCGAGACCTGTCCACAACGTAAGGGGTGGCATGAAAGCATTGGCAGAAAGCTCCTTTTCTGCTCCGCCCGCTTCTGTGATCGTCTTCCGCCAGAAGCCCAACAAGTCCATCGACAGTGCCCGCTTCAGCCGGAGCCACGCGTAGACATTCGGGAATTGTCTGAGCAGACGTGTCTGTGCCCATTTGCCACGTTCGACATCGGCGAATTCCTCGAGATCCGTGTTTGTCAGGTTACCGTGCAGATAGCTGTAGAATCGACCTACATCCTGTTGGATCAGTCCGAAGTCGAATCCGTTGTCAGCTGCCCATCGCGCCACGTGGTCGTTGAAGTCCTGGAAGGCTTCCGGAAGCTTGTAACACGGATATTCCGGCCAGTCCGGCCGGAATCCGGTCACATTCGGATACATCTCGAGCAGATCCAGGATGAACGCACCGGCATAGGCACGGTTCGCCGGACTCGCCAGGCTGCCGGTATCTGCCATCCGGTCCGGGATCTCTCCATTCGGGAGTCGTGGACGATCATCATCCTGCAAGCCTGACGGTGTGATGCTGGGTATCTGCAGATACACCTTGATCCCTCGTTCCAGCGCCGCGTCGATAAACGCGCCGACCAGGCTGCCATGCGACTCGGTCAGGTCGTTTGGCTGCTTCGGCTTGTACCGCGACGCCGAATACAAGGCCTCGTTCGGCTGATAGCTCGGTCCCGAGCGTACCCAAAGCGACGTCTTCCCCCACAGCGGCCGGTCAAACACCCGCGGGCTGCTCCCGGCATCAGCGGGCGGTTGCCAGCTCCCCTCCCCCTCTGCCGCTTCCGCGGTCACGATGGGGTTCACGGCAATCGCGTTTGCCCCCGCTCGCTCGGTGATGTTGTCCAGGATCCCGTCGATCCCTTCGTTCAGCACGAAATCCGCCAGTACGGTGATCCCGAACAGCCTTTCGTCGCCGCTTCTCATTTGATCCCATCTCCAATCTTGCTGTTGTCCTGCATGATGTCTTCGTGCGCTCCCGACCGACACGTCCACAGATGAAGGAGTCACGTGGTTGTCGCTTTTGATGTTGATAAACCTCAGATCCCAAGATATGTTACCGCCCCTTGAAGGGCGAACATGACGAGCAGCCGACACATGCGTTGGCGAGAGCGCAGTATCTGGTAAGACAGCATCGCGGCTGCAGTGAATCCGCTGGTGCCGATCCTGCCTCTCCGCTTGTTTGGGACCTGCGGCCCTCTGCTGGGGGCTTGCCAGATCCACCACGAAAGCGACCGGATGAGACCTGCGAACTTCCTCTACATCATCTCCGATCAACACAACAAGCACGCCCTCGGATGTTACGGCCACCCGGTGGTACAAACACCGAACCTCGACCGACTGGCAGAGCGCGGAACACGATTCGACAACGCCTACACCAACTGCCCAATCTGCGTACCCGTCCGTGCCTCACTGGCGACCGGTCGATACGTTCACCAGGCTGGCTACTGGGACAACGGCCACCCATACGACGGAAGAGTCAACAGCTGGCATCATCGACTGCGGGAGCAGGGCTTCCACATAGACTCGATCGGCAAACTTCACTTCAGCGGACCACAGAACGATCACGGATTCACAAACGAAGTAGAGCCCTTGCACGTTGTTGACGGCGTTGGCGACGTACTCGGATGCATTCGTGATGAACGAGCCCCCGTCAGAAAGAAGCGCGTAGGCATCCTCGACGCAGGCCCAGGAGAGTCGACCTATCTCCAATATGACGTTCGGAACGGTGACAACGGGGTCGCTTGGCTCAACGAGCACAAAGACGACGAGAAGCCTTGGGCCCTGTTCCTCTCGTTCGTCTGTCCGCATCCGCCTTACATCTGCCCACAGAAGTTCTTTGACCAGTATATCGACCAGCATATCCCGTTTCAGCCTCAGTGGCGAGAATCCGACTGGCCGCAGCATCCCGCGCTCGACTATATGCGCAGGTTCTTCGACTTCGACCCCCAATTCACCGAGGCACAGATCAAGCAGATGATTGCCGCCTACCTTGGCGCCTGCTCGCATCTGGATGAACAGATCGGTCGTGTTCTCGATGAACTCGACAAACTCGGTTTGGTCGATTCAACGCGTGTGATCTACACCTCGGATCACGGTGAGCACCAGGGCGCACGCGGCGTGTGGGGCAAGTTCAGCATGTTCGAAGAGTCCGCCGGGATTCCGTTCATTGCAGCCGGCCCGGACATACCCGCGGCAGAAGTCCGCAAGACCCCCATTTCACTTGTCGACACCTTCCCGACAGCTGTCGAGTGCGTCGGTGCCTCGCTTTCCGACTCCGATGGCGACCTGCCGGGCGGGTCGATCTGGTCGATCGCAAACGAGCCGGACCAGGACCGAACGATCTTCAGCGAGTATCATGCAGTCGGTTCACGTCACGCGTCCTACATGGTCCGTGATCTGACACACAAGTATGTCCATTACGCACACGAGCCGGCCCAGCTTTATGACATGGTATCGGATCCGGACGAGCTCACCGATCTGGCGAGCACGGAATCCGATCGCGTCGACCATTTCGAACGACGACTCCGTGAGATCTGCGACCCCATCGAACAAGACCGCAGGGCAAAGGATGACCAGGCCACAAAGATCGACGAATTCGGAGGAGTCGAAACGGTTCTGAACCGCGGCGCCTTCGACAACTCCCCGGTCCCTGGCGAGAAACCGGCGTTCAGGAACCACCGGGCCTGATGTCCACAACCACCAAACTCTGGGTTCCCGTTCCGGGAGATCGGCAGCGTAGATGACACCAGAAGAGAGATTCATCTTTGACCTTGAAGGCTACATCCTCATCAAGAACGCCCTCTCACCCGAGGAGGTCGGCACCCTTAACACCATCGCCGACCGTGAGTTCGGACAGCCCTACGATGAGACGAACTTCAAGCGGACGAGTCGCGTATCCGGTTGGGACTCCGCCTGCGTGAACCTGTTTGACCATCCAAGTGTCGTACCGTATCTCCTCGAACTGCTGGGACCGAAGTTCAGAGCTGACCACGACTACTGCATTTTCATGAAGAACGGTGCCCGGCAAGGAGGCCTCCACGGGGGTGACGGTCACGCCACGGGGCGTGCCGCGGATCACTGGTACAGGTATCGCGACTGCGTGATGCGGAATGGACTCACGGTCTGCACGTTCTTTCTGACTCACGCCGATGTTGGTGATGGTGGATTTGGCTGCATCCCGGGCAGTCACAAGAGCAACTTTCCGAAAAACCTGCCCGCGGATGTCCGCAACAACGAACGGTCAGCCCACTATGTCCGTCAGCCCGCAGTCCAGGCTGGTGATGCGTTGATCTTTACCGAAGCATTGATCCACGGCACGCTCCCCTGGAAGGCTGACCACGAGAGGCGGGCACTGCTCTACAAATTCAGCCCGGGTCATTCCGCCTGGTCGGACAACTTCTACACGGCCGACGAATTTGGTGATCTGACTGAACAACAGAAGCGCGTGCTTACCCCACCATCCATCGGACAAAGGCCCGATACGATCGAGAATTGGGAAGCACTCCTGGCGGATTGATCAAGGAGCAGCAGAATGGCAATAACGAACTGCAAACTCTATGTCAACGGCGAGTGGATAACGTCTGCTGCCGAGACATCACCTGTCTACAACCCTTGCGAAGGGAATCAGATCGCCGCTACGCCGATATGTGGCGCGGACGAGATCAGTCGGGCCGTTGACGCCGCCCACGCAGCTTTCCCTGCTTGGTCGGATACGCCCGCGGTCGAGCGTGCACGCCTGATGTTCCGTTTCAAGGAACTGCTCGACAAGAACTTCGAGGAACTGTCGGCGCTCGTTACGCACGAACACGGCAAGACGCTCGACGAGTCCCGTGGATCCGTCCGGCGAGGCATCGAGGTTGTGGAATTCGCCTGTGGTGCCCCATCACTCTTGCTTGGGGATTCGCTGGAGAACATCGCGCGCGACATCGATTGCGACAGCATCCGACAGCCTCTGGGCGTGTCCGTTGCGATTGCGCCCTTCAACTTCCCGATCATGGTCCCGCTGTGGACTCTTCCCATCGCCCTCGTGTGCGGCAATACCTTCATCCTGAAACCATCTGAAAAGGTTCCGCTCAGCGCGATCCGGATGGCCAAACTGCTCGAAGAAGCTGGCGTCCCCAAGGGCGTCTTCAACCTCGTGCACGGCGGCAAGGAAGCCGTCGACACGCTCTTGGGTCACGAACACGTTAAGACGGTCTCTTTCGTCGGCTCGACACCAGTCGCCAAATACATCTACGAGACAGCAACCCGAAACGGGAAGCGCGTGCAATCCGCCGGGGGCGCGAAGAACTACATGGTCGTCCTGCCGGACGCAGATCTCGACAGCACAATCGACGGCGTGATGGGCTCGGCATACGGCTGTGCAGGGGAGCGCTGTATGGCCGGCAGCGTGCTGGTTTGCGCACAGAAAGCCGGCGATCGATTCCTCGGTCCCCTGACAGAAGCTGCACGTTCTCTGCGTGTCGGGGCGACCGACCGGAACCCAGGCGCGCAAATGGGTCCTGTTGTCACTCGACAGCATCTGGAGCAACTGCATCGATCGATCGAGGCGGGTGTCAGTGAAGGGGCAGATCTTGTCGTCGACGGCCGGGAAGTTACCGTATCGGGCACCCCCGACGGTTTCTACCTCGGCCCGACCATCTTTGATCGGGTTGAAGCACGAATGTCGATCGCCAGAGACGAGCTGTTCGGCCCCGTCCTCTCGGTGATGCACACTGATGACCTCGACGGTGCGATCCAGACACTTAACGGAAGCGGGTTCGGGAACGCGGCCGTTCTCTTTACCACGAACGGTGGCGCGGCACGCAAGTTCAAACACGAAGTCAGTGCAGGTATGGTCGGCATCAACGTCGGCGTGCCGGCCCCGATGGCATTCTTCGCGTTCTCGGGATGGAACAATTCCTTCTTCGGCGACCTCCACGTGCAGGGCTCGGAGGGTGTGTCATTCTTCACCAGACAGAAAGTCACCATTTCGCGCTGGGCAGCAACCAAACGCTTCTTCTAGAGCGCCGCGCCGGTGAGCCGAGGCTGAACCAGACTTACTTCTCTCCGGATCACCGAAGCGAGGCGAGTATTCAGCAGCATCTGTGTCTATCTGTGTTCATTTGTGGTTCCACTGCCTCGTTCGATGTCGTGTACAAAACTGCAGAAACTGAATCGGGTCACGCATCATGAACAAACGTCTCCGCAAACTCGTCACCGACGTCCTCACCATCCCGACAGCGCCCTACCACGAGCACGAAGTCATCGCGTACATCCGGAAGTTCGCTGCCCGCCGAGGACTGCCTGTTCGCCAGGACCGCTACGGCAACATGATCGTCCGATACAAACAGGGCCGGTCTCGACCGATCGCAATCACCGCGCACATGGATCACCCAGGCTTCTCGGTCCTTTCGGCAAACGGCAGAAACGTGAGGGCAAGATGGAGCGGCGGTCGCGACACGATCCACTTCCCGGGAAGCAAGGTCATCATCCGATCGGGCAAGGACCTGGTTCCCGGCAGAATCACCTCCGGAATCGACGCGCCGAGGTTATTCGACATCACAACGGGGCACGCGCTGCCGAGACCCAAAAGTGCGTTCGGACATTTTGACCTGACGCCCTGTGAGTTTCGCGGCGATCTGATCTACACGAAGGCCGCAGACAACCTGATAAATTGTGCCGTCCTGCTGGCCGTGTTGGATCAATTTAACCGAAAGAAGATAGATGCCGACTTTCGTGCCGTCTTCACGCGAGCCGAGGAAGTCGGTCTAGCTGGGGCGTGCGGTCTGGTCAAATCCCGTCTCCTTGCGAAAACAGTCCCGATCATCGTGCTTGAAGCCAGCAAGGAGTTACCAGGCGCCGTGATGGGCTCCGGGCCAGTCATCCGTGTCGGGGACTACCTGAGCGTCTTTGATGCCCGGCTCGATTTCGGTACCCACCAGCTTGCGAAAGAGATGGCTCAACAGGACAGCACTTTCGCGTATCAGCGTCAGCTCATGTCCGGCGGCGCCTGTGAAGCGACGTTGTATGCGGTCCACAACAGACCGGTAGGTGCTCTGGCAATACCGCTCGGCAATTACCACAACCAGGGCAACCGCCGTCCGGCGCCAGAGTATGTCTCGTCCAGAGACGTCGTCAACATGGTCAAGCTCTGCGCCCGGCTTGCCACGACGACGCCTCCTGCCGAGCCTCGAACAGAGCTGCGCAGATTTTTCGGCAGAAACTTCAAACGCCTCCACGAGCAACGCCTGATCGACACAAAGGGGTAGCCTGAAGTCTTCCTCCTTTCGTGTACTGCGTGCCTTTCGTGGTATGGTTTTCCTGAGACAACCTTCTAAAGCAGAGGAGCATATTCGTGATCCACGAACTCAGAACCTATCGTATCCCTGACGGCAGAATGCCCGATATCCTGGCTCGATTCGAGAAGACGACCTTTGGCATCTTCGATCGTCACAACATCAAGGTCGTCGGTTTCTGGACCAAGGAGGACGTCAACGAACTCGTCTACATCTGTGAGTTTGAGAGCACGGACGCGATGGATGCGGCCTGGGATGCGTTCCGCGCCGATCCTGATTGGGACATCGCCAAAGCGGAGACCGAAGCCAACGGTCCCATCGTCTCCGACGTCATCTCTGAAACCTTGATCCCATCGTCCTTCTCGCCAATCCAGTAAGACCAGGCAACCATCTTCCTCTTTCTTGGACGTTCTGCAGTTTGTGGCCACTCACACGAATGAACACTGAAGATTGCTGAGTCGATTATGCTCCCAAATATCCTCCTCCTCATGACCGATCAGCATTCCAAGTTTCACATGGGATGCTACGGTGACGACCTCGTCCGGACCCCGAACCTGGACAGCCTCGCCACGTCCGGGATGCGATTCGACAATATTTACTGTGCTTCGCCCGTTTGCGTACCGAGCCGGATGTCCTTCATGACATCGCGACGTCCATCAGCCAATCGTGTGTGGAATAACAATCACGTCCTCCGATCCGACATACCCACCTGGGCTCACGTGCTGGGCGTCGCCGGTTATGAGACCGCGCTCATCGGCCGAATGCACTTCGTTGGCAGCGATCATCGCCACGGATTTGAAGAACGGCCCATCGGGGAGTACAGCGCGCATCACCCGGGTGCGAGTCGTCAGGGGGGCGTACACCTCGACAAGCTGGCAGGGACTTCGGGTCAAAGCCGACGTGCAGTCGAAGTGGCGGGGCGTGGGCGGACGACCTATCAGGCCTTCGATGACATCGTCACCAGAGGTACTTGCGAGTATCTCCGCGATAAGGTCTCCTCTTCTCAGGACCGACCGTTTGCCGCCGTCGCAGGTTTCGTCCTGCCGCACTGCCCCTTTGCTGCACCAACCGAACTCTTCGACTATTACTACGATAAGGTCGACGTTCCGCAGCCAACAGACGAGGAACGCGCAGGCGAACCTGCGGCGATCCGGAAGTTCAAGATGCTGCGTGGCCTCTACCCGCCGCTTGACGAGGAACGGATTCGGGTAGCCAGAGCTGCTTACTTCGGGCTCTGCGAGTATTTCGACACGCTTGCGGGGAGAGTACTCGACACGCTCAAAGAAACAGGCCTTGCTGAGAACACACTGGTTATCTACTGCAGTGATCACGGCGAAATGGCAGGCGAGCACGGATGCTGGTGGAAGAGCAGCTACTATGAAGGTTCCGTGAGCGTGCCGATGATTGCGAGCTTTCCGGGTCGCATCTCTGCCGGTGTCTCTACGAACACAATCTGCAATCTCATGGATATCGGCCCAACGCTCATCGACGCCGCCGGAGCCACTCCTTTGCACGATATCGACGGTCTCTCCCTGTGGAACACGATGACCGGCGGCCCCCCCCTCGACCGGGGAGAGACGTTCAGCGAACACGTCGGCCAGGAAGGAATCCCGTCACGGATGATCCGGAGGGGGCCGTGGAAGTATTACGAATACCACGACACGACGTCACCAGCGCTCTACAACCTCGCAGATGATCCCGGAGAATTGTCGGATCTGGGAACCGATCCGACGCACGAACGGACTCGGCAGGAGCTTTCTCGGCGGCTCCACTCGGATTGGGACCCGGAAGCAGTGTTATCTGAGACGGCCCGAATGGATCAGGATCTGCGCGTCATCGAGGCCTGGGGACGAGCAACGGAGCCCTGCCATCCAGACACGCTCCCCGTTCCGGAAGATGCAGAGGACGTCGAGCTACTCTAGACGTAGGATATCTGTGCCGCTCGACTTCTGCTTCAACAGAAGTGACGGGAGCCCGGGTGACTCGTATATTTATTACTTATGGGCAATCCAAGAACATCGACTTTGAGGCGAGCAGTGGAGAATAAGTTAGCGCGCTTCGTCTAGAGCTTGAAATCGGCTTTCTGACATGAAGCTACCGAGTATCTCCCCTCAAACCCAAACACACGCAGGTGGCATGGCCTCTGCGTCGTTGTCTGGCACGATGCCAGATATCCGCTTCAAAGAAGAGCTCTTGAACGATCTCGAAAACCTGCATTGGCTGACCGTGCGGTGGCAGGAGTGCTCAGATAGCACGGGACCGTCTGGAGGGCGCGGTGCAGACTAAGTTCGCTGTTGGGAAGGCGATCCGGCAGCATGCGCGTCCACGGAGCTAAAGATTCCCGTCCTGCCCGTCGATTCCTCGACATAGAATGAGCTTCCTTCTCTACATATTGATTGTCGCGGCAGCACTCCTCCCCGCACAGCGTCACCTGCCTCAGACACAGGTGTTCCGTTCACCTGGCCTGATCCTGATGGATACACAGGTCGAGTCCCCTGCCGTCTACGACGGTTCCGGTCCCGCACACCCGGTCAGAAGAGGCGAATCCTTCGACATACAGATCTTTGCGCCTCGTGCCGCAGGACAGAGCATCTACGAATACAGCTTCGCCGTTCAACGGCTCACGGATCGACGCATCCCGCTGACCATCACTTCCGCCAGGGATTGGCAGGAGCGTGAACTGATGAGCGGCGTTCCGAACAAGACACTGATCTTCAGCTCAACACGGTTCGGGTTTGCGCCGCTGCCCAGGACAGGCCACGTGATGACTCTGACGTTTACGGCTACGGAGGATCTGGTCAATCCGAGTCCCATGCAGATTGATTTGTCGATAACGACCGTATCCAGCCCACCGCGTCGTGTCAACCAGATGGTCGAGACACGGCATCTCATCTGGGGATGAAACTCAGCTTTGCCGACATCCGGACGAGGTACATATAGAAGGCCTCCAAGCAAAGCTCGGAGGCCTTCACATTAGTAGGGTGCTTTACCGTCCTGGTGAGCACCCTCCCCAAGAAAAATGGTGAATCACGTCACCATTTTTATCGACGGATATCCAGATTCCTTTAGTCTTCCTGCAAGATGAGGTCAGTCTGCGGCGGCCACGGCGTGATGCGCTCGCCTGCCGTTTCGCACGCCCTGGCGAAACTGGTTCTGATGCGCCGACGCCTCGAGCTGTTCGAATGCCTTGAACGCTGTGTTCAGCTGCCGTCTGACCCCGTCCAGTTCACGATCGGCCTCCTTGACTGCCGAGCGCAGATCTATCTCCTCTTCCGTCCGCGCCTCGTAGACAGCGGCCTTCGCCATCAGGGAATCTACCTGCAGCTACAGCTCCCTGACCTGGTAGACGTGCTCCAGCGCAGTTTTGGCAATGAACACCATACAACCAAAATCCAACAGGACCATCACCCAGTCGGCCATTTTGATCTCCCCTCAAGACACCCTCTGTTGTCCAGAGAGCGAATCACTTCAACACAGCAGTAGACGTTCACATAAAACCTAGGGAACAGAACACGTCTGCCCTCGCGGATACGCCGCTTATACAAGGCAATCTGAAGCCGACGTCCGCGTACTCGCTCGATATCGACTTCCCGACGCAGGTCTTGCGATTGCCGACGCAGGGAACCAACCTCTCAACGCCCGGATTCGACGTGGTCACGCATGCTGGCGGCAAACACGAACTCTCGTTCGATCTCATCTGAGACCCGATCCGATTCAGCTCTCAAAAAGGCGGTCTGTGGCGCGACGACTGATTCGTGTGATACGAAATCGAAAATGACCTTCCCCGAGCAGAAAACACACCCTAGGAAGATGACAGCAAGGAGAGCATCCATAAACGCCTCCGACGCAAGGATGTCACTGAAATGGGGATATGGCGTTTATGGGGAGACTGAGATAGGGCTACGGCGTGGAAACCGAGGTCTGGACGATTCTTTCAGTCCAGCAAAGAGGGGAAAATCCAGAATAACACGCTGTTGATTCTTTGGGGGTAGCGTGCGTTCTATAAGTATGGACACGCTCTGGTCACATTTCAACCGACTGATTCTTAAGGACATATCGCGTAACGATATGCGACGCGCCGAAGACTTTTTACAGACATTACGGCATCCAGGCTTGACATTTCCTCTCTGAAATAGTATACATTTGTGCACTGTTCAGTATACAAATAACGCTGGCTCTCGCCCCCTTACGTGACCCGGCCCATTCCCTCACCACCCTCTCTACCTCTTACTGAGGCCCCGCTCCTTGCCTCACGCCCCCGCGGGGGTGGGGTTGGGCGGAGAGGTGATTTTGATTCCCCTGCACTGTCATTCGACCTTTTCCTTCCACGCGGGTGTCTGCACTCCTCGGGAGATCGTCGCGCGCGCAAAGGATTACGGCTTCAGTTCGGTCGCACTTACCGACATCGACCGGGTCAGCGGCCTGATCCTGTTCTACCAGGCGTGTCAGGATTACGGCATCGACCCGATCCTCGGCGTCGAGTTGACCGTCCCGGGGAACCCTGCGGGTTCCTTCGGGGAGGATGCGACCCTCCCCGGTCTCGTATTGCTCGCTAAGAATGCGACCGGTTACAGCGATCTCTGCGAGATCACCACGCTGCGGCATTGCGATCCGGCCTTTTCGATCGCACGCATCTTCAGCAAACCCTGGCCGAATCTCTTCATCTTCACCGGTTTTCCCGACCTGCTCGAGTGCCTCGCCCAAACACCCAACCGCGCCAACCTCTATGGCGAGATCGTCAACAACAGTGCGATCACGCGCTGTCGCAGCCGCGTTCTCGCTACAAAAGCCGAAGCACTCGAGCTTCCACTCATCGCCACCAACAACAGCTACTTCCTCCATCCCGACGACTGGGACACACACAAAACGCTCACAGCGATCGGACTCGTCTCAACCATGTCTCGGCTCAAGCCGCACGAGCACGCGTCACGCAACGGCTTCTTTCGACCGGCGGACCAGATGGAGCGGCTCTTCCCGAACAATACGGAAGCCCTCCGCAACACCGAGCGCATCGCCAACCAGTGTCAGATCAAGCTCGATCTCGGCAAGTGGACCCTGCCCCAAATCGAGGTTCCCGAAGAACACACGCCCGACACCTATCTCGCCAAAGTCGCGGGTGACGGGCTCTTCGACAATTATGCCGGCATGCCCGAGTACGATCGCGCTAAAGAGATCCAGGATATGGAGCTTGAGGTTATCAGGAAGCTCGGTTATTCCTCGTATTTCCTGATGGTCATGCAGATTCGGAACTGGGCCAACGACCGCTTCCAGAGTGAATACCGGAAGCCAAAGGACTGCACCATCCTTCGTGGCAGTGCGGCCAACTCGATCATCTTCTACAACATCGGCGCCAGCGATCTCGATCCGATCAAATACGACCTTTACTTCCAGCGTTTCCTGAACGAAGACCGCGCCTCTCCGCCTGATGCCGATCTCGACTTCGGGTGGGATGAGCGCGACGACATCCTCCAGCACGTTGTCGAGCGCTGGGGACGCGAGCGTGTCGCCCTCACGTGTACCACCAATCACTTTCGAGGACGTGCCGCCTTCCGCGAAACCGCCAAAGTCATCGGTTACACGGAAGAGGAAATTTCTGAGATCCAGAAAAGCCTCAAAACCAAAACACGCCGGGTTCACGATGACGAACTCGAACGCATCATGACGATCGCGTCAAAGATCAAAGGCAAACCGCGCTTTCTCGGTCAGCACCCGGGGGGGGTGCTCATCACGAATGATCCGATCTTTCGGCACGTCGCGTGTGAGTATTCGGGCGGCGAGAAAAACCGCCTGATCACGCAGATCGACATGCACAACGGTATCGACGACCTCGGGCTCATCAAATTCGATCTACTCGGAAACGGATCTCTCTCGGTCCTCCGTGACACGCTCGGTCAGATCGAGGAGCAACACTATCCCGATCCCGAAGTCTGGAATCTCGAAAAATGTTACCACGACGAGCGTGTCCTCGACGTCATCCGAAAGGGACGCACCAAGGGCATCTTCTACATCGAGAGCCCCGCTCAGACTCGACTCAACAAAAAATCACAGGTCGAGTCCTTCGAGGAGCTCACCATCACCTCAAGCCTCGTTCGCCCTGCCGGCGCTTCATACACCGCCACGTTTATCGAGCGACACCGCAAGATGAAGGCCGGGATCGTCGACTGGCATTACCTCCACCCCTCGCTCGAACCGATCCTAAACGAATCGCACGACGTCTGCGCCTTCCAGGAGGACGTCACCAAAATCTGTCACCAGGTCGCCGGGCTCAGCTTCAAGAAGGCAGACAAGATCCGAAAAATGATGAACAGCATGCACGAGGGGGGGCTGGGAGATCGCGTCCTCCAGCGGACAGCCGAAGAGTTCGTGCAGGGCTGTATCGACCACAGCGGGCTCACCCGCGAACAGGCCGCCGAACTCTGGACAAGGATCGGTTCGTTCACCGGCTTCAGCTTCTGCAAATCACACAGCGCGAGCTACGCACAGCTCTCGTTCCAGTGCACATATCTCAAGGCTTACTATCCTGCGCAATTCATCGCGTCGGTCATCAGCAATGAACACGGCTTCTACACCAAAGAGGCCTACCTCAACGAAGCGCGTCGCTGGGGCATCTCGATCCTGCCGATGAACATCAACGCATCTCGCGACAAATACTGGGGCAAGCACGGGTGGATCCGTCCGGGCATGATGCACGTACGAAACCTCACGCAGAAGGGTCTGGCCAACCTCCTTCGTGAGCGGAGAGGAAACGGCGATTTCCGCAATCTTATCGACTTCGTCGAGCGTGTCGATATGGGGCGAAAAGAAATCGAGAAACTCATCCTCGTCGGGGCCTTCGACGGATACGGCCTCACCCAGCCCGAAATGCTATACCAGCTCGACGGTATTTACGGACGATTACGCCCCAGTGAACCCACCCTGTTCCAGACCCGGCCCGCAGATCCTTCGACGACACTCGGGGCAGGTATGTCTGCCGATATTTCCTCGCTGATGAATGAACATCCGGGTCTGGACGACTACACGCTTGCCGAACGATGCTTCAACGAACTGTATTTACTGGGCTTCATGCTTTCAGGTAACATACTGGAAATACTGGACATGCACCCTGCATCAAAAAACGCTGTCCCCGCAAATCGGCTACCCGAGTATCAGGGGCAGCGCGTCAAGGTCTTCGGCTGGCCCGTCACCCGCAGGGTCCATCACGTCGAGCACAGTGGCCAGCCGATGCTCTTCATCACGATCGAGGACAAGACCGAAGTCACCGACGTCATCCTCTGGCCCGAGGTCTACGATCGATTCGCCGACGTCATGACCGAACCCGGACCTTTCGAAATGTGGGGTATTGTTTCAGAAGAATGGGGCACGTACACAGTGGAAGCGGACATGATTAAAGCCGTCTCCTGGTCACCGAACATGGTCGACGTCGACCTGGCTTCGAAACGCCTGGAAAGATCCTTCACCGGCTTCGAGAAATATGCGGACATCGTAGCCGCCTAGGTGTCGGCCAGATTTCGACAGTAGAGTACACAAACAACCTGCCCCTTCTCTGCCGTCTGCCATCACACGAATGGGGTCGTCCCGGGCGGAGCCCGGGGTCATCATATTCCCTGCGCTCCTCGTCCCTGGGCTCTGCCCTAGGACGCTCTAGTTTGAAGAACCTCACTTTCCGCCTGTCATTTGACCTTGCCTCATGTTCATCTCTCTTGACCACGATCACTTCTCCGCCCAAGCACTGTCGGCTTACGACCCGACGCTCCGGGGACACGCGTTTGTCGTCGTCCGGCAGAACACGGGCAGCCACAAGTGTGCGGTCTGGGCGTGCGCGTCGAAAGCACAGCAACTCGGCATTCGACGCGGACAGCCCGTTCAGACCGTCCTCAAGCGACATCCGAAAGTCGAAGTCGTCACGCGAGACGACCTGATCGAGCAGACGGCGCGTGACGAGTTGGGGTGGGTCGCCGAGCACTACACACCGGAATTTGACGTCACTGAATATGGTCGCTGCACGCTTAACCTGTCGGGAACCCCGATTGAAATGGACGTTGATGCCGAGGAGATCGCGAACCGGGTCAGAGATGATATCGTCACCAAGATCGGTCTGCGTGACGTCGCCATCGGTGTCGCGTCCTCACGCTTGATCGCCGGCATGCTCGCCAGACTCGCGCGGCCGTGCGACACACGCGTCTGTATCCCGGGGACCGAACCGGAGACGCTCGCCGCAATCAGTGCCGACCTCTTGCCGGGCGTTTCCGGAAAGGCGAAAGAGCAAATCCGACAATACGGAATCAAGCGAATCGGTCAGATCCAGACGCTTGGGAAGGATGCCCTGGTTGCTCGTCTGGGAAGTGAAGGAGAACGTCTTTACAGCCTTGCTGTCGGTGTCGATGCAAAACGGAAAGTCGAGAAGAAGGAAACGATCGATGCGGAAACGGTACTCGACCGGGACATCAACGACGAGAAGACACTCAGGCAGCACGTCCGGTATACGGCCGACAAATTGTCACACCTGTTGGTCAGCGCATCCGTATGGACATCGCGACTCACCTTTGTCCTGACCTACACCGACAACCGACGCACACAGAAGACGGCCTCCTTTGCATCACCGACACACGAGCGAGATACGCTCACACACACAGCGCTCCAGCTGTTTCGGGACCTGTATCAGCGGCGTGTCGCGATCAAAACGCTTCGGCTCGTCGTCCGTCAGCCGCGTCAGGACACGAATCAGATCGACCTCTTCGAGTCCGCCCACGACAGGCGACAGCGCACGATCGGTCACGCCATGTCGAAGGTGCGTGATCGTTTCGGTTTCGACGCGGTCATTCCGGCAGCCAGCTACGTCAAACCGGATGTGGAAGCCGGTCCAAAGCGTTCCGATAATCCGCCGACTGAACTGATCGACCATCTCGAGCTGCAGGACGAGGGCCACGGATACGAGCGCTGATCTCGATCGGCTCACTCACAGACTCCTAGAGAAAGAGATGTCCTTTGTCGTGTGTGATACCATCCTCGGTGGACAAAAGCGGACACCAACAGAGAAGCTGAGCATCCGAGCTACTCGCCGCAGCGTCCTGCTATGCTGACAAACACGACCTGATGTGGAAAGTATGGGGTTGCGCAGGCAGCTTGAAACGAGGCCAGGAGGAGCGTGAGATGTTCGCAAAACCAGACATCCGCAGGCAAATGGCTGATTACATCCGTGCCGCCCACGACAGGGAAATCGAGGCCACCGATCACATTGAACGCGCACTGGAACGCGGAACCGGTCACCAGACATCGGAAGCACCCTTCAGGAAGAGCTGGCAGCAGGAACACCGCATACAAACGACTGTTCGACGATAAACCGTGCAACAGCTAACCCTTACATCGATCCCGAATTCGCGGGCAGTTGACTGGACCCCCTTCCCTGTCCCCCCCGACATCTCCCGAACAGGATACCACGTCGGTACGTCGGGCTATCACTTTGACGATTGGATCGGTCGGTTCAACCCGCCAAAAGCGACAAAGCGCCAGATGGCAGAACTGACAGACAGTCAGCGTGAGGACCACGATCGATTGAAGTTCTACCAGAGATTCTTCTCCTTCGTCGAGATCAACAACACCTTCTACCGAGAACCGATGATCGGCAATTTTCTCGATATCGAAAGACGCAGTAAACCATCGATGCAATACGCCGTCAAAATGCACCGATCTATCTCACACACCAGAACGTGGGATGTCGAAGCCGGTAAACAGCTTGCCCGGAATCACGTCACTGCCGTCAGCCCCCTAGCCGAATCCGGACGCTTCTACAGCTTTCTGATCCAGTTGGAGGATCGCGTCGTACGCAGTCAGAAACGGCTGGACTACCTTCTGGCTGTTGCTTCGGAAGCCGTGCACGAGGGTCTCGATGTGCACATCGAGTTTCGTCACATCTCCTGGCACGAAATGCACCCCATCCAGGCGCTCAAAGACAGCGGCATCGGAATCTGCAACACCGAGATTCCACCGATTCGGCACGCCTTCCCACTCAAGGCGTATGCAACGACAGACAAGGGATACGTGCGATACAGCGGAAGGAATGTGAGGACTTGGTATCCGGAAGGGGAACAGAAAACATCCCAGGAACGCATCGCCGCAAGAAACGCGCGATACGACTATATGTATGACGAAGATGAAGTGAGACATCGAACAGCGGCCCAATTAGAGCTAGGATTAAAAACCAGCTCGGTCGCCATCGCGTGGAACAACCATTATAAAACTCAGGCGGTTCAGAACGCGCTGTTCAACATTCAGCTGCTTCAGGAACAGATCGGACTCTCACTGGATGAATAGCAAAAGGCGGGTGCATCGATAGATGACACCCGCCTCAAACGAAATCCGAATCCACAAGCTGGTGCACCCAGTTCACATCACTGCTTCGAACGCAAGGATGATACGCAATGCGAGCGAGGTGTAAAGCTCAGACTGCCCGGCCGGGCGGGCCCGAACAGAAGAGGCGCCTCGTGCCAATGACACGGGCGCCCGGCGTATGTCTGTGCTCCCACTACCGCAGTTGTTACACAGTTCGGTCGCTACTGTCCTCACGGATTGCACAACACAGCCCGCGTAAGGGCAAGATTATCGCTTCCGGCTATGTACAGCGCCTCTGTTCCTCAGACCAAGCAATCGGAAAGGATAACGCGGATCTGGGCAACCGAGGTCTGGGTCTTGCCTCAGCAATCCCGATTTGCTAGCTCAGTTTCCCCATCTTCTTGAGATGCGCGATGATCTTGCCGGCAGCCTCTTCGGGTGTGCATTCGGCCGTCTTGATCATAAGCTCGGCCTTCTCGGGAGCTTCATACGGATCCGAAACTCCTGTAAAGTTCGGGATCTCACCTGTTCTGGCTTTCGCGTATAGCCCCTTTGGATCACGCTCCTCACACAACACGACAGGCGTATCTATAAACACCTCTATGAAATCGTCTCCGCCCATCAGGGCACGAACGGCGTCACGATCTTCCCGGTAGGGACTCACAAAACTCGTAAATGTGACGACGCCCGCATCCGTGAACAGCTTACCGACCTCACCGATACGGCGAATGTTCTCAGCGCGATCCTCCGCCGAAAAGCCCAGATTCTTGGTCAGGCCGTGACGGACATTGTCACCATCGAGAACGTAAGCAAGCCTGCCCTGCTCCACTAGAATATGCTCTGCAGTAAAGGCGATCGTGCTCTTACCTGAGCTGGGCAGACCGGTCAACCAGATCAAGCAGCCTTGCTGATGGAGCAGGCTCTCGCGCTTGTCTCTTCCAACGTGCCCTTCGTGCCAGACGACATTTGTTGCTTTTACTTCTGCCACACCTGCCTCCTTAGACCAAAGCAAGAAAAAAATCGGGCTCGACACACGATCGGCCGCCCGAATCGGTTGCTGGCTCGAACATCGAGTGTGACTGCTTCCCAAAAACCGCTCAATCACACATCCCGCTCGATTTAGCTCTAAAGCTATATTTTTGGCTGCTTTGTCGCAATCACCATTTCACGAATGGACGTTCGATTGAGTAGTATCTGTACGCTATACCAATCCCAACGCAGTCGGTAGGATCATCGTCAGGGCCGGCCAATAGGTGATCAGCATCAGAGCCACGAACACGGCAACAAAGAACGGGATCACGGTGCGCGTCACCTCGGCAATACTGATCCCGCCAACACCGCATCCCAGGAACAGGCACGTGCCGACCGACGGCGTACAGAGACCAATACAGAGGTTGGCGATCATCAGGATCCCGAAGTGAACGGGATGCATATCCAGACCAATAACGACGGGCAGGAATATCGGGGTAACGATCAGGACGGCAGGTGTCATGTCCATGAACGTCCCGACAAACAGAAGAAGCAGGTTGATGATCACAAAAACGACAAGCGGGTTCCCTGAAACGCCTACAGATCTGACCCGGCAGAGCTGGCAGCGGCGCCCAGCCCCACGGTTCTGATGAAATCCCTCCGGCTGCTCTGTCTCATCTTGCTCTCCGGTCTCCGATCCTGCTGCCTCGCCTACTCACTACTCACAGCCTCAATAGCTCAACCCGTGACCAAACGGGAATAGCGTATCTTCCTTGTCGTAGCCCGGCGCATCAGAATCCTGTGTCGTGATCGCTTCTGCACGATTCGCCAACGCAAACGGCAGTTTCCCCGATGGATTCTTGGACCAGAGTTGCCCAGCGTCGACTCACA
>CAYYGZ010000009.1:3869-16119 GCA_964471275.1 uncultured bacterium | reverse complement strand
TCAGGACATCGAGAATCGCAGCATCGCCCACACCAAAAGTCGCCAGGATCCCGCCCGCGCCCAGCAGACCACTCTTCTCGTCCAGAACAAACGGTTGCCTGAAGTAGATCGAGAGAATCGTCTTCTCTGCGCCCACCTCACTCATGACAGCCTGAATATCTGCGAGTGAAGGCGTGATCTTCCACGATTCCGCCTCCGCCATGTCAGAGAACGCAAGAATGTCGAGCTCATCTGGATTGGCCCCTCCGAAGAAGAGATCACCACGGGCACCCTCGTTGGTGACGTTGACGCGTAGGATGGCGTAATCAGTGCCCTCGGGTACGGTCGGCCGAGACTCTCCCTTCTCTGGATCGAAATCACCAGACATAACGACATATCCGTTCCAACGCACGTCACCCAGAATCGCAGCATTCATACCCATCGTATACAGACGAACGATGTCCGATTCTTCCCGATCATTCGGAACCCGCTGTGGCGCGAAAGGTTGTGCAGGCGACAAGGCTTTGGGCATTCGAATCGGCAGAACCTCCTCTTTTTTGAGAACGACAATCGACTTCCGCTGCGCCTCTTCCGCCTTTCTCTGGAACGATCGGTTTCCGATAAGGTAGCCTGCTCGATCAGCGTCGACATACGGATTCTCGAACAGCCCCAGCGCGAACTGCTCACGAAGGAGCCGCCCCACGGAAAGATCAAGCCGCTTCTCTGATAGAGCGCCAGACTCTACAAGGCCGAGGATCTGCTTGTTCTTGTCGAAACCGGACAGCACATCCGTCCCCGCTTCGATGGCGATCACAATCTGCTCATCGATACTCTTGCTTTCCAGCCCCCAGGCGCGGCTCCCGATGATTCCCGTGTCTGAATTGATATATCCCTTGTAGTCGAGCTCGCCACGGAGCAGATCGGTAAGGATCCCTTTCGAGAAGGCCATCCCCACGTTATTCGGCTCATACTTCTGCCCCACGGGAATTCCGTAATACGGCATCAGGGAAGAAACACCGGCGTCGATGGCTGCTTTGAAGGGCTTCAAATGATAAGTGAAGCCCTTCGAAGGGTAGGCCTGGTGCTTACCAAATTCGTAGTGGGGGTCCGCACCGCCTTCCTGCGGCCCGCCTCCCGGGAAGTGTTTCATGGTCAACGCGACCTTGCCGGGTCCAAGGGCCTCGCCTTGCAGGTTCCTGACGAGAGTCGACACGATTTCTGCTGCCAGATCAGCATCTTCGGTAAACGTCTCATGAATCCGATACCAACGGGGCTCCGTAGCAAGATCGGCCATGTAGCCGTACATCCCTCGCAGCCCGATCGCGGTCCATTCCTTCGCCATTGTCCTCGCGAAGTCGGCGACGAGATCCATGTCACGTGTAGCTGCAAGTCCTGCTTCTTTCGGCCATGCAGAGAACGAACCTGCCGCAACATTGATCCCCGCCCGTGCGTCGTGTGTAAAGTGATTCCTCGCGTTCGATTTGAACAAAGCCGGTATGCCGAGACGTGTCGACTCCGCAACCTCCTGAATGGCGTTCATAAACTGTGCTGCTTCGTAGGGTGTCACATCGACGCCGCGGTACCCTCCGCCGCTTGGGGCCTTGGGTGATCCTGTCACGGTATTCCGAAACACGAAACGCGTCATCCTCTCAACTTCGATATACAGAGGTGCTCGATCGGGCAGCACACCTCCCACATCTGCGTTCAGGGTATTGATCAACAGCATGCCAGCTTTTTCTTCCGGCGTCATCTGCGACACCAGGTCTTCGATCCGCTTGGTGACAGGCTGACGCCAATCCTCGTAGGTATCAAGTCTGCCGTTCTTGTTCAGGTCTTTGTATACATTGTCGTCCACCAAGAGTGTTCCGACAGCTCGTGCACCGATTACCGGCTGCTCGGCCACAAGACGGTCACTCGCAACAAACACAATCGTCAAAGCGGCCAATATCAGGACAGTGGCGCTCCGGTGGTCCGGTGCTCTTCCCAGAGCCAATCTCTCATCTCTCATCTCTCACCTCTCACCTCTCATCTCCCTTGATTGTCCAATCCGCCGCAAGGATATCCCTCAAAATCTCCAGACGTTCCTTCCCGATCTTCTGTGCGATCTCCTTCTCGACCTCCCGTAGGACATCGCCGATCTTCTTCCGTTCCCGATGACCCGCCGACGTAATCAGCACAGCCTTGTCTCGTCGGCTTCCGTCAACGGGTTTGAGCTGCAGGTAACCCCGTTCGACCAGACCGGAAACTGTGCGGTGGATCGCCTGCCTGCTCACACCCCGCAGACGAGCGATTTCTGAGACGGTCAGCTCCCTACCCCGCATGGTGGCGAAGATCAGTGCCTCCGCATCCGTGAACTTGGACTGAGATGGTTTGGGCAAACGTCGCTTGATACACTCACCGAACCACTCGGTCTTGTCTCGCATCAGACGATTGATGTTGTGATTCAGGAAGTCGTCAGAGTCAGTCATTCGAGCCCCACAATACATTTCGTCAACGTTGATTGATAATGTATGCGAACAGTCCACATCGTCAACGACCGTTGACATACAGAAACCAACTCTCGATTCACCTGGCTGGGATCCTGTCGAGAGAGTCACAGCTATCGCGCTACAGAACCCGGACCGATGTGGCCTTGAACGTCACCCACACGCGACGGCCGACATTGAGACCCATTCCTTCGAAAGACCGTGACGTAACCAGAGCACACAATGGTACGCCGACATCCAAAAAAACCCGAAGCGAGTCTCCTTGTGCCTCCGCCCGAGTCACCGTTCCCTCAAAGCTGTTGAGTGCACTCGACTCCAGATGCGAGGCGGACAGGATCAGGTTCTGGGGATCGATCGCGAGCGTCACCGGGCCAACAGCGCCCTCTGATACCAGAAACTCCGCCCCGCCATCGGTCAGGGAAACGATCCTGACGCCGTCGGTCTCCTCTCGGAGAGTGCCGGCAAGCACATTCTCATAGGCGACGTCGCTGAGCCTGCCATCTATGATCGTGATGTGATGGGTAGATAGACGATATGCCTGCTCGTGAGCGTGTGTCGTAAGAGCCACCGTTACTTCACGCTCGGCGCTAAGTTCTCGGATGACATCCTCAACCAGATGGACGTGCTGGCGATCCACGTTGTTCGTCGGCTCGTCCAGCAGATAGACATCCGCATCCAACACCAGAGTTCGCGCCAATGCAACACGCTGGGCTTCGCCTCCCGAGAGTCGGTGTGAACTTCGGGTGAGGAGATCTTCCAGTGACAGCCGTTGAGCGATGGCGTCCACACGGTCACCGATTTCCTGCCTATCGAGACCACGCAGTTCGAGCCCGTAGGCGATATTTCCAGCGACACTTGTGCTGAACAGATAGGGATTCTGCATCAGGTAAGCGATACGCCGGCGCTGACCCAAAAGGGTCCGCCGGTTGTCCCAGTCCACGGCTTGACCGTTGAACCGAAGCCGTCCTTCAGACGAGGGTCGCTGTAGTGCCAGCAGATCCAGGAAAGTTGTCTTGCCCGAGCTGTTGGGCCCCACAATCGCGTAGGTCACACCACGTTCCAGCCTGCAGTGGTCGACCTGCAGAGTGAACTGGTCCCTTGAGCACGTGATCTGATTCAGATCGTACACTTCAGGCCTCTCGCCGCCGCAGCAGCCCAAGGGCCACATTCACACCCAATGCCATAACCAGCAGAACCAGCCCGAGCGCAATTCCCAGAGCAAAATCTCCCTTGCTCGTCTCCAGTGCGATGGCCGTGGTGATATTTCGCGTGTATCCTCGGATGTTCCCGCCGAGCATCATGGAAACTCCCACTTCGGCGAACACGCGTCCAAAACCGGCCACGACTGCAGAGAGAATCCCGAAGCGCGCTTCCCGCAGCAGAAGACGGAAGCTCTGCCTCCCGTCAGCACCGAGCGATTCGGCTGTCGCGCGGACACGCCGGTCCAGGCTGACCACTGAGGCCAACACCAGTCCGGCGACGATCGGGAAGGCCAGCATCGCCTGCCCGGCCACCATGGCAGACTGGGTGTACAGCAAACCCAGATCCCCGAGAGGACCCCGGCGTGAGACGAAGGAAAAGACCAGGAGCCCGACCAGAACGGTGGGCAAGGACATGAGCGTATTGAGGAGCGTGATGATCGCCTGTCGGCCACGGAAGCGGCTCTCGGCGAGGGCGATGCCCACAGGTACGGCCGCGGTCGTTGCCAGTGCAGTAGACGTAAACGCCACCTCGAGAGACACGGCCACGATGGCCGCGAACTCCCGGTCAAAGGCCAGAATCAGACGGAGAGCCTGTGCCAGCCCCTCTCCAAGATACCCCATATGCTCGTTCCCGGATGACACGATCGGTTACTCCGCCGGCCCGGCGGCACTAGGATGGAAGAGTTGATGACCGTCTTTGCGAAACGCACCGATCATGGCCTGGCACTGGGGACTCGTCAGCCAGCCGATCAATGACATGGCGAGACCATACCGCGCGTGAGGATAGCGATACGGGCTCACCGCGATGACACCATATGGGTTCAGAAGACGCGGATCATTCTCGACCGCCTTCTGCAGTCTCAAGCTGGCACGGTGAAACAGATAAGTAGCACGGTCGACGAGCACATACGCATCCTTCTCGTCCGCCACGCGCAAGGTGGCGCTCATCCCCTGTCCTGCTTCCAGATACCACGACCCCTTCGGCGTCGTGCCAGTTGCCTCCCACAGTGCACGTTCCTTCTTGTGTGTGCCTGAATCGTCGCCTCGAGACACGAACGTGTGGGCGCCCGCGCTGATCTTCGCCAACGCCTGACCCGCATCCTCTGTCGCTCGGATCTGGGCGGGATCCGATTCGGGTCCCAGGATGAGGAAGTCGTTCACCATCACGTCACGTCGATTGACACCGTACCCCTGCGCAACAAACCGGTCTTCAGCTTCCCGAGCGTGGACAAGTATTGCGTCGACATCTCCACCACGAGCGATCTCAAGCGCCTTGCCCGTGCCTACCGAAATAACGTGAACAGTCGCGTGGCGATTCTTCTCGAAGAGGGGCAGAATGTGATCGAGCAGCCCTGTCTCATATGTACTTGTTGTTGTCGCCAGTCGAAGTGTCGTTCCCTCCGATGCCGCCGGGCCCACGGCTGCCGTCCAGACAAGCGTGACCCACGCCACCAATCGCGAAACCTCCCGCGTCCCACGCATCATCTTCTCCCACGCCTCGCCCGGACGCCCCTTCACGTTCATATACATCCAACCCCCTGGTATCCCTCAGTATCAGAAACTCGCGAACAAACCTGCTAATTTGACACGTAGAGTATGCGCACCCGAAATCTTTGCCACAAGCATTCATAGGTCTGAATGACAAATCGCGGCTCTGCGGAAATACCCGAAACGTAGTGTGGCACGGGGGTTAGCTGCCAAGAGAGCAGATCGGGTAGATCTGTGAAGCACGAATTGGCGGAAGGAGCGATGGAAGTCCTGATAATTAGTGAGGGGGGGCTTGGTGGGAGTTCGACGTATCAGGATGGCTGAGTGAATGAACCTGCTGGGTGACCTAGGTTGATCACCGGGTTTTCCGGATCAGGTCGATCTTCTTGTCCAGACGCTTGGATGAGATCGGCTGGGCCGTGCCCAGCTCCTGGGCAAAGACCGAAACACGATACTCCTCCAGCATCCACCGTAATTCTCCGATCGAAACGACCCGTTCTGGTGAACTGTCTTCCGACGCGAGTTGCTCGAACTGCCGCTGATACACACGGACAAGCTCTGCTTTCTGTGCGTCCTTCCGTGGGTCGGTTTTGGCCCGTTCAGCACGCAGCCGGACCGTCTTCAGATAGCGGTGCAGGTGGTCAAGCTGTTCGTAGGGAACGTGAACCAGGAAGTCATCCGGCAATAGACGATTGAGATCCTGATCCAACTCACCATAGGTAAGGCCGGAAAGCAGGATATCGCTTCGGGCCTTGAACAGCCCGTCGATCTGTGACATAAAACGCGGCGCAAGTCCGAACAACTGAGTCTGAGCAAGCTTGATCGCCTCCTCGTAATCCCGCTTGCGAAGCGGTAGAATCTTCTCGCGTCGGAAGAGATACTGCTCGAGATGCACCAAGGCTTGCTGCCGCAACTCCTGGGGGCTCACCTTGTGTAGATCCTTGAATCTCGCAAGATCCTTGAGCTCGCGTTTCAGCCAGGTCATCTCGTCGCTGAGTGCGAGCGCACAGATGCCGTAGAATCCATCGCGTGAGCGTGCTTCAGCCTCGGGTCGGCTCTTGCAGAGCCGGAGGAAGACCTGCGTATTCTCCCGGACCAGACACGGCCAACCATAGATCGGTACACCCCCCACCCGAGTCACCTCAACCTGCTCGGGCAGTTCACCGAAATCCCACGTGGTCACCTCGCAATCCCATTCCTGAGCTGCTTCCTGCCAGGCGTCTAGCTCGGCCGGCGTATCGTGCTGCTCCAGCTTCTGAGTCAGCTGTCTCAGATCTCTTCCCGCCGCCAAAGGCCTCTCATCGGTACCCTGGACTTCGATACGCATTCGTAGATGCTCGGGTAGGTCCTCAATGTTCCAGTCTGACGAGCGAATCGGCACCCGGTAGCGTTGGTAGACGTGATCCTGGAGCGACTCGAGAAAAGTCGGATGCGTTCGTTTGAGTTCGGAGGCGATTGCCTTTGCCTTGTCGGGTATCGGCACCAGTTCCTTGCGAATCGATTTGGGCAAGGAGCGCAGCAGAAAGGTCACCTTCTCCTGGAGCAGACCCGGGACCAGCCATTCGAGCACCTCGGGATCGACTGCCTGAATCAGCTTGTAGGGAACGGCGAGCGTGAGACCGTCCTCGTCCTGACCCGGGCGATAGGCGTAGCGCAATGCCAGTTCTTTTCCGTCGAAATCGAATGCGTCGGGGAAGGCTTCCTCATCGAACGCAGAGCACGATGCACCCAGAAGATCCTCCTCCTCCATGAGCAGGTAGCCGTCTGGTTTGTCCTTGAGAAAGCGATTGAGATCGTGCAGAGAGGAGACGCCTACAAGGCGCTCGGCGTAGAATTTACAGGCGGCCTGCTCGACGTCGACGCCGGCCGCTCGCGCGCTGTTCGTCCGGGATTGCCACGTTTCCAGTTTCTGGCAGAGACGCGCATTCCGCTCGAGAAACCCGTGTGATGTACGCACCGCGCCGGGCACCAGTGCCTCACGAATGAAGATCTCAGTTGCCCCATCCGCGTCGATGCGATTGTAGGGAATACGCCGCGTGAGCAACTCCAAACCGAAGAAATTGAGCTTCTCGCGGACCAGCACTCGACCTGAACGGGCGTTGAAGTAGGGCTGATCGTAGGAGGCACGGTAGAGGTGGCTTCCTAACGCCTCGATCCATTCGGGCTGTACGCGAGCAACCGTTCGAGCAAAGAGGCGTGAGGTCTCGACCATCTCAGCAGCCACGATCCACCCCGGAGTCTTGTCCTTGTTTCGCCCGTCTCCCTCGGGCCCTTCTTTGCGTCTGTTTCGGTCACGTTGGAAAAGCCCCGATCCGGGGAACAGCATCACTTCCCGATTGCGCGCGGCCTGGTAGATATTGCCCTCGGTCTTTTTCGCCACGCTCGAGAGCAGACCAGTGATAACCGATCTGTGAATCGCATCATACGCAGCTGGCTCGTTGTTGAAACGGAAACCCTTGATCTCGCGCAGGCTCTCCTTGATCTGTGCGTGGATGTCCCGCCACTCACGCATACGCATATAGGAGAGATAGTGAGCCCTGCAGAATTTACGCAACTGGTTCTGCGAGCTGTTTTCCATCTGGTTGTGGTAGGCTCTCCAGATCTTGAGATAGGCGAGGAAGTCACTGTTGATGTCGTGAAACTGCCGGTGCATCTGATCGGCCTCGGCCTGCTTCTCCAGGGGACGTTCGCGCGGATCTTGCACACTGATCGCTGAGGCGATGACGAGCACCTCGGTGAGCGCGTGTTCCTCGCGAGCCTGCAGCAGCATACGGGAAACAGTGGGGTCGATCGGCAGACGCGCCATATCGCGACCCGTCCGCGTGAGCTTTCGATCATCGTCAAGCGCATTAAGCACGCGCAGAAGCTGGAGGCCTCCCGCGATGGCTTGCTTGGACGGCGGGTCGATAAACGGAAAGGCCTCAATCTCCCCCAGATTGAGATTGATCATTCGGAGGATGACCTCGGCAAGATTGGCGCGCTGAATCTCGGGTTGTGTGTACTCCGGGCGTGAGAGGAAGTCCTGCTCCGAATACAGCCGGACACAGATACCGTCGGAGACACGGCCGCATCGACCCTCTCTCTGCCTGGCGCTGCTCTGCGAAATCGCTTCGATCGGCAGGCGCTGCGTGTGGGTGCGTGGGTTGTAGCGCGACAGGCGAGCCAGACCCGCATCGATCACGTAGCGGATACGGGGGATGGTGAGTGAAGTCTCGGCAATATTCGTTGCGACCACAACCCGGCGATTATCGCCGGGCGAGAAGATTCGCTGTTGCTCCGAGGCGGCCAGGCGACCAAAGAGCGGGAGGATCTCTACGCCACGCAGCTTTCTGCCCTCCAGTCGCTCGCGGGTCTCGCGTATATCACGCTCGGAAGGCATGAACACGAGCAAATCGCCCTGCTGCGATTCCTCCAAGATCTTCGCGGCAGCATCGATGGTGGCATCTATGTATGTATAGTCGCCACGATCCTGCATCAACTCATCGAGCGGCCAGTAGCGCACCTCGACCGGGAACATCCGACCGGACACTTCGATGATCGGCGCACCGTCGAATGCTTTCGAGAACGTCTCGGTATCGATGGTCGCGGACGTGATGACAACCTTCAGCTCCGGTCGCTTGCGACGCAGCAGCCGCAGATAGCCGAGAAGAAAATCGATGTTGAGGCTGCGCTCGTGGGCTTCATCGACGATGATCGTGTCGTATTCGAGCAGGTCCGCGTCGGTCTGCGTCTCCGCCAGCAGCATCCCATCCGTCATTACCTTGATGCACGTCTCGGGTGCCGTCTGATCGCGGAATCGAATCTTGCTCCCGATGTCACGACCATAGGTGACATCCAGCTCCTCGGCGATCCGGCGGGCGATGGAGAGAGCGGCGACGCGACGCGGCTGAGTGACCCCGATCCGGGCATCCTGACCCATACCGGCCTCCAGACAAATCTTGGGAAGCTGCGTACTCTTCCCCGATCCGGTCTCACCTGCGATGATGACGACAGGATTGGCCTTGATCGCGGCGAGGATCTCATCCTTGCGGTCGGTTATCGGGAGGTCGGGAGGATAAGTGGGAAGAGGACGATGCTTGCGACGCTTCTCGAGTACACGGGCCGAGTTCCGTGCCTGCTTCAGGTATCGCTCGATCTCCTTCGCATCGAGGCGCCGACGTCGCTTTAGCCGACGCTGGATGCGCACGCGATCCTGGAGCATGCACTGCGGAAGCAGGGCCTTGAGCTCAGAGATGGGACAAGGTTTTGGGGGAGACGTGGTCAATTCTCAGAGATGGCTATGGAACCATCACCAGTGGATTGTGCGTTTTGAGCGAGGCGAATCGCGAGAAATCACGGTCAGCGGTCCAGAAGGTCTGCACGTCGTGGTGAATACACAGAGCTGCGATACGCAGCATCGTGAACCATCGGACCGGCGATCCTTCCCGACGAGATCTGGTTCTTCAGCACGTTGAAATAGCCCGGACCCTCACCGAGCATCTCACAAGTAGGTGTAGAAAGCCACACCTCGACAGCAGTCAGTGCAATCGCTGAAGGAGTGGGCGGTCTGTAGATCCACGGATGTGTGGTTATTGCTATAAACTCGTGCAGGCACGGCCACGGAATCGTGTCTCCCTGACAGACCCGAACTACTGGTCGATCGGGCGCGAGGTGTGAATGATCGCACGGACTTCGGTCTGAAGGTGACGCTCCACCACCGGCTTGGCAGTACCACCATCTTCTTCTCCCCAGACGACCGTCACCTCTCCCCCGTCCACTGCCTGCGCTTCATCCACCATCGCCAGCGAGAACCAGGAGCCAACGTTGACCGTAAAGCAGCTGTATGTAGAAAGACCGATCAGCCTACCGTTCTGCAGAACCCTGTCGAAAGGGCAGGCGGCGTAATGTGAGCCCGGCGCCTCCAGATGCTTGTAGCGATCACCGACGCCGAACGCGCTGGCCATGATGCGAATCGCATCCTCGTCGTTCCACACCAGCCATACTTTCTGTCTATGCGGCTGATCCGCAATCTTCTCGAGCGCCGCTCTTCCCAGAAAATCGTGGTCAAACTTAATGTGCATCCCATACCCCAGATCCCACGGCGTCTGGTAGTAGTCCTCGATGTTGTCGGAATAGAAACTTCCGCCGAGTGACAGGCTCCCCTCGAAACCATCCGCAGGCAGCCATTCCCGATAGGCCTTCATCGAATCCGAGTAGAGCGCGGGCATAGGAGATGGTATCCAACCGGATTCTGGCGAAACGGTTGAGTATGCACGTGCGCCCACCTCTCTCAGACCGTGCTCCCTACCCGCCTCGACGAGCGCCGCACGCACGGCCTCACTGTCCTCAGCCGGTCCCCACACCTCCAGCCCTTGTGTCCGAGCCATACCGTGATTCAGCGCGCTCACTTTCTTCCCGGCTATTGTGATTTCACGGATGTTGAAGAACTTGATGTGCGGGATTGTGCCATCCGTTGCGGCTTCGAGGATTGCGCCGGCAGTCGGCCCTTGCACCTGATAACGATAGGTTCTGCGCTGGGCTTCGTTCTGAACGGACCGGTTATCGCGTGAAACGGTAACATCGTAGTCACCGGTTTCAGCGTTGTAGGCGATCCAGTTCGGGACAGATGGACGGCCGCTGATATTGACCTTGTTTTCGGCGAGACCGAACAGAATCGCGTCACCTATCACATAGCCCTCTTCGCTACAACAGACGATCTGCTTCGCCTTGTTGGGTGCGAATGTCTTGAAACTGTTCACCGCGAAATCGGACAGCAGACGCATCAAATCCGGTCCCTCAAAGTAGATGTCCGTCATGTGCTTGGAGAGATCGAAGAGGACGGCCGTCTGGCACCACGCCTCCTGCTCGTCACGCCAGTTGCTGTACTCCGGAGAGATCGGGAAGATGTAGGGGCCGGTCTGTGCGTTCTGCATCATCTCAACCGGGGTCTTCCACGCTTTCAGTTTCTGTTCGAGTGATTCTGTTGCCATTGTACTTCCTCCGAACTCTGATCGGTAAATGCCGCGTCTATTCTGCCTGGGACGGGACGTGCTGACAGCGAGATGTTAGGCCCCCATGTGTTCGAGTAGGCCCGCGCAGCGCGGGGCGTATCGAGAACCCGGTCAAAGCAACCGACTAACCTGAATCCGGCTTCTCGATACGGTCTCCTCCGGAACCTTCTTCGAAGTCACGGAGAAACGGTGACGCCTCTGACCTCACATCAGCGAGACTACGCCAGGGGTTCACTCCTGGTGTTCTTGGTGGTCATCCATTTTCCAGTTGAGGCTAATCGAAAATGATCGTGCGATTACCGCTGATGAAGACCCGATCCTCGAACACCAGCTTCAACGCCCGCGCCAACACGGTCTTTTCTACATCCCGACCGGCCTGGGCCATGTCCGCTGCGGAGTGGGTATGATCGATCGGGATCACATTCTGGGCGATGATCGGGCCCTCGTCGAGATCGTCCGTAACGAAGTGCGCCGTGGCCCCAATGATCTTTACGCCACGTCGAAACGCCTGGCCGTAAGGATTGGCGCCGATAAAAGCGGGCAGGAAGGAGTGGTGGATATTGACCATCCGACCGAGAAAACGAGCAACAAACGAGGCGCTGAGTATACGCATGTACTTGGCCAGCACCACGTAGTCGCAAGAATAGCCCGCCACAACCTCCAGGACCTGTTCCTCGTGTGTATCACGCGCGACATCTTCGTGCGGCACACAGTGGAAGGGAACGTCAAACCGACGCACGAGGTCGCGCAGTTCCGGACGGTTGCTGATGACCGCCTGTATTCGTGCATCGAATTCATCCGACGCGTGACGCAAAAGGAGGTCACCCAGACAGTGCGTATCCCGCGTCGCAAGCAAGACGATGTCCTTGATTCGCGAAACACCCAGATCTATCGACGCATCGGTCGACAGAGCTTTCCTTAGTTCGTCAGACATCGCCTCAAGATCACACTCGCCATCCAGTTCGGCTCGTAGATAGAACCGGGAGCGCTTGACGTCGACGAACTCTCCATTCGCCACAATATTGAGATCGTGCTCGTAGACGACCTGGGTAATCCGGTAAACGAGTCCTTTGGCGTCAGGACACTCAACGCGCAGGATATAACG
>CAYYGZ010000009.1:0-3859 GCA_964471275.1 uncultured bacterium | reverse complement strand
CATCAGTAGTTAAGTTATACAAAATCGGGTCGCGGCAGTGAGCCAGATACAGGCCTCGCCACTGAAACCGTGTCCAGTTTGCCCAGCCTCACCTGAAAGCTGGAGTGATCCGAGTTGAGGGCTCGACCTCAAGAAGCCGTTACTCCGTTCCCTGATCACGGGCGGAATGTCGATGTCTTCAATACCGTTTGGGACTCATAGATCGACCCCGACTTCTCGGGTGGAGGCAACGGCATACGCACGGGCACGTCCGTTAGACGAGGAACATTCAAGGGCTCACCGCGCACGATTGTGTCGTTGAATGCCTCGTAGTCTAAAATACCTTTCAACGGCCAGGCATCGATCGCGCAGAACATAAACAGCAACAACCGACGCGGTAAGGGCGAGACATTCGCCACGGATCCGTGAAGGATACGGACGTGATGGATAGAGATACCACCTGCCTTCACCCGAACGGGAACGGCATCCTCCGCGCTGAACTCGGAATCCGTTACCGCCCCGCAGAAGCGCCCATCCTGGTGGTGATCGTAGACCGGTCCCTTGTGTGACCCGGGAATGACCATCAGCGGGCCATTCTCATCGGTGATATCGTCGATCGCGACACCCACCGCGAGCAGGTCGTCATTCGTGTGCGGGTAGAATGCCCAGTCTTGATGCCATTCGACCGGGCTCCCATAGCCGGGCTGCTTCATGTTCAGCTTCGTGCCATTGTATCTCAAGCCATACCCGATCAACTGAGAGACGATTCTGAGAATCCTGTCGTGATGCAACGCTGCGCGATACACTTCGTGCTGTACAACAGGATCCTTCAACCGGCGCAGCTTGGGATCTTCGGGCGAGTGTCCGGGCTCGAGGTCAAACACATCCGTGTGCTCAGACACTCCGCGTGACTTCTCGACAAACGCGTCTGTTACCTCCCGCAGCCTCAACACCTCGGTCTCTGACAACACGGCCGGCACTGACAGATACCCTTGCTCCCTGTATTCCTCAATCTGCACAGCTGTCAGCATAGTCGGTCATCTCCCTAAAGGCGTGATTGCTGGATCAGGTGCGACAGCTGGATAGTATACAGTATTCGGCGCCATTTGCAGTTGTGTATCGGGCACAACAAGGTCTGCGAATCGGGCAGATCCGGCTCGAGGAAGAAGCCTGACACCGTTCGTGTGGCATTTGTGGAGCATCATTCCGCCTTGTTTCGCCCCACGGGGTAGGCGAACGGCTGTTAGACGTCTGTCCTGCCCCTTCGCATTATGCTACTGAAGCGGCAAGGAAGCGGGATAGAGGACCGAGATAACGTTGAGGCGAGAGACAAGATTGGGCGACGACGAGAAGATCTATCGAATCCACAAGATCAACAATGTGATGACCGTGGCGCAGGGCAAGGTTCAGTTGCTCAGTCTTGCCATACCGAGCGATAGTGCTCTGCGCCCTCGCGTCGAGAAGATCCTGAGGCGTCTCGAGAGAGTGCGGTTGCTGCTATTGGAAACGGTCGGTCCCAAGATGACAGCTCGTGAGTGCAAGCAGGATGACGGGAGAGGCGTAGACGCGATTCGACAAGACAAGCGCGAGCATCGGCGAAAGCCAGCGGCCGGGTCCAACTCCCGCCACCGCTGCCACTTCTTCATCCAAAGGATCCGGACTCAATACCAGGTATAATACACGGTATTAAGTCCGGATCCTTTGGATGTCGTTTACTGGGAGGAGATTGAATGCCTACAGGTATGGTCACCCGGTTGCTCCAGATACGTCACGCAAGAGACGTGAGACGCAGAAGACTTCGGAAGGAGGAAAGTACCCCAAAACGGGGGGGGCAAGCAGATCCAAAGACTAGCCGCACCGAGGACAACGATCAGGATCTCCGGGAGACACCGTAGAATCGCCGAAGATATCCTACATCCATCCCGATTGGTACGGACACTGGCAGATATCCCGTAGAAAGAGGGCTACGGCGCCATTGCCGTAACCCCCTTCTTATTTTTGCAGGCCGATGCGATGCCCCTTACGATGTCCTGGCAAACACTTACAGGCCTACACACCTAGCGCGTGCTCCCCTTCTCGATCAGACCCATCAGGCTGCTCTCCATATCGGACACGCGTTCTGGCATCGTCGCCGCCAGGTTGTCTTCCTCGAACGGGTCATCGGCAAGGTTGTAGAGCTCATAGGGAGCCTCCTGGAACTTCACGCTCTGGCCAGTCCATTCAGGCCTCTCAGTGAAACAAAGCTTCCAATCCCCATCCCTGAAGGACAGGAGACCATGACCGGTCTGCAGTATGGCCGTTCTGGGTGTGGGCTCACCCGCATCCTTGCCCAACAGAACGGGGCTGATGTCAAAGGAGTCTCCTCCTGCCGAGTCAGGCAACTCTTCACCGAGCAGACCAGCACTCGTCGCAAACATGTCAGCAAGCGTCACAACCTGATCAGACTCGGTCCCTTCTGCTATTCTCCCCGGCCAACGCACGATAAACGGAACCCGAAAACCACCTTCGTAATTGCTGCCCTTGTAGCCACGTAGCTCGCCATTCGTACGATGTCCGAACTTCTCACGTGCATCGGTCTTCGCAGTCTTTGCTTTCACGGAGACATCGTGAGTATCACTTCGCAGATTCAGGTTCTTGCCCGCGTTACGGACATCATTACGCTGCCCGCCATTGTCGCTCGAGAAGACCAGTATCGTATTGTCGGTCAACCCGAGTTCCTCGAGCGCCTCCATGATCTCCCCTACGTGGTAGTCCAGTTCGTTTACATAGTCTCCGAGTTGCCCAATCTCGCTCGTGCCGCGGAATCGCTCGTGCGGTGTGATGTGCGTGTGCGTCGCAACAAGTGCCAGGTAGATGAAGAACGGGTCCTCGCGATTCGTTCTCATAAACTCGATCGCTTTGTTCGTAAGCGTGGAATCCACCTCGTCATCGTAGCGGATCTGCGTCAGGTCTTCTCTCTTGGGCTTGCCAGGCAGGTGGGTCACACTGTCCTTCAGCCAGAGCAACCCGTGGTTTTCCACGTAAGTTTTGAAGCCATCGCTGTGATTCGTCGGAAGCCCCAGATGATAGTCGAAGCCGACCTCGGGTGCGCCGGGCTTGATCTCGCCGGCCCAGTTCGCAATCGTCGAATCACCAAAGCCCAAGTGCCACTTACCGATGTGCGCGGTTTTGTACCCCTGCCCCTGCATGAACTGCGGCCAGCTCTGCCTGTCCCGGCTGATCGTCAACGGAGTGTGATATCTGGCCGGCTTGTCCCGCAAAGGTCCACGACAAGGGTAGGCGCCCGTGAGCAGAGCATAACGCGAAGGCGAGCAAACTGCGCCCGGTGCATAGGCCTGGTTGAATCGCATCCCTTCCGATGCCAGTTTATCGATATTCGGCGTGGTTACCTTCGAAGTCTCGTAGTAGCACTTGATGTCGCCAATGCCCACATCGTCAGAGAGGATGAAGACAATGTTCGGCTTCTCTGCAGCACTTGCGTTGAAACGAGTGACAAGCACAATGAGGAGGATCGCAACCGCTTTCACGACTTTGGAATACATTGAGAGAACTTTACCCGTGGCTGAGCGTTTATGATCAGGATTGACGTGCCAGGATTGATACGATGGCAAGAACCGCTTTGTGCCGTGTGATGTCAATCTCGCTTCGACCTGAACAGAAAGGGGCTACGACATCATTGTCGTAACCCCCTGTTACGTATGGTTGGGCGATAGGAGTTGAGCCTGCGACATTTCTCTCAGGTCTCTCCCATCGTTCTGCTCACGACATCCCCCAGAACACCCAGATCTACGGGTTTATGTGACCTGCCCCCTAGAATGTACCCGTTTTAAAGTATGATATGGGACATAGAAAGGGGTCATCCTGGCAAGGAAGCGTTACA
>CAYYGZ010000008.1:39377-39654 GCA_964471275.1 uncultured bacterium | reverse complement strand
CGAGCCCCACGGGACAGACTCACCTTCGTGAAGCCCGAAATAGAACCGATCCATGATCTCGGCAGTCGGGTTCGGGAATGCCCACATCGGGAGCTGATCGAAGAAGAGCTCTTCCCAGCGGTTTTCTGGTGTCGCGAAGAAATGGGGTGCCGGCAGCGCCCCGATCAGATACCCCATCCATCCGACACCGGGCATCATCCCCGCGATCCAGATGGTCCCGAAGATGACCATCAGCTCGATACGCGTCAGCATCCAGGCCGGGCGAATGACACCGAGC
>CAYYGZ010000008.1:30683-39367 GCA_964471275.1 uncultured bacterium | reverse complement strand
AATAATCCAGATACAGAACCAAAGGATCAGGGCCACAGGATAGCTCGATTTCACGATCGATCCCGCGTGCAGCACCAGTTCCAGCAGATTTCCGGAATACGACATCAGCGCTGCGGTTATGATCCCCAGGACAACCGACCGTTTGGTAATCCGATCCGGTTGCTCTTCGGGTGTTACTTCTATGTCTCGTGCAATCGCCACTGTGCTACCCGCCTTCGTTCTGGGTTCTGGATTCTGAGCTTTGCATTTTGAACGCATTCCTGACTTGCTTTTCCGGATCTCTCTCGCTCACGTCGGCCGCTGTGCCTGTGACGCGTCGATGACGAGACCACAGGAATCTAGGAGACCTGTGGCGAATTTCGGCGGCCGTGAAGATCCCCTCTACCGTCTGCGGATCACGTACCGGGTACAAATCGGCGCAGATACGAAATCGCCTTCGGCACTGCGGTCTCTTCCTCTTCTTCATCCTGCCCTTCATACACCATCGACACCCACCCGTTGTAGTCGACGCCTTTCAGGATACCGAAGATACGCGGATAGTCGAGCCATGCCTCTTCGCCAGTCGCAATCCGGTAGATCTTCGCCCTTACGTGAACGGCCCTGGGAGCCGTCTCTTCGATGCTTCCGTAGAAATTCAAGGCCGGATCTTCCTTCCCCCTCTGGCCGGACGATCCGGGCGACCCCAGATACTGTCCTGTATCCAGAATGTGCGACAGATACGGATTATCCACGCCGTCCAGAATCCGCAGAACCTCTTTTCCCGTCCCCGTGATGCATCCATGATTGTGGTTGTGCAATCCGAGCACCACGCCCTTGTGCTGACCGTAGGCGGCCACCTCTTCCATACACGGCATCAGACGTTCCCACACCCGCTCTTCCGTCTCACCCTCCGGTACCCACGCTGCAAAAACGCGCACCATCGGGATCCCCATGAAATCTGCGATGTCGACCCAGTCCTTCACATCCTGAACGACATCCGGCAATTCCTCCTGCGGTTTCCCGAAATTGTTGCTCACACCGATATACGAGATCGCCAATCCCCGCTTCAGACATCGCAAACGGATGTCTCTCAGGTAGTCCGGCTCCGTGGAGGCGAACGCGCGCGTGTGGATATCGATCCCGTCCAGCCGCATCTCGTACGCTTTGTCGATAAACCCTTCGAGATCGATCTTCCCGTCTCGGAATTGATCCTTATAGCTCAGCGACATACATCCAAGTTTCATCATAGCTCGCCCCTCTTGGTCTCTCGCATTGCGTTTTGTGCTCCCCGCTAAACGTATTCTCTCAAAGCATCAAACAGCCGATCCAGATCTTCTGTTCCGTTGTGTGCGTGGGTCGACACGCGTATCCGGCCAAACTCACCCCACAGCAGGATATGCTTCTTCTTCATCTCGGCAACGACGTCTTCCGCATTCTCGATCCTGAACGTCGTGTTCCCGGAGCGTGACTCTCTATCGTCCGCCGACATCAGCTTGAACCCAAGTCCCTCGATCCCGTCGCTCGCGTAGCCCGCGAGGTCACGTGCGTGCTTCTCGATTCGATCCACACCCAGATTCAGCAGAATCCCTACCGAATGGTCGAGATGCATAATCACCTGCATCGATGGATTACCGGGTTCCATCCGCTCTGGCATCGGCAGTTCATCGACCGTAGCGTGGCGTTCCGCCTCCTGCTTGGGCCAGACATTGAGGTTGTGCCAGCCGAAGCACGTTGTTGCGATCTGGGACTCGGCTTCCTCGCTCACATAACAGGGGGCGGTGCCGTGCGTCGTCAACAGCCATTTGTAGGCGCTGCTCACCGTCAGATCCGTGAGGGCAGCGGGGACTCGAATCACACCCGCGGAATGCGTCGCATCCAGAGCGAACAGGCAGCCTTTCTTTCGTGCGGCATCGGAAAGCCTCACAAGGTCGTGTGTCTGCCCCGTGTAGAAGCTGACGTGGCTGATCGCCAGAACACGGGTCCGGGCATCGATAGCTTCGATCAGATCCCCCTCATCCACCGTCCAGTTCTTGTGCGGAACCATCCGGATTTCAACACCCATCGACTCCAGATGTTTCCACGCGTAGGCAACGGATGGGAATTCGAGATTCGTCGTGACGACATTGTCCCCTTCGCGCCAGTCCAGACCGCGTGACAGCCACCCCATACCCTCCGCAGCGGCCTGCATGAAGGCGATCCTGTTGCCCGACACGCCCCAGAGCTGTCCCATCTTCACTCGACACGCATCCCCGACGCGATAGATCTCGTCACGCCCGTCGTGTCCCGCGCTTTTCCACTCGGAAAACTGACGATACACCTTCTCCTGCGACCGAAACCAGGGCCCCTCCCCACCCGTACACAGATGAGCAATCCCGTCAATACCGACAAACATGTCAGACGACAGCAGCGGGTCTATACGATCCACAAACGCTCCCATTTCCCTGTCCTGAACCGCGATGGCTCAGCGATCATCACAACTTGTGTTTGCACAGAACGTTACACGTCTCTGCCAGAATCATTCCGTCCCGGATACATCATCCAAGGGCGGGCAATATAGCCCGCCCTTTGCCACCGAACAAGGTCACGGCGAGTTGGAGTTTCCTTTGACACGGGCCCTTCCTGAACGCACATTTTGTTCGCGATTTGGAAAAACTATGGCTGAAGAGAACACACCCCAAAAAGCGCCGAGCACGAAGGACATCCGCATCCTTGTCGTGGAGGAGGAGGAGGAAGTCGTACGTGCAATCAAGTTGGGTGTCAACGGGTTCCTGGCAAAACCATTTGACCACAAGGGTCTTGTGGAGAAGGTATTCCAGATGCTGGGCCGCGATCAGGCCGCCGACGGCTAAACGCTTCCTGACTGATGCAGCTCTTGTGCCCCGTGATATTGGCCTCCCGGAGCTTTTTCATTGGTGTCACGTGGAAGGTAGGATAGCTAATCGAGTCTGTCGAAAGAGTGAGATCCAATACAAGCGCAGCAGGTCATCCTTCCTGAGAACGGGATCATCCTCACTACCTACGCATCTCAGAAGAGACCATTAGACAACGTTTCTACCAGACCGTAATGAATTTCTGCCAATCACGAATACGATGGCACGCCAGTTGCGAAAGCAAGCATTGCTCATACGAAACCTCTCATCACGGTCGACGCTGGTTTGGGATGTACCCCGGTTCTTCTCAAACCGGCTGAAACTGAGATGGGAGTTTTCGTTTGGGCTTCTTCTCGTACTCCTCGTCGCAGTCCTGTCGTAATCTGCAATCCCTTTCCATTGTTTCACCGGATGCCAGCTTCTATATTGGCGACATGCCCGTAACCGCAGACTTAACGTCTGCTGTCACCCCATCTCGGCCCACCCCGTGCCCAACATCCCCAGAACCAACGCCGCCCGGATCCTCGACAGCGCCGGAATCCCGTACGAACTCTCCAAGCCTACGCCGTCGAGAAATCCGATCTCAGCGCGACAACTGCCGCAGCCAAGCTGGACCTCCCCGTCGAATGTGTTTACAAGACTCTTGTCGTCCAGATCGTTCAGAAAGAGATTGTGCTTGCCTGTATCCCCGCAGACGCTGAGCTTGATCTCAAGGCATTGGCAGCTCAATCTGGCAACAAGAAAGCGGACCTTGCCCCAATCGCCGATCTGCAGAAACTGACAGGCTATGTCCGCGGGGGATGTTCCCCACTCGGAACGAAGAAACCCTATCGTCTGTTCATCGACGAAATGTGCGAATTGCACGATGTCATCAGCATCAGTGCCGGTCTGCGTGGTGTCCAGATTCTCATCGCGCCTGCGGATCTCATAGAAGTCTCGGACGCCACAGTTGCCTCAATTGCCAGGTATAGCTGACACACCATCTCAGCGCATGTCCCAACCCGAGGTCTGACTCTGGCTTTCGAGCTCTAAATTCGAATCGGGACTTCCGACTCTCAATCCTCATTCCTCTACCAGAAACCCTCAATACCTATGTCTGATTCAGTCACCATCCTTGGCGGCGGCAACACCGCGTTCTCGGTTGCCGCAAATCTGACGCTCCAAGGCCACGAAGTGACCCTGTGGGAAATCCCATCTTTCGAGCATACTCTCGAACCCATTCGGGATACGCACGAAATCAACTTGCTTGGCGTAGCTGAAACCGGCCCTGCCCGAATCCACAGACTCACTGCCGACATCTCAGAGGCACTCCAGGCAAGCGATCTCATACTCGTCATCGTGCCTTCCTACGCACACGGACCTTTCATCGAATCGTGTGCCCCGCACGTTACGGTCGACCACACGATCGTCCTCGTGCCCGGCAATATCGGGACGCTGGCTTGGGCGAAAAGTCTCCGTGATATGGGAGCGACATTGCCGGTCCTCGCGGAGGTCGACACCGCCCCCTACGTTTGTCGGAAAACGGAGCCCGACACGGCGACGATCTGGGGCACGGTCACGGGGCTGGGACTGGGCGTCATGCCCACAAGTCAAACCGAGCAGGTAAGGAAGCGTCTGGACGAACTCTTCCCGGGCGTGCAAACATATCCCGACGTTGTCGCGTGCGGTCTCAGTGCGATGAATCCCGTCGTCCATCCGGCAGGCCTGCTCATGAACGCGGGCCGGGTGGAGCGATCCAGAGGCGAGTTCTATTTCTATGATGAAGGGATCACGAAAACGGTCGCCAACGTCATCATGAAAGTCGACGACGAGCGCCGGGCCGTAGGCTCAGCCCTGGGTTATGACCTGATACCAGCGAACGAAGCCTTCCACACCGCCGGTTTCGGACCCAAGGGCGATCTCTGGGCCACCATCAACGGCAGCCGCATGTTGACCGCCCTCAAAGCCCCCGGCAGCCTGCAAACACGTTGGCTCACAGAGGACATTCCCTTTGGACTCGCCGCCTGGAGTTCGATCGGATCCCAATATGGGGTGGACACACCCACGATGGACGCCTTTGTCGATATTGGCTCCATCGTAATCGGATTCGACGGCTGGGCGGCGGCACGCGGTGTAGAGGCGCTCGGAATCAAAGACTTGAGCAAGGAACAGCTCACGGCGTATCTCCAGGCAGGAAAGTAGATAACGTGTCATCAGACACCTCGGCGTCGGAAGACGCCAGGTCCTCCTCATACGATCTATCCAACCGGCAAACGGCGCGCGCACTGCGTGCATTCATCATCTCCAGCACCTTCTGGGGCGCGTGGGGACGTGTCGTCGGTATCGGCGTCGCCACCTTCACCGGTTACGCACTGTGGCTCGGCGCGACCGAGGCTGAAATCGCGTAATTCGTCTCGATCGCATCTTTCACCAGCCTCGCCCAGATCCTCTCCTCCCCGATCTTCAATCGTCGGAAAAAACCCAAGCGATTCGTCATGCTCGCGGGATTGCTGGAAATGCTGATGCGCTTTTCCATCATACTGATCCCGCTCTACCTCGTAGAGAATCGAGTCCTCGCCGTCATCGTGCTTCTCGGGTGCGGTCTATTCTTCGGTTTCCTGAACGGTCCCTTCTACAATGGGTGGCTCGCCGACATCATCCCGGAGGGCTTGCACATCGCCGGCGACGAGAAGCCTGACTCCCTCGTTGGCCATCGAGCTAAACCTCGGACTCGTGAAATAGAAGATTGCACAGATCACGATCGGCAAGGGTACGAGAAAGCGGATCGCCATGAACTGACGACCCGCCCGTCCTTCGGTTTCTGCTCTTTCTACCTGTGGCTCACGTTCTGTCACTCCCTCTCCTCGTGAATCAAGGCAGCTCGAGCACCAGGTTCTTGAACCAGATATTCCCACCGTGATCCTGCAGCCCGATGTGCCCGGGCTCCATCATTTCGCAAAACGGTCTCTTGAACTTGTTCGGTGTACCGTCGGGGTTTTGACCGGCGACCGTCCACTGACTCAGATCTGCCTTCAGTGTGGGCTCGTCGTTCATCACCACCGTGATATCGGAACCTTCTGCAGTCAGGACCATCCTGTTCCATTCCCCAGCTGGTTTACACGTATTCCTGACCGGCGCCAAACAATCATACAAGGCACCGCTGCAATGCGTTGTTTCCGGCTCACGTCCGTACGTGTCGAGAATCTGGATCTCAATGCCCGTCTGAACGGGCTCCCTGAGATCGGTCCACCGAAAGAACACGCCACTGTTTGCACTCTCGTCGTGTTTGAAACTCAGCGACATTTCAAAATCTCTGAAGTCGTGCCGTTCGGTAAAGAGATTCCTTCCCTTCAACGCCTTGCAATGGATACACCCGTCTTTGACTTCCCAACTTTCAGGATTCCCGGTGCTCCCCCACCCCATTAACGTCTCCCCATCAAACAACTCAACCGTTTCACTCATCCTTCACCTATCCTCTTCCATGTACCAAGAAAAGCCGCCAAAGCAGACCGTTCAGTTGGTCACTTGTCATGTGTCATTGATTTCCACCGCCTGCCCGCGCTCCGCAGACGCATAGATCGCATCCGTAATCTGCTGCACCACGAGGGCATTCTCAAGGCTTGTCTTCGGCTGACGTCCTTCCCGAATCGCTGTCGCAAAATCTCGAATCGGTCCACCGTGGATCTTACCCGTGTCTTCCGAGCCCTCCCAGAGTGTCTCCGTGACCACACCTGCCTCAGAAATCGCCTTGTGGAACTCGATCTTCTTTTCTCCCTTAACCATCTCCAGATCCAGAGACCCGTCCGCACCGACAACCTGCCACGTCAGCCGCGGACTGCTCGCCATCATTTCGCCCCGCTCGTAGTGGATGGCAACGTCACCCTCGCACAGGATTGTCGCCACCAGGTGTGTTTCCGCATTGGAGCTCGGGTCCGCCAGGGCGTGGAAGCGGGGTGGAACGCCCCACTTCTGACCGAGGACCGTTTTAGGCTTGAGAGTCCAACCCGTGATACCCAGCAAGTAATCGAGGTCGTAGCAACCCCAGTTCGACATGATCCCGCCGCCATTCAGGTCCCGACGCAGTCGCCAGACCGGTGGATCCTTCTCCGGCGGCGGACCGCCCGGTCGCAGCGCTCGGCAATGAACCACACGCAGATCGCCAAGAGCACCACTCGCGACAAAATCGGCCACCGCATTGGCGGACGCAGGAAACCGGAAACGGCTTGAGCAGCATCCGGCGATCAGATCGCCACGTGCATCGATTAGTTCACGCACCTCATTCGCGTCCATCCCGGCCGGTTTCTCTACAAGCACGTGAATGCCTCGTTCGAAGGCTTTCAGCGCCAGAATGCGTCTCTGCACGGCAGGCATCGCCAGAACGACACCCTCGATCGAGTCATCCTCCAACAGATCCAGTCCCTCGACATACATCTTTCGAACATCGAAAGAAAGCGCCTTCTCCTTTGCCAGATCCTCTTTGAGATCAGCAACCGCAACCAGGTCCACCCTGTCGCTGGCGTCTGCCGCTTTGATATGCTCTGATCCGATCACACCACAACCGATGACACCTATCCTTGCTGGATCCATTGACACTCCCAAAAGACTGTATGCTTCACGACACACGGTGCTCACAACCAATTCGCGGTGTCGACCTGCCTAGGCGAGAATTCCCGACCGACCTTCAGCCGCGACCCCTCTCGATCGATCATAGTAGGACCACATATCTTCCAGCTCGAACTCCGCTTCTATGTCTTCCACGCAGACATCCTCCATCAGGGAAGACATCACAAAGGTCGCCTCCGGTCGCATAATCTCGAACTGTACACCCGAGCCATACTTCGACTGGATATCTCCCAGCTTTGCCTGATTGAAATCGAGATGATAGGCTTTGCAATCGAGGTTCACCTCAGCAAACGCAAAGGGCGCCAATTGGCCCTGATCCACCAAGGGCTCACCATATCCCTGCCACGCCAACCGGCGGCCGCACATATCCACGATCACGCTCTCGTGCGCCTGGCTGACAACCAGAAACATCCCATAGTCACGAGTCACCGATTGGTGCCGCATCCCCCCGTGGAACATACTCGGAAAGAAGGCTACACGCGCCTGATTGCGTGCCAATGACATCGCCACTTCAGGGAACTTGAGATCAAAACAGACGAGCATACCGACCTTGCCCAGATCTGTATCGAACGTCATCCCGGTCTCACCCGGTCTGACCCCCTTCCTCTCCATCTCACTGACCGTCGGCTGAACCTTATGGTATCGTCCAATCACGTCGCCATCCCGCCCGATCAGCACAGCCGCATTGTAGGCATCTCCGTCAATTCTTTCGTGCATCCCGACGACCACGTGTGATCCGATCTCCTTCGCAATCCTCCCGATCTCGATCGTTGTCTCGCCAGGAATAGGTTCTCCCTCCCAGGCAGGATCGTCGTCAGCCGTACCGAGTTCTCTCGCAACCTCCGTAAAGCAGACAAAATCCGGCTTGTACTCCTCCGTCTTCAGCAGATGCTCGACGATCTGCTTCCGATTCTCCTCAACGGACTTGTATCCGCCCTTTGGGAAAGCGACACTCAGCAATCTGGCTCGTCTCATCTACACTTCCTTCAGAAATCCAGGAATACGCGTTCACTAAACTGCCTCTACGGACTTGCCGAGCTCCCTCATTCGCAGACGCAAACCCGCCCAGGCCGCCTTCTCCTTCTCTGTCTCCCAATATGCCTTGAACCCGAAGACCGCGTAAAGCGCAATTGCCCGAACACGTAGTGTATTCGTCGTCAGATACGCCCTGTCGTGACCCAGTTCTCGCAGACGCTCGCAGATTGCCTTCATCAACGGCTTGGACAGCCCCTT
>CAYYGZ010000008.1:29956-30673 GCA_964471275.1 uncultured bacterium | reverse complement strand
CCTGTTCCTCTCGCGATGTCGCCACCCAGTGAACGCGTCCCCAGTGCTGCCCGTTCCAGTCATTCATCCAAGCGGTGTTCGTCGACACGGGCCACCCATCTGCACGACAGACAAAGGCAACTCGGTTCGACAGCGCCTCCGGGTCACTCCCATATTGATCCGCAAACAAACTGGCTTTCAACTCGCCGTAGCCCTCGCACGCCCTGTGGATGCGCAGCCAGTGGGCTTCGTCTCCCGGTGCAAACCAACGGATCGTATATCCATCCGGAAGCCCGAAGGAAGGTATGTCCGCCAGGCTATTCCTGACCATGCGCACGGGAGCATCCGGATGTCCGCTAACGGGTTCGTGTCGTGACTGAAAGTTCACCGATCCTCGATCTCCTGGGTCCTGATTCTACTGAAACGGATGTGGTGCAAAAGGTCTTATCGGGTCACTTGTCATTTGTCTTTGGTAGTTGGTCGATACCCCCGATCTCCACCTGCTCCGCTCCCACACTCATCACTTCAGCCTCTACGCCTCTCCTGACCAGCAGCGCCCTTCCCTTGAACACGATGTCATCCACCGCGACCTCAGGACATCCCGGCTCACACAGGATAAACACATCGTTCACCCCCGCGCCGATGATCTCAAAGGCGGTCATTGTTGCATCGGTGTATAACCTCTCGGCAACCGGGTGCTCCTGTGAACCCGCTTTCATCGGAAACATCACCGCATCC
>CAYYGZ010000008.1:0-29946 GCA_964471275.1 uncultured bacterium | reverse complement strand
AAGATTCACACGAGACCTCCCACGCAGGAAACTCGCCGAGCACGCCATACCACCCGGCTGCAGGATTCGTCTCACCCTTTCGGGCCAAGATCGTCAGAGGACCCCGATCTACGGGTACGATCGCCAGGTTCCCGAGACCTTCATCAGTCGTACGAATCACGTTGTTGTCCGTCGCCAGGCCTCCGACCAGCATGGGGATGTCCGCGGACCCATCGTAAATGGGCCCCGGGTGAAATAACTGCTCGAACTGGTGCTGCTCTGCGCCTTCACCTTCCAGAAGATCACACAGAATCCAGTATTTGCCCTTCACGTAGAAGATCGACCGTCTGTGCGTAATCGATTCATCCAGCTCGGGCACTTCTTTCGCCTTGAAGAGATTCAGCCCAAAAGGTTCACAGTATTCACTGCTTACGAAGTCGAACTGTTCCTCACTGACCCACTCGTTACTTCCTCTTGTCGAAAGCTTCGCATCGGCATCGTAGCGCCGAATCTGGCCTTTGCCGTCCACCATAACCACATTGTGTGCTCGGGATGACTTGAAGTAGTGCGTCAGTTCAGTCGCTGCATAGCTGTAGATATTCGGATCGCCGATGAGCAGACGACCGTTGCTGTAGAGAGAGAACGTGAGCTTGTCTTCGTGCTGATGCGACGCACCCCAGGCAGCACCGTCGAAGAACAAATGCTGACCGTCGGGACCCCACTTGTCTCGCATGACGTACAGTCCTGCGTCTGGCCAGGCGTGCGAGCAGTGATCGGGTGCCGTCCCTTCGGCGCCGTGGGTCGCGCCCCAACGAAAATCATCTCGATCGAATGCGGCGGCGGCCGCACCCAGCAGACCCGCTGGATCCGTCGGGTTCGGATTGCAGTCGTTGAACGTGGGGAGCAGGTGATCGGGCTGGGCGGAAAACAGATACATCTCATGCGCCCTCTCCACCAGTGAGGTGAAGTCATCGGGCAGGTTCACGCCACGCGCTTTGGCCGTCTGAACGACAGCGAATAGGGACGAACTCGGGAAAACGTGGTAGCCGTGCGTCAGCTCGAACTGAAACCCATCGTCGTAGTAGGCGAAACTGTTAATCCACTTCAACCGTCGCATCGCCACACGGCGGGCTGCCTCTGACTGCCTCAGTTCAGGAGAGAACAGCGCGGCGCACGCCATCCCTGATGCCTCAACCTGATACCAGTTATTCGCTCCGCCGCAGAATGACAGCGCATACCGGATATGATCCAGCCGAGACCGCGCCAGCATCGCGTGCAGGTCCTCGTCAAACGCATCGTGCTCACCCAGGACAGCCATTGCCGCCGGCCACACGTTGCACTGACGGTTCCCGACTTCCAGCGTGCGCCACGGACCTTGCCGATGCCAATGATTCGGCACCGGACACAGGCCGTACCAGGATCGCAGCAGTCGTGCAGCAGTCTCAGGATACTTGTCATCTCCTGTCGACTCGTAGGCAGACACCAGATTTCGGATAAACGGCTGAGCGTTCAAGCTGACCGTTGATTCAACGTCGTCGAAGAGACGCAGATTCCAGTCGATCTCGTCACCAAACTGATGTCGTAAAAGCATGTGAGCCCTGAGCGTCATCAGATTGTCGCACATTCCGTCCGCATCCTCGAGATCCGCCTGCATAAGGAAATCCGGAGTCGCCGCATCCTTCTGCCACCCGCGCCCACGCATCAGATTTCCGACAGCTGACGCGTCTATGGGATCGATCATGTGCTCCGGATACTGATCGGCGGACGTGTAGAGACGCTCCGACCAGCTGTGATCGACAAACTGACCCCACATCCGTTCCTGAAGCGTGAGCAGATCCGCAAGGATCGGCATCTCCAACTGCCTGGCCACACGGCACACCGTTTGCACACAGTCTGCCGACACCTGGTTCTCCAATGCGGCCTTTCGCATATGCACAACCGACGCCAGTCTCGCACACCCCGCGATCCGCCACAGTTCGGCCTCCGGGTGATCCGCGAACAGATACCCGTAAAGCGCCAACGCCGTCCCGTTCAGAAGCAGCCCGTCACCATCTTCAGCAGAGGGGTGAAACCTCCCCTTATAACCGGGACTGTTGAACGTCAGCAGATAATCCGCGATCGCATACGTCTCCGACGAGGCGCCTGCGCCTTCCAGTATTGCCGCCAATGCCCGTCGTGCCGCACCATCCAGAGCCCATTTGTCATCCGGTTCCCACGGCAGAATCTCCGGCGGCGCCCCAACCGGCACTTCACCCGTGTATGGCCGTAGAGTCTCTATCACATTCGTGATCTCGTCAGTCATCCCGTCATCCCGAGCGAAGCGAAGGATTTCTCGCCAATCTGGACCATCCCCGCAACACGCTCTTGTCAATTGTCATTGGTCAGTTGTCCCTGTAAGTCTTCTCCGGTTCCGTCGCCCACAGCGACACCCCGATCATCGGCACCGTAACCACCAGAAACACCCAGAAAACTTCATGATATCCGCCAAACTGATCGTACCCCGCACCCATCACAAACGGTCCCGCACTCGAAGCCTCCACGCCCACTGTTGTCAATCCTCCTCTGATCTTCCCCAGATGCGTGCGCCCACAGTACCTTACCCAGGCTGTCGCCGCCACCGCCGAAAACACATTCGACGTCCACGTATCCGACACCTGCATCAGCAACACGATCCCGCCAGGACACCTCCCAGCAGCTTGATCACAGACAGCGACTTGGCATACGTCGAGAACATCGCCGCAGCGTCGAACTCCTGCACCCCGTGGTCGAGATAGATCTGCACGGTGTGGAAATGAATGCCCGTGATGATCATCGACGGAAGCGCAGATGCAGTCACCATGATCCAGTATTGCCAGGCCCTCAATGCCTCCCTCAGACTGTGGTCGCGAAATGGGCTGGTTTCCACAACACCTGAGTCCGCGTGATCCGCATTCGACTCGCCATCCACCAGCTGGCCGATCTCTTCGGGTCGATTACGGAATACCAGGGCCAGCATTGGCAGGATCAGCACTCAGATGACCACACCCAGCGTGGCATAGGCGCTTCGCCAGCCGATGGTGTGAATCAGCACAAGGTTCGCCGTAGGAAAGACACCCACGGCAAACGCCTCTCCCAGATTCATGATTCCGCTGGTAAAACCCAGCTTGCGATTGAACCACATCGCCAGAGCATTGCCGCCCAGGAAGCTCACCGCGCCCTGGCCAAGCATACGCAGAAAGAGGAACCCGAAGAAGACCGTTACCTGTCCCTGGGTTTGCGACATCCCCATACAGGCAAGACCAAAGAACGTCACCACACCGGCGAGCTCCCTGCAAGGCCCGTAGCGATCCATTCAGCGCACCGATATAGACCATCGGAATCGAGGCCAGCAGCGTCCTGAGCATATACGCGCCAGTCAGCTCGCTCTGTGAGAATCCGAACTCTCGCAGCAGATAGGGACTGAACGTCGACACCCCGAACGTCTGCCCCGGTGTCGTCGCCATCAACACAACCATCGTCACCGGAAGCATCACCCAACCGTAGAAGAACGGTACCCTCGCCACCCATCCCGTCTTCACCATCACACCACTCACCCACTACTCCTCAGTCATTTTGAACAGGCACTCGAGGACGCCTCATGTGACTCTGAATCAAGGGTCGTCCCTGGAACGCTCCTTCTCTCTTTGAACCTGGATCGCCTCTACACTGCCTCCCGGATCCCCCCTAACTCCGATTTTTGATCTGGAATAACAGCTCCTTCTTAGCACCACTACCGGTCTTCCGCTTGAAGTCATGGTGCCCCAGGCCTGTCAGTACGAACCTCTTCAGACGCAGCTGTCCCGACAGCGTCTTGAGCGCAACACACAACCCGTCTCGCCCTTCCTCGACCCTCACCTGCCCCCACGCCGACCCGTTCGACCAGAACCACCGGCCGGGTTTAGCCGCAAAAGTCATCACCTCATCCACTGCCGAGTAATGAAACCCGGTGATCGCCAGGTGGGCCGCCCACGCGATCATCGCCCGCGCGTAGTGATGGCCACATTCCGCCTCGTCGAACGGGCTCCGCTTCGCCCCGTCATATCGTGACCGGATGTCATCGATCGCACGAAGACCCGCAGCATCCTGCCCCTCGTAGAGCATCCCGATCGCAGCAGTATACTCGAACCCCGTCATCACCTCCGTAAAGTAGGGAAACGGGTTGTCCGGACGTCCTCTCGGATAGCTTGCCATCAGGAGCGCAGACTCGTCACCCATCGCATAGCTGCGCATGCAGTTGAAGTGATCGATAAACCCATCACGACGATTGTACTTCGTGATGCTGCGCAGAGTCCTGCGCACGTGTGAGGGCTTCACGAGATAGCCCAGACCGCAGACGTGGGCCATGAACTGCCCCACCAGTTGATCGACAAGACACCCATTCCCAAGCTGGTAATCAGGCTGCATCACCTTTGCAGCGCCCATGTGGAGTCGAAGACTCGGTGCCATATCTCGTGTACGTCGAGGTGTACGTACCTCATGCTCGTAGTATTCACCATTGAAGAGATTGGCGTCTGTCCACGCCCGTCCTCTCTCGTACAGCTCGCGGCATTTCGTCGCGAAATCGGTCTCCCCGAGATACCAGGCCATCTCCTCCGCCGCGCGAAGCGCACAGAGATACCAGAGCTGCATCTGCGGGTTGGGACCGTAATACTCGACATCCATTGTGTTGTGCTGGCAGCCTTCCATCACCCCGTCGCGGTCGCTATCCCACCCGCCGTCAACCCAGCAGAACTCGACGGCTTTCCGAACGTTCGGCCATACACTTTCCAGAAACGAATCGTCCCCGGAAAGCTGCCAATCCCGGTAGGCCTTCGCCACACACCCCATCTGACCATCCGCGGCTGCCTTGCCAAAATCTCCGGCACGACCAAGCGGCAGATGCGTCCGGAAGCTCATCATTCCATCTTCGCGCGTTGCGTGGCAGAACTCCACATCTCGCATCGATCGGGCAAGATCTCCAAACAGAAAGGCAACCGTCTGCTCGTAGTTCCAGACGTGTGTGCACGATCCCATACAGCAGCCCGTGTGATCGTGATATCCTTCCCAACCGTACAGGCGGCCGTCGGGTGTCTGGAAACAGGTCTGGGTTCTGAGCGTGCTCACGTTGAACAGAGCCGCCTCTTTGACAGATTCGGGGAGATCGGTATCGCAGAACGCGCTCACAAACTCCGCAGTCTTTAATTCTAGCGATCGCAATCGGCGCGCCGTGGTCTCTGCAGCATCCCAAGCGTCTCGGAACCGGGTGGTGTAGTAGTTCCCGATTCGATCGGCTTCACAGCAGGTATCGTCTGATGGAGACCAGGTATATCGGTTGGGGAAGTGCCAACCCACAAGAAAGGTGATAGTCTTCTGTGACTTCGCCGGTACGACAGTCCTGATTGCAAGTGAAGCCATCGGTGCGTCCTCGCCGGATGATCGCTGCGGCGTGAGCCGACCATCCGCTGAGAAGTCATCCCAGAACTCCAGCAGCGATGTCCCCCACCCGGCCTTCTTCCACGCGATACGATGGGTGATCCCGGACTTCGCGGTCGTGGCAAGTGCCATCGTACCCCACGTGGCCGCACCTTTGTCGACACCAGGCGAGTCCATACGGATACCGCGTATCGATCTGGATGTTCGAAATCGGTTACGGTTTCTCTTCGCCAACGTATCCACACCGTCATTGCCGATAAAATTTGGGACCGATCCACAAACCGAGGCGGTGACTCGTTTCCTGCCTTTATTTGTGAGTACGAACCTGAGAACAGCGATCGGAAGACCGCTGTCGTCCGGATTCCCCGGAATCAGCGGGTTGAATGCTTCCACCTTCACGCCCAGCGGAACGTCCGGGTCGGCAAGATTCGTTCTGCCGAACGGGTATGCCGTGTCAAATGAACAGTCCGCGAAACGGGGGAGTCCGTGATTCACTGCCGAGCCCCCGGTCGCACCTTCGAACAGAGCCTCGCTCACGGGGCCCTCAAGCGCGCGTGTCACGGCATCCTCACCTGCACGTTTGGCATAAAGGGCAAAGAACGGCCCGACTCGTCTGTGACCATACGTGGGAACGAATCCCTTACCGGGTCGGTTCATCACCTCCCAATCGCGCAGATCTCCTCTTCCACCCAGCGAAACAGTGCCGGTTCCGATTCCCCCGATCGGCATCGCAATCCGATCCAGATGGTCTTGATCATAGTGCTTCAGCGTTGGAAACATCGTCCTCTTCATAACCACCGTCATCCTGAGTGAAACGAAAGATCCCGGCGCCTGCACCGAGCGCGGCCGAGGTGAATTCTGGCTCATCCGGTAGACTTTGACGAGATGGGCCTGATCGGGTAGAGATCCTTCGGCTGCGCCTCAGGATGACGACTTGATCTGGAACACCCCTGTTCATCTTGAACTCCCCCCTACCCCCAGTCAATGATCCGCGCCAGATTCCCGCCCTTTACCTTTATACGGTCCTCTTCGCTGTACCCCGCCATATGCACATCTACGATCTTCGGGAGACCGCTCCCCCATACCAGCCGATCGGGCCCGAAGGCGTCCACGACCCGCTTCGTAAACGGCTTCGCACTCTCGTATAGCGGCGCGTCCGTCTTGAAGTGGTTCAGTCCGGACAGCTTCATGTACACGTGATCGAAGTGAGCCAACTCCAGCACATTCGCGAACTCGACGGCATCTCCCTTGTGCGGTTCCGCCAGATGATCGATCAGCACCACTGTCTCCGGATGGCCTGCGATTACGGCTCCCACCTGGCTCGCGTAGTCCGGCCCGATGTGCAGCTCGACGATCAGCCTCAAGTCGATCGCCTTCTCCCAGATCGCGATCACGTTCGGATCCGAGAACGCATCCAGATATTGCTCCTTCCCTCGATGCGCGTGAAACCGCGTCGAGATCACCTTCGGCTGTCTTGCTACCAGATCACCGAGCTTGCTGACCGCATCCGGATCCTTCGGATAGAACAGACTCGTAATCCGCACCAGATCCGGTTCTCTCTCCTGGCACGCCAGAGCCAACCGATGGTCATCCCCATACGGCTCAGGGTGAACCAGAACCGCCCGATCGATCCCTTCCTCGGACATACGTTCCCGATACACCTTCAAGGGATCCACTACCATCAGATCTGTGTTCGGATGATAGGCTGCCTCTGGATGAAACGGATACGTCCCCACATCCGAGCTGAACATATGTGCGTTCCATTCGATGATCATGTGTGGCCGAACCCTTTCTTAGTGGGAGAACCGGGCTTTCTACTGGTCACCGTATAAGGCTAGGAAGGCGGCAATCGGCCAGAAGCTGACACAGCGGTCTAGTCTTCCCCGATTTGCCTACCTGCCTATTTGCCTATTCCCTGCCTTACCTCCCATCCCCTCTTCTTCTGATCAACGCCGTCGTCTCAGGACTACCTTTCGTAGAACGACTTCACACAGGCATCGAGAACGCGCTGAGTCCTCAATCCACTCTCACCTGTCGATTCGCACGTTCCCTCTCCCCGGAGTTGAGCGATAATCGTCTCCTGCAAGGGCTGTCCGACGTGCTGTGGATTCGGTGCCTCGATAGACTGTGATTCTCCATCGGCCATCCGAATCTCGACGTTCGTGTCACTGAACACCGGGCACTGAATCTGTCCCTTTGACCCAGTGAACGTCATCGTATCGTCCCCGTGGTCTGAGTTGAAGTTCCACACACCAGTGCCTGCCACGTTGTTCTCGAACAGGAAACTCATCACTGTCACATCTTCGGCTGTGTAGCTGCCGCCTGTGTTGAGTGCGTGTCCGGTAGCTACCTTCACCGGGCCCACGAGATAATCGAGGATGTCCATCCCATGAGATGCCAGATCGAAGAACTGACCTGCGCCTGCAATGTCGGGATCGTATCGCCAGCCCGATGCGCTTTCTCCCGTGGCCAGACGACCATAGTGCACGATGTGAACGCTCGTAAGCCGTCCGATCTTCTCCTCGCTCAGCAGCTCTCTGACCTTCAGGAACCGAGGAAGGGCCCGTCTGTAGAACTGGACGAACAGAGGGATGCCCTTCGATTTGAACGCATCGACCATCTGCTCACACTCACTCGTGCTGCATCCCATCGGTTTTTCGACAACACACGGTTTGCCAGCTGCCGCCACCGCAAGTGCATATTCACAGTGCGTGGATGGCGGCGTCGCCACGTAGATCACGTTCACCTCGTCGTCGTCGATCAGCTTCTGCGCGTCATCGTAAAATCGCGCGACACCGTGACGTTCCGCGTAGTCCCCCGCCGCAGCACCATCCCGTCGCATCACGGCGACCAGTTCGGAGTGGTCGGCCTTGTACAGTCCGGGCCCATTCTTTACCTCGCAGACATTACCGCATCCGATGATTCCCCATTTCACTGTTTCCATCACAGACCTCAGTCGTCGCTTGCAGTTGACACGATCTTCCGGAGAGTGATCCGAGGATTTGATAGGGCCGTTCACTCACTCCCACAAACGAAAAAGGAACGGCATTCGCAGACGCCGTTCCCTCTCATCCTGATGCTCTGGTTGATCAGCTCTTTGCGTGCTCCAGTCGATCAGCGATCCAAACCTTGATAATCGATTGCCTCGTCACGCCAAGACGTTTTGCTTCCCGATCCAAAGACGCAACCATCTAGGCGGGGAAGTCGACATTGACACGCTTTGACTCAAAGTTAGGTCTTCTCAGTTGACTAAGATCGAGATGGTCGGATATGTCCTCCCCCTCGTCGAATCTCCGATCGAATTCCTCACTCTTCATATATCCTCACTTCCTCCAAGCGCGCTCTCCTGACAGAAATAGCCCTGATTCTGTCATTTTGGTGGGTGATGACGGCAGCCCAGAGTTTGTCGTGTATCTTCCCCATCACCAGCGACCTGGACTCTCCCTCTGGCCGTGCAGGAACTTCCACCATACGGCCATCTTCCCATATCAGCTGCGCCGCAATAAAGTCTATGACGTGTTTCAGCACATTCTGGCCACTCTTGTCGTGATCATATTCTAATATGTTCATATACACATATTGTCCAATATTTATACAAAAACAACCCACAAACAGCTCAAATAGTAAAATTCAGCTCGCGTTTACTTTCACCATACGAGACAGTCACGACGCCGCTATCCCAATCGGACTGCACGTGCGGGCTGTCGTAGACCTTGTCTGGGGTCAGATCGATGGACGTACCGTCTATTTCTGGCAGCGATCCGTAATCTGAGTAAAATACGAACGAATCGCGATCGAGACCTTCATACCTGAGAACGCCTTCCTCAAGAGACGGTGTCCTGGATAGAAGTGCAGTCTGGAAGGCATGAAGACCATCGAAGCTCTCCTTCCGCGATACCTCGATCACGATCGGTGAGAGATCGTTATTGCATCTCAACCAGCGTCCCGCCCCGTCCTCCGGAGGATCATCCCACACATACCCGCCATCTGCCACGTAGATTCCCGCGTATGCTCCGCTCGCCTGGACAATGACCCAACCACTCGCCTCAACGGGATCCGATAGCCCGCTACTGGAAATCCAGACACGACTGTCCCCGGTCTGGATACTGAATTCGGGACAGGCAAGTTTCTGCGTGATCAGTGTCCCCTTCTTCTGCACCGACCAGTGTTGGTTCATCGTATTTGCATGGTAATTCATGTTGAGATGCGTATCCACGGCCAGGCATTCTGGGACGATCGCAGCGTTGGGATCACCGCGAAAAATCACGCCCTGCCACCGATTCTGTGCAGCGACTCCAGTCCAGTCGCTGTTCGGGCGGGGTTCGACCATCAGCGTACCCACAACAAAATCGGGTGTGCAGTAGGAATACCGGAGAAAGCCTCCGAAATCGCCACGCAATCCGTTCACGCCGAACGGCACAACGGGGTGATTCGGAATTCGTTCCCATCCTGGCTCCCGCAGGCCCATACATCTTTGGATGACCTCATACTCGCCCCGCTTATCTACCTCAAGCGCCAGGGCCATCACCTCTTCCGGCATCCGGTAACTGCTCGTCGTCGTCACCCAGGCAAGCGAACTCATTTTCCCATCGAGGCAGCTGCTGAGGTAGAGCTGTGCCATCTCCTCAACACCCCCTCCCGATGCCGTTCTACTTGCCCGGCCCTGATAGATCCGTGTCTTACCGCCACCACGGACACCATCCATCTGTTCTTCCGCCCAGGTCACCCAATACAGATCCAGGAAGCAGGTCGCCAGATGCCTGAGATCCTGATCCTCCGCGAAATCCACAAGGTTGTACCACATCTGAATCGTATGGGCGTTGTAACTCTTGCTCGCGATCTCTACCGATTGTCCCTTGCCGGCACGTACCCTGAAGTAGGCCTTGAAATACGCGGTCCACGCATCGTAGTGCTCGCCTGCCGATCGATCGTCCTCAAAGCGCTGATCCGAGTAGGCCGGTATCTTGCGCAGAACATCGCAGAAACCCCACGTCGTCACGATACCCATTGCGTGATGGTTCTCTGAATTCGGAAAACGCCAGATGTGATCTGTACTCGGGTCCAGGGCTGGGGACGCCTTCTCGGCCCAGTGCCACATCACGTCCAGCAGAAGGGCCTGTGTCTTCTCATCCAACCGATTCTGGGAGACGCTGCCCGTTTCTCCGAAGAACGCCCAGAGTCGATTGTAGAGTGCTCCCGACCAATGGAAACTGTGCGCTTCGAGCAGATCTGTCGGATTATCGAGATAATGTTGACACAGTTCCTGCAGGGCCTCGTTCGCCACATCAACCTGTTCGTTCAGATGGAGCGCCTGCATCGCGAACGTCGTTACCGAATGCGCATATTTCCTCGTAAAGTTTCCGCGGTCGTTCCAGTCGTAGTCGATCGGCGCCTTCTTGAAAGGCTCCCCCCGCTGAGCCTCGATCATCCGCTCGCACCGGCTTGCGAATCCTTCTCTCAATGCCTTCACATCCTCTACACCCATCTCCTTCTCCTGTTCTATGATCTCGGACATTGCAGGTCCGTCGTCCTTGTGATATCAGTACAGCGGGTGTTGCTGCGAAGTGTATCGGCATACGGCATGACCTCAGACTCAATCCTCGGAAGAAATGGCCGTCCTGGCGTAATCCACAAGCACCGCAATGTGCTCAACCGGTGTCGCGGGAGCGACCTCGCACCCCGGAGCGACAATGTGGCAGGACCCGCACGTTGCGTGACAGGAGGCGGCGGCATCGCGAACACCACCGACCTCTCCGTGGAGCATCGTATCCAGTGTGTCGATGTTCCCACAGATCGTCCGGTCAAGCCCGAACACCTCGCGGGCCTTCACCAGGTCTGTCATGAAATCGATCTCGTAGACATCCGTAGGAAGCTCACCCATACGGGGCAGGAGGCTATCCGTACAGCCGCACATATGCACGCGGCTCATGGCGCCTGTCTCTCGGATCGATGACAGAATCCGCATTTGTCTCGACCAGAGGTGTCGGTCGTAGAATTTCGGGCCGATGAGGGAAGCAGCGGCATCACTCATCCCTATGCTGTCTGCACCCGCATCGACCTGAACACGAGCGTATTCCACGGCCAGGTCAGCACAGAAGTCGAGAAGCTCGTCCACAAAATCGGGATCGTCATAGAAGTCCATCATGAGACCGTTGATCCCTCTCAGCTCGGCAGCCAGCGCGAGTGCTCCTTCTACCCATCCGACGACCACGGCACCCGGCCCGGCCTCTCGACGCAGCATCCGAATCGCGTGCACTCGGTCTGCCATTCGGCCATCACCCGTCAAGTCCGGCTTCTTCAACCTATGTAAGGCCGTCTTGTCTTTGAGCGCGGCATTCTCCTCGTCGATCGCCGGTGGCTGGTCGTCATACCAGCAGACGCTGTCTTCTCCGGCCAGATCGATGACTTCCCGCGCGGGATCCGAGCAGGTGAGCAGGATGTCAGTGCCGAAATCCTGCCAGGTCTTCAGCTGCGCCGACGCCATTTTGGCTCCGTCGCGACAGTATTCGCCGAAGGGGATGCCCGCGTACTTGCCAGCAAATGTCATCATCATCGGTTGCACAGGAAGACGATCTACCGGCTTACCCGCCACGACGGCGCGTGTCCGTTCGAGTGAGGTCATCTGATCTTTCGCTGGCGGCATGATTCTCTACCCTCTCATCTATTCGGCGTCGATGGGCTGCCGCTCTCCCGGATAACCATAAAAGGCTCCAGCATGGTTTCAACGCGGCAGTTCATTCTCGTCGGATCCAGTTCTCGGTCGAAGAAGTAACGGAACCGAAAGTGGTGCAAACCTTGATCCGTGAGCTGCTGTGGGTCAAGCGGATCCAGAACATTGGGATCGTGATACCCGTAGATACTGGAACGAACGAGGTTGATCCGAAGACGCCCGCCCGAGCAATCGCACGCGAATGCCCCATCCTGAACAACCCCGAAGGCGCCATCTCCACCGCGCAGCCCAACCCAGTGGTGAAGCGGCTGCTCGCTCCCATCCGCAGGACGATCGATTGATCCTCCGGGTCCCTGCACGGTATACACATCCTCGCCGTATCCTTCCGGTGAGATTTCCATCTTCAGGATGCGTCGATCCTCTGCCCAGTTGATGGCAAGATCCAGGTCGATCCACGATAGGTCCCGGTAGAGTGTGTATACAGCATCGATGTGGGAGCGCTCGAAGGTCCACTTCTGGAACGCCTGCTCTACGACCGGCCCCGTACAAACAGCTGCAGACACAAGGGAAAATGCGCCGATCACATCGTTATACCTGACGACACCGTGCCCCCACGTGTCAGAAGCATCATTCAGAACGAGGAACCTCGGATCCGGCAGAAGCGGATTGCCGTCCGCACGAGTCACGGTGCCTGACCCCGTGACGGCAAACGCGTTGCTTGCGATTTGGTCGCCTTCAACGAAGTGGGCAGTAGAGAATCCCCGAGGCTGCTTCGGACCCTCATTGTGGAAGGCGTATGTCTTGAACCCCCTCGCAGGTAACGTGTCGACAAACACCCATCGGCGATTGTTGCACCTTACACTTGGGGTCGCCTCCTGAATCTCGATCTGCGAACCTTGAGCGTCCCTGAACTCGGCGTCCGGTACGAAATACTGAAACGATTCGACGCTCAGCGGAGCCCTGACCTCATACGGCAGGGTGTTGAAGATACGGAACTCTCCCTCCTCACACGTGACGGGTCGGTTGGCGGAGAGAGACTTCAGCGACTCATACGCAAGTGTCCGCCAGCCGTCGTCGACCCCACCCATCTCGGCACGCGCCATGTCCGCTGCGGCAGGCGAGCAGCTTCCGGGCATGATGTCGTGAAACTGGTTGAACAGCGTCTTGTGCCAGAGCGGCGCCAGGGAATCTGTGGATCCATCCACCTGCTGCATCGCGCGCTCGGCAAACCCTAGGCCGTGCTCGGAACTCCGAATCTGTTGCTTCAAACCACGCATCACGGAATAACACCCGACAGCGTGTCGATGCAGGTCGCCGCTGTAAGTCGGGATGTCCTGCGTCTTCTCCGCTTCTGCGAAGAACGCGGCACACGTCGAAAAGCCCGCGTCATTCTTAGGTCTGCCGACAATATACTTCCGATACAGCTCGATCTCCGCGACCGTGGGTCCCCCACCGTGATTGCCGACACCAAACAGGAAACCGTTGACCGACTGCTCGTCATACTCGGGATCGCTCAGTCGTTCGAAGACAATGGATTCGTCAGTGGATTTCGACTGCGTGTAATGATGCTTCAACCGGTATGCGAGAACGCGGTGTCCACCGTATTCCCAGTAGAACAGGTTTCCGGGCAGGTCGTCTTTTTCGTGAGCACCGGGTCTGCAGAAGACAAAGTACTTCTGTCCTGTCTCCGCCAGGAGCTTGGGTAGAGATGCCGGATGGCCAAACGTGTCGGGCAGGAAAGCCACATCCGTCGTGAGGCCGCCAAAATGATGGTCCATAAACCGCTGCGATACCGCGTGCTGTTTCTTCACGCTGGCCTCGAGCGGCAGATTGCTGTCCGGCTCGATCCACCATCCACCCGTGATTTCCCAGCGTCCTCCCTCGACATGCTCCCTGATTCGATCGAACAGTCCACGATCGTAATCCAGACACCACTGGTAGAACTGCAGAGAACTGGCCGAGAAACAGAGCTCCGGGAACTCATCCAGCCGATCGCACGCCGACCGGAACGTGTTCAGAACTTCATCGATCCCTTCATATTTGTCCCACAGCCAGACAGGATCAATGTGCGAGTTTCCAACAAGATGTAACCGCATACAGCATATCCTCAATAGACGGGTTGAAACAGATCCTATTGAGCCTACCCTAATAAAACACCCGCCGCGGCCAGCGCCCACGGGTTATACAGGATTCGCTCTTGTCACTTGTCATCTGCCACCGGTCATTCCGGTTTGCTCCCCCCAAATCTGCCTGCTCCTCCAGACCCCCCGAGTTCCCGATTTGCCTGTCTCCCAACTTGCCTCTAGATTTCTCTCATGGACGCCCCGAAAATCACAACCCAGACACGCATGAATACGAGCCGGATCATCGGTGGTCTTGCCGTGCTCTTCATTGTTGTAGCTCTTCTGCTCATCCCGACGATTCGCTACCATCTGAGTCACGTCATCACCGATGACGCCTACGTATCCGGAAACCTCGTCACGATATCGAGCCGCCTGTCCGCCCGCATCGACAGCGTGGCCGTGTCAACCGGTGACACCGTGGCGGTCGGTAATGTTCTCGTCGTTCTGGATGACCGGCCCTTCCGGGCTGACCTGGAGAAGGCACGAGCCGTCGCATCCGCTGCGCGCAGCCAGTTGGCCGAGGCCCGGATCAAGCTTGACCACGAGAAATTTCGCGCCGGTCCTGTAGCCGAGCAGTATGCCGCGGATTGGACGGCAACAAAGGCACGTCTGACCGCGACGCAGGCGGCACACGAACAAGCGGAGCGAAGCCTGCGGCGTTCGGAGCGGCTCTCAAGATCAGGACTGATATCCGAATCGGAACTCGAGGCCGCCAGAATACGCGCTCAACAGCGTAAAGCGGAACTGGACGAGGCAAGTGAGCGCGTTACCAGGGCGGCGGCAGGAGTGAAGATGACGGATGGCCAGCTGCATGCCGTGCGCATACAGAACCAGAAGGTGGAAACAGCACGCGCCAACCTGACGCTCGCCCAGGCGGAAATCGAGCAGGCACGGATCGGACTTAGCGAAACACAGACAATCAGCCCGGTGCGAGGAATCGTCGCACGCACCGTCGTAAACACGGGTGAGCTGGTCGATGACGGTCAGGCGCTGGCATTTATCCACGATCTCGATACACTCTGGGTCGTCGCAAATGTAGAGGAAACGCAGATCGCCAAGGTCCGGATAGGGCAACCTGTCGAAATCACGGTCGATGCCTGGCCGGATACGCCGCTGACGGGACATGTCGGAAAAATTGGATCGGTAACCGGCTCCCGATTCGCCGTCATCCCACGGGAAAGCCTAGGCGGCAACTTTGTCAAGGTCGTCCAGCGCATCCCAATTCGGATCTCCGTAGAGGACCCGAGCGACGTTCTACAGCTGGGTCTCTCCGCCGTCGTGGGAATCGATATCCGGGAATGAGCCAGGACACCAACCAGCACGAACATGCCTGGCTGGTACTCGTCACCGTATCACTCAGCGCCTTGTCGGTCCTGTCGAACAGCATCGGCATGATCAGTCTGCTGCTCCCGCGGATGATGTCCGAGTTCGCGATCGACGTGCAATCCGCACAGTGGGTACTGACCGCGTTCATGCTCACCATGGTCGTCATCATGCCCGCTGTCGGCTGGTTGGGTGACGTATTTGGCCAGCGTTGTCTCTTTCTCAGCAGCCTCGGTGTCTACTCCCTGTGCACGTTCGCCTGCACCCTCGCCTGGAACTTTCCCAGCCTGATCGTACTGCGCATCATCCAAGGCATCGCTGCAGGCTGCTTCTTTCCGCTCACGACGCCCTTCATCTTCGATTCCTTCCCTGAAGGAAAACGTGGCTACGTCCTGGGCGTCAGCAATCTCACGCTCATCACCGGAACGACGATCGGCAGTCTCATCGCATCCACTCTATCCGACCAGTTTGGCTGGCGATGGGGCTTCTACTACACGATTGTACTTTGCATCTCGTCGCTGTTTATGGGCTACCTGCTGCTTCGCGATCCACCACGGTCTGCAGTTGGCCGGTTCGACTTCGCCGGTGCCGTTACTCTTGGCACAGCGGTGGTCTCCGCGGTCCTTCTCGTGACCCAGCGCAATGTCCCAATCGGCTTCAACACCCGAACCCTCTCCCTGGTCCTGCTCGGCGCCGTTTCAGCCATCTCCTTTGTATGGATTGAATTGAGGAGCAAAGCACCACTCGTAGATCTCAGCATCTACAAGCACGCGGCCTTCACTGCCGGCAGTACGCTGGGCTTTATCGTTCCGGCCTCCACGACGGCTGTCACGCTTCTGCTTCCGATCTTCCTCCAGCGAATGCTGGGCTACTCGATCTTCCAGAGCGCGATTCTTCGTGTACCGTCAGGCATAACGACTGCCGTCCTCGGACCGTTTACGGGTTGGCTCTCCGATCGAATCGACCCACGCCTTCTGATCGGCACCGGTGTGCTTGGTTTTGCAGGAATGCTCTACGCACTGTCAAGCCTGTCAATGCACTCCTCGGCCGCAAGCATCACCGGTCTGCTCGTTCTCATGGGGGTTGTTAGCATGTGTATCTGGGCCCCCCTTGCGAACACGATGTTCAGCGCCCTGCCGCAGTCGTCCGTTCGGCTCGGGTCGGGTCTCCACGCCTTGATGCGCCAACTCGGCCGTTCCGTCGGTGGCGCCCTGGTGGCCGTCTTGTTCTCTCACCGGGTATCCGCTCGGGTCGCCCGTCTGGTTGGCGGTGTCAGTGCTTCGTCCGCCGTCTTCTCTTACCACCTCGATCGCGTGTCCACCCGCATGCTGTCCACATCCCATCCCAATCCTGACGCCTTCGCTGCTGAGTTCATACAACAGTCCCTCTGGCAGGAAGCCACAGTCGCCGCCTTCGGCGATTGCTATCGGATCACCGCTGTCCTCTTCCTGATCACCATAGTTCCCGTCTGCTTCCTGAAACGCACGCACGCCTCCGCCCGGTAGGGGTAGAGCTCAGACACGTCCAGAAAGACAAGCGGGACATCCCGAAAGCCATCCCGCTTGGCCGTGGCTCTGTCTTTCAATCCTCGATCCTCAATCAGGAATCCTCGATAGGCTCCGTCCCCTCGTCCAGAATCCGAACGTACTCATCATACCACCACACCCGATTCCGTTTCTTCCCCGTCAACTCCTTCGCGATCCCCATCCGTTCCAGCAAGCTCATCGCCGATGTCACCGTCGGCACCGTCAGTTCGGTCCGTCTCGCCGCCTCGGCGATCGTCAGAACCGGCATGGCCTTGAACGCTTCGTGAACTCGCATCGCTGACAGACCGGCACGACCTTCTGCCGCGATCCGGTCACGGTCTCCGGTGAACAGATCTGTGAGGCGCTTGATTGTCATCACACCGTGGGCGGCAGTGTCTCGGATTCCTCGCAAGTAGAACGTCAACCACGCTTCCCAATCTCCTTCTGTTCGGACACCACTCAGCAGCCGGTAGTATTCTGCCCGATTCTGTTTGAAGTAGAGACTCAGGTAGAGAAGTGGCTCACGCAGCACTCCCGAGTCGCAAAGCAGAAGCGTGATGAGCAGTCTGCCGACCCGACCGTTCCCATCGAGAAACGGATGAATCGTCTCAAACTGTACGTGTGCCAATCCAGCCTTGATGACCCGCGAGCCGACCGAATCATCCTTGTGGACAAAGCGCTCCAGGTCACCAATGCAGTCCGCGACCCGGTGTGGCGGCGGCGCAAAGGTCGCGTTGCCCCGACGTGAGCCTCCGATCCAGTTCTGCGATCGTCTGAAGTTGCCTGGGTCTGCCTGGCTGCCACGACCATCGGTCAGCAGGATCTCGTGAATTTCCCGGATCAGCCGGCCGGACACGGACAGCTCGGTACAGAGCCTGTGCAGCCCGTGCTCGTATGCGGCCACGTAGCGAGCGACTTCCCCGACATCTGTCTCGGGCGCACCGGGCGCCTGTTCGAGTTCGAAGAGCAGCAATTCAGACAGCGATGACTGTGTTCCCTCGATCTGGGAGGAGACCACGGCCTCTTTCCGGATGTACGCGTATATGAAGAGCGATACGTCCGGCACAAGCCCGCCTAGACCGTCCAGCCGACCCAGTTCGAGCAACGCTTCTTCGAGCAAGGTCTCGAGCCCCGCCACTTCGATCGCGGGCACGGGTGGCAAGGGCGCTGGGACGAACGATTCGACGTTCTCCCCACCCGAAACAGATACTTCTACGTGCCCAGTCATCCCTCGGTTCACCACCTGCCCTCCAAAATAAGATTTACACCTTAATTTTCTTAACCAGTTCCCTGAAATCAATAAATTATTTATAACTTCTAATTCTTAATAACCTATTCGCCAGACGCTTACCATTAAGAGGCTCTATATTAAGAGATATTGTAAATTTTTTAATACTACAGCCGGTATGTGATTATATTTCCGGTCTTGAGACCCTAAAATAGCTTATTGGTCGAACATCACGGCCAATGCCTTCCCGGTGCTGCCTTCGATGATGGACATTCGACGTGCGATATTGGATATTTATCTCGATCACCATGCGCCTTCGTCACACAAAAAGCCCATATCAACTATGTCCACGCATCCCCTGACCCGCTTCCTACTCGCTGTCCTGGCTCTCTCGCTTCCGGGCTGCCTCGCGGAGGATCCCGCCTCCTTCCGCGATATCGACACGCTTCTGACGGGTCGATGGACTTTCCCGGCAGACGAACTCCCACCGACCATTGACCTCAATCCGGACGGCACCTTCAACACATCATCCGGCCTTCCCGGCATCACCATCTTCGAATATCACGGGCAATTCTGGCAGACCGAAGGCGTCCTGGCCTTCAGAGGCACCGGCGCCCAGGGAGGGATGCACGTTCAGTTCGTCAGCTACGCAGTCTCTGAGTCTCCCTTCCTCACCCTGGCTCTGACCGACATCAACGACTCGTATTCAGCCGATCTCATCGGCATCGAGGACATCAACGCCCTGTCAGGCGATGATGTAAAGCGCGCTTTGCGCCGCTTCACGGGGATCACCGTCCCCGACGACTCCCTCGGATTTACCGAGGTCTACGAACGGGTCGAATAGCCGGACAAACCACACAATCGTTGCATCAACGAGACTTCCAACGTGTCGATAAGCCAAACCGAGATAGTAGTGGCCATCCACGTGATCTGCATTCAGAGACAGGCCTGACTCGAGGGACCGGATCGCGCGCTGGTGATACGTCAGATGAGAGTGTTTTGCCTCGTAGTATGTCAGATAGGCGATGCCCAGACGGATATCCTCCTTCGATCACCATCCCTCGGCCCCCTCTTGCCTGAATGGCTGTCGTCAGGTTGTCGCCAACGAGATTCACTCGGAAAAACAGATCCGAAACGATCACGTCACCGTCAGCCACCTCATCGATGACCCAGGAGTTAGGAAAACCGATCCGACCATCTCGCTCGCCGGCTGCCATAACAAGCTCGTGCAGACCGGGCCGAAGCGGGATCCACCGACACGTCAGTGCCCGACCCACAAGAATGCGGTCGGGCTGCAGGGCGATCCACCCTCCCGCATAGTCGTGGTGATACCCGTGCTCGCGCAGCACGTGACAGGCATCACCCACCGTCACCTGGCCGATCGCATCGAGAAGATTCCCAGGCACCACCGGTCGGCCGTTCCTGTCACACGTCCCGGTCCATCTGGGCGTGACGTCTCTGACGGTCTCAGGATCTGTGACTTTCAAGCAGATCCCCTTCGCAAGCAGACCTTATTATCTTCCATTCTCAGGACCAGATCATCAGCAATCGGATGTCTCGATCGTTCAACAAGCTCGCGGGCTCCACCCTCGCGTGTTTTCCGTGCCCGAGCCTGCCCCGATCGCAGCCGAGCGGGGGGTAGGCCCTTATGTCGGATCATCAGGAGTCCCATTCCCAACGGTACAAGCAGAAGGGCCACCCGCTTCCTGCCGAGAGACCCCTTTGATGTGCTTCCCGGGCTCTGATATCAGGCCACCTTCGAGACCACGCTTGGCAGTATGATGTTCAACCCGAAAGGCTGCATCCACCCCGCGATCTCTTCAAGCCGCTCGTGCTCCGGTGATGCTACATCGGGAAGTGTCAAGGAGCGGCCCACACTGCGATACTTCTCTCTGGCGAGTCCGTGATACGGCAGCAGACGAACGCAGGTAATGTTGTCGACTCTGGACAGAATCTCTGCAGCTGCGACGATATCATCACGTCGATCGTTGATTGTGGGCACAATCGGCATGCGGATCTCAATCGCCACACCGGATTTCCCAAGCTTCTCGAGATTCTCGAGAATCATCTCATTCCGGGACCCTGTGGCCTCGCGGTGGGCCAACGTATCCGCGTGCTTGAGATCGTAAAGCACCAGATCGACATACGGAAGCACATCTGCAAACGTTTCCCACGTGACGAGCCCGCACGTGTCGACGGCCGTATGGAAACCCTCCGCTTTGCATCGTTCCAGCAAAGCCTTCACAAACCTTCCCTGCAGCAGCGGCTCTCCTCCCGACACTGTGACTCCGCCCCCTGAATGCGCATAGAAAGGCGCATCCTTTCGGACCTCCGTCATCACTTCATCGAGCGTCATATCACTCCCCATCACCACCATCGCTTCAGCGTGACAGTGTTCTATGCACTCGCCGCACTGCACACACAGGTCTCTCGCGTATCTTCGTTCACCCTCATCCGTCAGAGCCTGTGCCCCCTCAGGACATACCTCCACACACACACCGCAAGAGATACAGCGGGCCTCGTGGAAAGCCATTTCCGGTCGCGCCGAAATCGCCTCCGGATTGTGACACCACACACAGCTCAGGCTGCACCCCTTCATAAAGACAGTCGTGCGAATACCTGGCCCATCGTGAACGGCAAACGACTTGATGTCGAAGACCCGTCCTGTCAGATCAGCAGATTCAGTCACCAGCTTCCCCGTCCTGTCTTTTCACGCCTCGCCCTTCGCCTTTAATTTCTGCCTTCTCACCTCTGCCCGCTCACGCCATCTGCCTCTCAATAATCTGATCCTGCTCATCCTTCGAAAGCGCATTGAAGTAGACGCTCCAGCCCGTCACTCGGATCTGAAGCGACTGGTAGCGATCCGGATGCTTCTGAGCGTCCCGCAGCGTGTCCGCGTCGAACACGTTGAACTGGAGCGCATACCCCCCCTGCTCGAAATACGACGACACCAGCGCCTCGAACGCGTCCAGACCCTCTTCACCCGCCGCCGCTGTCGGATGCAGCGTCACATCCAGAACCGAACCGTTCGGAGTCTTCACATAGTCGATCTTCGATGCAGATCCCAACAGACCGGTAACACCTCGTCGGTCCTGACCCAACGTCGCCCCGACGCCCGGAGCCAGGCTGTCCCCCGAACGTCGGCCGTCCGGAAGAGCGCCCGTCGCCTTCCCCATCGTCAACCGATGCGTTAACGTAAACAGCGCGGCCTGAACCCGACCACCGCGGGCATTCCGCAGACCGTGAACCGTGCCACAGTAGTGATCAGCGATTCGCACGCCTAGCGCATCTGCCCAGGCGTCATCGTTTCCCCACTTGGGCACGCGGTTCAGCAGATACAGCCGAGCGGCCTCAGCATTCGCGAAATCAGTACGCAAGAGATCAAGCATCTCGCGCATCGTGAATCGCTTCTCCTCAAAGACCGCCTGCTTGAGCGCCAGCAGCGAGTCGCACGCGTTCGCCAGCCCGGCACCGACACATCCGACGCTGTTGTATTGCGGCCCCCCTTCGCCGACATCTTTCCCTCGCGCCAGACAGTCATCGATCGTCGCCGCGATCAGGGGAGAGGGGTTGATCACGGGCCACTGCTGTTCGTGCGCGCCCACAGACGCCACAGAGTGTCGTATCAAATACTCGATCTGAATCGTGTAGGCGTCCATCAGAGCTTCGAAGTCCTCAAAGCTGCACGGGTCTCCCGTCTTCGGACCGACCTGCTCACCACTCAGCGGATCGGCACCGTCGTTCAGCGCCAGTTCCACAGCCTTGGCCAGGCTTACGACAAGATTCATCGTACATCCTGCCTCCTTCCCGTCCACCGCCGGTTCGTAACACCCGATCGGCAAATACACCCGAGCATCTTCGACAGGCTTGCCCATAGCAACCAGACCGTCTACCGCCGGGTCGTCGTTCATCAGCACAAACGAATTCCGGCCTCGACGGATCAGATCTCCGACGCAACGCACCAGCTGTTCAGACGTGCCGGACGCAAATCGGACCGACAGCTTGGGGTCCGGAATGTTCAGCTCGTCATACGCCTCCAACGCCAGATACGTCAGATCGTTCTCAACCGGCCGACCGTCGGCGTCCTGCCCACCGAACACGAAATTCTTCCCGTTCTGGTTGCCTTGTGTCCGCGCGTGGTGCTTGAACCAGAAGAACTTGATCAGCTCCTTCGCGTCGTCCCGCGTCAGACGACGCGTCACCAGATCCTCACGATAGTATGGGTAGAGGGTCCGGTCGAAATGCCCCATCGACCGGACGTTCTCCCCTTCCATCTCAATCAGCTCGTGCATCAACCAGGCAAACTGGAGCGCTTCGTGGAACGTCTTTGGCGCCTCGGCCGGGACGCGATCACAAACCGTCGAAATCTTGCGCAGGCGATCGCCCTGATCCGGATGTACGATCACCATCTGTTCCGCCAGATCCGAGAACCGGTCAGCCAACGCAATCGTCGCTTCGTGCACAATCTCCACTGATCGGTAAAACGCGTCCTGCTGCGCCGTCACACCCGATCGCTCACGCATCCGCCCCGCTTCCCCAGCCAGCCCGGACAGACCCGCGCTGAACATCCGCTCCCACCCCGGGGAAATGTGTCCCAGATCGATCCCGCCTCGCACCGCACCAGTCGCCGTCGACAGCCGGAACCACTCGGCCTCGTCGTGAATCTCCCCGTCCTGCGCTTCTCTGAGCCACCTTCGCTGTAGACCCCTCAGAATCCCACCGTGGTTCAGCTTATCCACAAACCAATCGTGGGGGTCCACCGCAATCTGGCCCTGCGTCACCACGATCCGGTACGCTTCCGCCTTCTGCAGAACCCTCGGCTCTCCCTCGAGTTCTCCCAGCCGCACCTCAACAGCTTCCTCCAGTGCCTCGACGGACAGTCCTGTCGTCTCGTTGAACCCCGGCTCCTGGAACTGTCGCGAAAGATGATCTCTCACAGCATCAAACCTCCGCAGCTCCCCACCAAACGGCACAGTCGTCTCAGCCTGTCCCAATGTTTCGAGCTCAATTCCAGCCATATTGCCTCCGACAATCCCAATCACACCTGACGAGACGATTGCTACAAAGGACTTGATTGCTCAGCAGACACATCAGTCCAACCGACCTGTCTCGTCGGCCGATATCAGTCGTCCATCAGGTGTCACCGCGTTCTCGGGCACGACCCAACAAAAGAGTGCGGCGCGGCTGCATAATCGTCCCGGGCTCCCGCCTGGAGAACCCCTTTGTTGCTTTACGTCACCCTCGTGTTAACCACTTCCACCAAACCAATACTAGCTGAACGCCCCGTGCTCAGTCCTCGCCAGAACGTGATCCTGCAGCGCCGTCGGCAAATCCACAAACACTGCCGAAAACCCCCACACCCTCACGATCAACGTCCTGAACTCATCCGAGTCAGGATTCTCCCGAGCTCGCAGCAGCGTATCCCGGTCGATGATATTCATCTGAAGCGTTGCCGTACTCTGCACATTAAGAAACCCGTCGATCAGGGCGACAAACTTCTCAAACGCATCTTCTCCTCGAAGGATCGCCGTGTGCAGTGCCATATCGAGAACAGAACCGTGAGACGCCTTCGTCAGATCCACACTCGCGACCGATCGAAGCACCGCAGTCGGTCCGCTCCGATCCATACCCACGGAAGGTGAAAAACTGCTGGCCGTCTGGTCACCCTTTCGACGACCGTCCGGTGAAGCCGAAATATCCTGCTTCCGGTGAATGCCAAAACACATCAGCCCCGGAGCGCGCTTGTTCCCTGGACCTTTTGGATTCTGCGCCCTCTCGTGCACCGCGTCGCAGAAGAACTCCGCGACCTCCGTGGCCAGACAATCCACGCTGTCGTCGCCGTTCCCAAATTTGGGTGCCCGGTTCCTCAGCATCTGACGCAGCGGTTCACAGCCCTCATAATCCTGATCGATCGCCGCAGCAAGATCTTTCCACTCGAGGGTGCCATCTTCGTAGATCAACTTCTTGATCGCCGCCAGACCATCGGCAACATTCCCAACCTGCGCCAGGATAGACCCTGCGATATTGTAGCGCGCGCCCAGGGAAGACGCATCTTCCAGACAATCCTCGATGGTAGCAGCGAAATAGGGGGACGTGACCGGATAATCCTGACCGTGATCGTCCGGGACATACCGCAGCAGACGGGACTTGTAGTCCGAGACAACGTCCTCGAATGTCTCGAACGAGTGATGATCGCCCTCCATAACGGTCTCGGTCAGCACCGGCAGCGCGTCGTGAACCTGGAAGCGCAGCGTACTCTTGCCGCCGATCAGCAGTTCCGAACAGCCGTCGTTACAGTAATCGCGCGCATCCTCCAGCGGAATCCCCAGCCGCGACAGCGCTGGGACAGCGACCTCGTCATTATACACAGCCAGCACATTGCCGCCCTTAGCGAGGACACGGCAGCATTCCGTCAGCCATCTCTGGGGCGATCCAGGGAAGAACCGCGCGTTCAGCTTCGGTTCTGGAAGCATGAGCTTCGCAGAAGCTTCGAGACACGCGTAGGACAGCTCGTTGCACGCATCCTCACCCGACGCCGTTTGTCCACCGAGCGTGATGTTCCGAAGACTGTCGTTGCTCGCCTGACGGGCCTCCGGGAAGTGGTTCAGCTTTACGAACAGACACTCGAGCAGTTCCTGTGCCCCCTGCTCGGTGAGCCTGCCCGCTTCGATATCGTTGATGTAGAAGGGATACATCCATTGGTCGAACCGGCCGATACAGCCGCGTCCACCAAAGAGACGCGTGAACTGGACCAGCTGGAGTGCCCCGTGGAATGACTGAGGCGCCTGGGTGGCAATCTCATCGCACACCGAAGCGATTCTCGTCAGGTCGTATGTCCGCGACGGATCCGCCCCCAGCTCGATCAGCTCACGCGCGTGGTTAGCATACTTCGCGGCATACCGGCACGCCGCCTCGTAGGCAATCTCTACCGCGCGTAGAAATGCCAGCTTGTGCGGTTCGGTCTCATTGGCTGATCGGCGTCGAGCCCTGTCTCGGATCCCCGGCAGTCCTTCTCGCAGGAGCGTCGCATATCCGGGCGGATAGTGCGCATTGTAGAATCCCAGATCAATCTTGTCTTCAGGCGTCGCCAGGCAGCAGCCCACGATCAGTTCGTCCGGCTGGATAAACGGATCGCTGCTCTCCAGAAGCTTGGTGAAATTCTCCGCGTAGCCGATCGGTGCAGTCTCACTCGACACGCTGATGGGCTTGCGCGCGACGGCTTCCTGGTAAGTCCTTTGCCAATGCCGCTCCCGCAACGTGAAGCTTCTGTCACCATCGAGTTCCAAGTCGAGCGGAGATTCCGCTATTCCCACGGTATCGGACACGTAACAGCCTCCCGGATGTCGTTGAATGCGGTGCATCTGTCTGGACACGCGAACCTGATGGGATGGCACCTACAGGAAAGGGCATGCCTCTAATGAAGCACACCCATCGACCCGAGTCCCATCGCGTATCTGACCTAGATCAGCTATCCCGTCTGGCATAAAGGGTACGTCACGTCTCAACTGCCTGTCAACCCGTCTCAGAAGCAACGCACCCCTGCCCTCGAGACTGTCCAGTGTCACAATGGTGTTGACACATCAAGCCAGTATGCCGGGCCGCATCTGGGATCGCGGCTTTCTCTACACGCGGATGATGACGCTGTCTCGTATCCGGATCTGTCTCAGCCCCGGAACGGGGCGACCGTCGTTATCCTGGGGTGCAGCCACGCGGTCTGTCCGTTGAGCGCGTAACGAAAACGGACTGCAGGGCAAACCCCAGGTATGGATGGGACAATCGTGGGTCGCGCCGCGACAACCTCTCGGTATCCGAAAAAGAATGCCTCCGGCGCGAATCGTGATAGCACGTGCGCGACGGTAACGGCCTCTGTCCTTCAGACCTGCTCTCTCGCCACCTCCCACATCACCTGCAGGTTCTTGAGCTTGCAGCTGTTATCACTCTCGGTGGTCGACCCTATGAAGTAACCCGGTGACGCATCGCGTATCGCCGCCCGACACACCTCCCGAACCTCGTCCGGAGAGCCATTCGAAAGCAGTTGACTCATATCGATGCCGCCAGCCAGAAAGATGCCATCACCACATCGCTCACGTGTCTCCTTCAGGCTCATTCCTGCCACCGTCTCGATCGGATTCAGCCCGTCGATATCCGTAGCAAGCAGATCGTCCATCACATCCATCAGATAGCCGTCCGAATGGAAGAGACACTTCAGACCGTGCTCGTGCCAGGCGTCATTGAGACGTTTGATCCGCGGAAAGAAGCTCTCCCGAAGAAAGTCCGGTGAATGGATCAGGGCATTCTTGTATGCGATGTCACCATAGGTCAGCACGCACGGCGACAGCTTGTAGTCCGCCACCGCGTGACACTCCACGATGTTGCGACACGTCTGTGCCTCGAGCGCCTCTTCGATCAAACCCGGGTCGTCCGCCTGAACGTAGCAAAACAGATCCAACCCCATCCGATGTCGGACATTGTCGAGCCCGATACCGTGCTGCGTCAGCAGATTCACCGTATCACCGATACGACCCTGAATCTCGCTGAACTTGCGATGGAACTGCTCACGATGCGACGCAGGATTGCTCTCGATCGCCCGCGTCGTCTCCTTGACCGACCCAATCCATTCCTTGAGATACTCCGCTGCCCCGCGCTCATCATCAAAAGGACGGCTCACGATCCAAGAAGTCTTCTCAAACGGTGCCTGATGTGTCACAAAACCATACTCATCTGTTGAATCCTTCTCCTCGACCGGCCCAAAAGACACACTCCGCGTCATATCCAGAAACTCGGACACCGCACTTCCACTGATCCGTTCAAGCTCCGCCACCGTCTCCGCATCCGGCGCCAACGCCGGAAGCGGCTCCCCTCCATAATGGGCAAACGCCGCATCGTTCCGCAGCAGATCGTAGATCGGAACCCGATCCGTCTCCTCCCCCGCCATCGTCCGCTCCACCCGCTCCCTTTTAGTCATCTTGTCCTTTGGCCTTCCCGGTTTAGTAGACAGTGAGTTAAGTGTTTTGTATCTGTAGAGTGTCTTCTTCACCACTAGGAGGCATTTCTATGGCCGGAAGAATCGCAGAAAGTTTGCTTGAGAGTTCAAGTTAGAAGCTGTTCGAAAGGTCATCGTAGAGAATCGCACATACAAAGACGTCGGCAAAGAGATCAACGTGAGTGAAAGCGTCCAGGTCCGAGTGATGGATGACATCCACAGGTCGACGTTGCTCGACCGCCATATCCAGCGCGGCCAGAGCAAGCTTCGTGCGGAGGTGAGGCGCCATCGTCCCTCCGACGATTCTACGGCTCCAGACGTCCATCACGACGGATAAATACAGGAAGCCTACCCAAGTATGGAGCTCCTCACGCTCGTCAGACATCAGGCCGTCTGTGCGACTGCCCTGATCTCGATCGACCTGGGCGGCCCAGTCTGGATCGCCTGCGCTGATAGTTCAAACTCGCGTGACAACTCTTTTGGCGTGCGGCAAGCGTGAACCATCTCAACCATCCGAGCTTTGAACTCAGAGAGGTACGGTGGGCGTGATCTTGCCATCTTGACATCTTCCTGTTCCGAAAGATAAGGGATGTCCACTGAAACGGATCAACTCCAGTGAGACACGGCGGCTATCCGGACGGATCCCCAATTCCAGTCTGGTGGCTACAATTCCCAGGTTAACCGGTTGCTGTGGGTGTCCGTCCTCACAGGTTACCTCACTCACTAATTGCGGACACCTCGCACCCCATCCCAAACCCCCCAACTTGATTTTCTTGGTGTCCTTAGTGTTCTTGGTAGTAAGTGCCTTGGGGGGAGTGCCTTTCCCAGTCGTCTCTCTGCGTCTCTGCGTTGAAAGGTTCTCGTTTCTGAAGTTGAAAGGTCTTCGCCTCTTGAAAAAGAAAATCAACATCGACGCATTACAGGTCGGCATGTACATGGAAGCCGACGTCCGAGACGCCGCGAAGGGCAAGGGCACCACCCCCAACTCCAAGAACAACGTCCTCCTCCTGGGTTCCGGCATGCTCATCACGTCGGAAAACCAGATCCGCCGTCTGAAGGAAGCCGGCCTCAACGACGTCACCATAGACACCACCAAGGGCAAAGACTCTGCCGATGGTACGCCCGTCTCCGCTCCCAAACCAATTGAAATGCCGCGGGAGCCGCGAAAAAAACCGCTCCCCGAAGGCCGCACCGTCGAGTACAAAGACGAAATCAAGAAGGCCCGCGCCACCAAGCAAGTCGTCAAGAACCAGCTTAAGGAAGCACTCGACTCCACCGCCATCGGCGGATCGATGGACCGCAAAAAACTCGACGCCGGCGCAAAACTCATCACCGAAAGCGTCTTCCGAAACGTCGACGCCATGGTCGGCCTTACCCGTCTCAAAGAGCACGACCCCTACACCGCAAACCACTGCATAAACGTCTGCATCATCACGCTTGCCGTGGCCCACGCCGACGGAATCGACGAGAGCACGGCTAAAATGCTCGCCAGCGCCACACTCCTCCACGACATCGGCAAAACCAAAATCCCTCTAGAAATCCTCAACAAGCCCGGCAAATTCGAGGATCACGAATTCGAAGAAATGCGCAAGCACACCTCATACGGCCGCGACGTCCTCTACGAAATGCCGGGTGTCACCGAGGAAATGATGCTCATCGCCACCCAGCATCACGAAATGCTGAACGGCAAAGGCTATCCCGACAACCTCACGGGTGACAACATCCATCGCTTCGGCCAGATGACCGCCATCGCCGACGTCTACGACGCCCTCACCTCCGCTCGCGTATACAAACCCGCTCTCCCCCCGCACTTCGCCCTGGGCCGCATCTACCAGAACAAGAACATCGAATTCAACGGCGAACTCGTCGACCTCTTCGTCAAATCTCTGGGCCTCTATCCGGTCGGCTCTCTCGTACAACTCGACACCAACGAAGTCGGCATCGTCAGCGAACCCAACCCCACCAACATCCGCCAACCCAAAGTCGGTTGCTTCATCACCCGCTACAAGAAATTCCGCGAAGTCCCCTACATCGTTGACCTCGCCAACGACCCCCAGGAAAACCGCAAAATTGTAAAGGTTCTCGACCCAAGTAAGTACAAGATCGACGTCGAAAAAATGCTGAAGATGTGTGCAGGATAGCTTCCTACACTTAGCCCTCGACACCACCCCGCTAGACGGCGTCAGAATAGCGTCACGTCGCGTATTGGCCCCAGTCGAAGCCACCACGACACAACTCCGTTTCATTGAGGTCCAAACACGCCGTCTCCCACCGACCAGCCCTCACCGGGTCGGCGGGAGGGAACACTTGGCTAAAGGCTCTTCATCCGTGACCCGCTCAAAGACCCAGGCAGAAAAGAGGCACCGGCTAGACTGGCAAGACCCCCGCCCTATCACCACAAAAACAGACGTCAACCAGCATCACTTCACGTATTGCTCCCCCCATCGAAGGCTCTCCACCTCCACCACAAATGCCCCTATCAGGTCGCACAACGACCGCTCGCGAAGTAATTGCGGGCCCCCCGCGCCCAGAAGCCTGCCCCGAGCGAAGCCGAGGAGGCGACTTTCTTCCCCGATTCTTTGGTCGGTCAAAGCGTGTCCTGAGCAACGTCATAGGGAATCGGGTCGGCGCAGAGCCTGTCCCAGGCGTAGTCGAGGGAGGCACCGAAACCGGGGGTGGGGCAA
>CAYYGZ010000007.1:0-43596 GCA_964471275.1 uncultured bacterium | reverse complement strand
AGGATCGGTCGACCGACCAGAGCCACATGTCGTGTTTGGGCGCGGTGTCCGGGTCGAAATAACGCCACTTGAGTTCCTTGGTTCCACCGACCATACCTCCGCACGTACCCGAGATGGAGTACGCGTCGGGGTTTGGGAACAGTGTGAGCGAGCTGATGTCGATGTCGATTTGCGGAGCGATGCGCTCGGGGTCGTAGAGTGTGACCGTCACGTGATTCTCTGCGTCGCCCTCGAAAGGGTTCTCGCACGCCATGCGGCAGAAGACTTCCGGCGTTCGGTCCCAACCGAACAGGCAGAGGGCCTGGTCCACCGGATGGGGCCCCGTGTTGAGAAGGTTCCCTGCCGACAGATCCTGACGCGTCTGCCAGTCCCATCGGCGCTTGAACCCGCTCGAACTGGATCGGATGTGTACGATCTTGCCCAGCACGCCGGAAGCGATAACCTCCTGGATCTTGTCGAAGTAGGGTTGGAGCCGCTTGTTCTGGAAGGGGAGGAGCAGACGATTGTTCTTTTCGGCAGCTTCGACGATGCGGTCGAAATCGGCTACAGTGCGAGCCATAGGTTTTTCGCTGATGACGTGGAAGCCCCGGTTCAGTGCCTCAATACTGGCGTCAACGTGGAGTGGGCTGGGAAGCGCGTTCACGAAGAGATCAAAACCACCTTCTTCGAGCAATGGGCGCCAGTCATTGTAGACCTTAGCTTCGAATTCCACGGTGGCATCCTCTCGACGCTCGGGCTGCTGATCGGCTGCCGCAACGATGTCGAAACGGTCGGTATCTTCTCTCAGGTAATCGCAATGGATACCGTAGCCACTCCGTCCCTGTCCTCCCACGCCTACACGAATCTTATCGTCTGCCATATGTGCTCCGATTCTGAATGGTGAATGATGGTTCCAACAAGCATTCCAGTACCCAAGTGCTTATGGCGCCTCGCTATTGGGTGTCACCTCGAATGAGGCTGCAAGAGTAGGATACCATGCACAACGGCAAAACGGGACATCGTTCTGAGTCGTCTGGTCTTTGTCGCGTTTCCTGATGATGCGGAATTCGCGCTCTGTACTTTTTTTCAGTTCATTGGGAGCATGGAAAACGAGGCAGTGGAGGTTCAGGGGCCGGTTTCGCGACAAGACTCGGTTCGGCACCGGTTGGGCTATGCCGCGTGGCGAGCTGGGGCTTCGGTCTTTGTGGCGGATGGCGTCCCATTCTCATTTACGACGGGACCTGTGTTGGCCAGATGCGTGTGCGACCTTGTGGGGTTCCTGATCGAAGGGGACCCACAGCAAGCGCTTACCCTTCACGATGTCGGTGCGGGGACGGGCTACCTGACGCGTCACGTAATCGAAACGCTCGCGCGGCGTAGCCCAGATCTGGCCAGAGCGTGCCAGTATCTGGCGAGTGACAACAGTCCTGAAATGATAGCGGCGATGTCCGGTGTCTTTGCAGGGCTGCCGCAGGACCTCGAGGTGCGCGTGACGGCCCGCGCTGGGAACGCGTTGTCGGCAGAGGATATCCTGGACGGGGCACCCTCGGTCGTCCTGATGTCATACCTCGTCGATGCCGTTCCACCCATACACGTGGCTCAGTCCGACGACGATCTTCACGAAGTACTTGCCCAGACGTGGGTAGTCACCGGTCAACCCGTGTTGGATGCATCGATCTGGCCCCCACGAATACTCGAAGGTGAAGCCCTTGCGGAGGTGCTGGAAACGTCTCCGGAATCGCTCAGCCCGGGGGCCGTACTGCAGAGCATCCCCCTGATCGTCGAGGCCGCCGTGGAGGGGCAGATCCTATCTGCCGATACCGCGAATGTCATTGCGTCGTCCCTCCCCTTCTACAACACACGGCCCGGTGTCGCCTCGATGATCCGCGAGCTTGTCGCCCGACTTGGTGAGGAGTCGATCGTACTTATTACCGACTTCGGGTATTCGGCAGGGGAAGTTCCGAATGAACTGGATGCGTTGATGACGGAGTACGGAGCTACAACGTGCTTTGCCGTGTTCTTCGATGAACTGGTTGCCGCTGCAGAAGCGGAAGGGGCCACCTGCCGTGTTCACTCTGTCGCAGCGGGCGGCACCCACGTGCTGGCGATCTACAAAGGCGCGCGGAAGGACGTGTTTACAGCCCTGTTCGACAAAACGGTTAAGGGAATGGATCCCGATCACCAAGGCCTAGCCCTGCTCGATGGAGGGCAGGTCGAGTCACTCGAGGATGTGCAAGAGGCCGAACGGAGCATTCGTCAGCAGATGACTTCCGGTGAACTGCCCTCCTATGCGAGCTTCGCGAACCTGGCGCACCTGTTTGCGGCCTTTGGCAGTGATGACGAGGCGCGTGTCTATGCGATGAACTGTGAAACGAGTTATAGGTTGGTCGCGGCACCCGAACAGCTGCTGCTCGGGGATCTGGCTGCAAGGCAGGACAATCTGGATCAGGCGTTGGAATGGTATGAGCGCGCGCGGACAACGGCTTCTACATACGGTCCAACGCACGTGAAAGCCGCGGAGGTTTATCTGCAGATGGGACGCTATTCCAATTATGCGGAGACGATGAAGGCCTACGTGTATGTGACGGATGAGTCTGTGGGTGCACATGTGAAATGGTTGATGGATGTGGAGGGCCAAGATCCGCAGGAAGTGCCTGAGAATGTAAGGCGGGAGTTCTCACGCATATGCCAGGCAGAGTTCGGTGGCGGACCGAGCGACGGCGATGCACCAGGATTCGGAGAAGGAGAGCCCGGTCCAGATTGACAAACGCGGGATGGCAAGTGGAGCGAGATAGACGCATGGAAAGGAAACTTCTGTCGCAACTGAAGGCGCAGGTCAGAGCCGTTGCGTGCGAGCAATGACCGCAAGTTTGCCTTCACAGACACGAGCGTCGAGAAGGGATCGCGACCTACGCATACTGGATGGGAGCCGTCGACGGTGCCCCTGATCGGTGTGATCCACGGCGGCGAGTCCGGTGCGGAACTCATGCTCCCCGCGATCGAAGGCGTCCTGAAGCAGCACGATGACTTGCTGGATGAAGTGAGCATCGCAGCAATCCCGGTGGTGAACGTGGACGAGCGGGAGCGTCTGGTCAACGGTGTGCCGTGGTATCTGCGCACGAACGCAAACGGCGTCGATCTCAATCGCAATTTCCCGGCCGATTGGGATATGGTCGAGTATGGGTATGGTCTGGATTCGTCCGATCCGGATTCAGGGACGTATCGTGGACCCTCACCTGCAAGCGAGCCGGAGACGAAAGCGGTGATGGCATTCCTCCAGGAGAGACTTCTACAGGCTGTCTACGCCTTCCACTGTCTGGCCAGCATCTGCGGGATGGTGTTTCTTGCACCAAAATGCGGAGCAGAGGATACGGTCTACGCTGAGACATGCAAGGCCTACGCTACCGCATATGGCAGTGGTATGGCGATGGGCATTCCTTATAGAACGGACCAAATCCTGTAGTTTGGGACAACGGCAGGTAGCCTTGGGGCGTGGTGCTGGGAGATCGGCAAGGTGAGTGCGTTTGATCTGGAGATATCGAGTGAACTCGAGTCGGAAGCACTGGTGCAATGTTGCGTCGACCGAACGGACACAACGCTGCTTGAGCAGTATCGGGAGAAGCACTACCGTGGTCTTGTTGCTGTCCTGGAGATGATGGTGGAATCGTAAATAAGTGGGCTACCACAGACCGGAAACACCGCCTTGGTTCGATTGTCACGTGGAAGTCCACGGAGGGAGCACACAGAAGAGGGTCCCGCACGGTATCGCGCGGGACCCTTCATTGCTTCCGGTCAGGAACTTCGGCCTGGGAGTCTAAGCCAGGTATTCGCCGAAGCCCATCTGCTTCGCTTCACTGCTGAAGTGTTCGTAAACACGTCCCCGGATTTCGTCAAACAGTTCCCGCGTAAGGAAGTGGACACCGGGCAGGTCTCCCTTCTTCTCGCCGACGAAGGTATCCTCTGCCATCTCGTAATCTGCCAGTGTTGCTCCCTGCCGCCGCTCCAGCGCGAATCCCAAGAGGTAGCTCTGGTAGGTCGCAGCCAGAAGACGCTCGGCGGTGAAGGGTACGTTGAAGATCGATGAAATTCCCTCCGCCACCTGCTCATTCGGGGACAGAGCAAACATGCAAGCACCGTGCAGGTCTTTTGAGATCATGGACCATCCGGTTTTCGTGATCTGGTCGGTCCAGTAGTCTGCTGATTCCGGCTCGCAGTTCGGATCCATCACGTAAAGCAGGAATGTGCGCATGGACATGTGGCCGCCGGCAATCGCGAAGGGGTAACCGGGATTCGTCTGACCCAGATACGCAGAGTGTTCCACGCCTTTCGAGTGCATAGCGTATTCTTTGCCGCCCAATTCCTCTGATGCGGCTTTAGTGCCCTTGCCCAGCACCTTCTCTCTACCATATGCGATGTCTTCTTTCAACTTCATAGATCCGTCGAAGTCGCCGAACGTCACGCCACCCCCGAGAGACTTGCCATCTCGTTCATTCGCCTCCATCGCGTATGCGACGGTGACGTTGACTCCAATGGTGTCTAACCCGAGATCATCATCCAGTCTCGCGAGCGCCAGGTTCTGACGCGCATCATCAATACCTAAGTTCGGGCCCGCCAGCTCCATCGGCTCGTATTCGTAGCGACCGACATATGGCCCGTGGTTCCGACGCGCCTTGCGTGGGTCAGGGTCCTTGCCCTCGGGGGGGATATCGTAGAAATCCTGGTGGCAGGCGACCTGACATCCGATACAGCCTTTATCGACTAAGATCAGATCATCCGATTCCCGCATGGTCTCGAGATGTACGGGTTTGACCAGTCCCTCTCCCGTGGGGGCGAAATTCTTGTAGGGCACAACACCCAGTTCGTCCAGGATCTTCGTATTCTTGCCTGTGCCGCCCAAACCGTCGCGGTTGTCGGGGTGTCGGAATCCCTGGCTCTGTGGGCCTCGGCCGATCTCCTTGTTGATCTCCTTGAGGCGATGGTCAGCCTTCTGGAAGGGGTCGTTATCTGAGATGGCCACGATCGCGACGATGTTCTTCGAGCCGAGTATCGAGCCCATGCCCATCCGTCCGGCAAAGCGGTACTTGTCTTCTCCGCTCATGACCTGCTCCTGCGTCGACCCGATGACGCTGGCGTACCATACAGTCTCCCAATTCTCACCTGCCGGCCCGATTACAGCGAAATGTGCGGGGAACGATTTGCTGTCGACATCGTTATACTGCGCGTTGAGCCACGTCATCTTCTGTGGTGTTCGTTCGCCTACGATCTCTTCGGGTGCGGGCTCGAGCGAGATCGAGGGTCCGTCGGCACCCTCCCGAATGATCAGTATTTTCGGCGAGTTAGCTGCACCGGTCAGGATAAGGTCTCCGATTCCCGCTGATACCAGCTTCCGACCGAAGCTACCGCTCATCGCGGACCAGGCTGCCATGGGCGAGCCACCGATTGTGCGCTTCATCGGTGAGTAGGCCGTGAAATAGGTCCGCAATCCAGTCATGTAAGCCGTGCCTGTCAGACAGCCCGTGTTGATCACAAGTGGTGAGTCTGCGGCAAACGGGTCAGTCACCTTCTGGTCGGCGATGATTTTGAACGATCGACCGATTCCCCCGAGGAATTCACCGTCATCCTGCACCTGCAGCTCTTCGCGCGAGCGTTCGGTACCCGTAGACACATCGAACACGATGCGAGAGTAGGCGTAGTCGGTGACCTCATCCGGAGTTTCTGTTGTTGCTTTCAGCATGTCGATTCTCTCCTGTCTAGCTAATGACGTAGCCGTGCCCGATTCGAAGGCATTTTCGGTCTACATAGGATACCAAGATTCTGTTGATCCACCACGACTCTTTAGGTTCAGTCGGACTAAATTTTCGATACATTACCGGTTTTGACACGGTAACACGTTTGACGCCTAATGAAAGATTACCGATGTGTGTCGAATTCAAACCGCCAAATTGAACCGAGTTTCCGAGAAGACGAAGCAAACACAATGAAGGCCAACATATACGAGCAAATACAGTTCCAGGCAACTGACCCCACTGAGGAGAATCCACCGGAACTCCTGCCGCTGGACAGCGCGAATCCTTGGGGATTGGAGGGAGCGGCTCGCCAGGTGTTAGGGTTGCTGAGCGCGGGTGAGCGGCCCTCGGATCGGCTGTATGCGATTTGCCGCCATAGCACTCTGTATACTTGCTCCTTCGGAATCACGTCGGTCTTGTGAATAGATCAAGTCTAGCATCCTAACCTCGCATAGGGTCAAGCGGATTCAGCCACCACAAGCTTGCCGAATCCTTCAGCGAACGTGATGAAATCGCTGAAGCCTACCGTCCCGTCCTGGTCCAGGTCGAACTTTGTATCAAAGTCCAGCTCGTTCTCAGAGAAGCCAAATCCAACGGCAAACTGGAGGAAGTCGCCGAACCCGACGATACCATCCTCGTCGAAATCCAGGCGTGACGCATCTCTGTCTGCCTCGGCCTTCACCAGCTTCACCTGGACTGTTTTGCCGTCCTGACAGGTGAAGGCCACAACCGTCCTGTCTGTCTTTATGTCAGCGATGCCGGCCAGATCATACGTTCGATCCAACTTCCATTGTCCCCTCAGCGTGACCCTGAGGATCCGTGGCTCGCTCGGTTGATTCGGTATCAGCGAACTGTACTGATGCGGCGCTTGAATCCTTCGGTTCCACCCATAGTCAGGATCCGCCGCACCAATCAGCAGCCCGTCGTCGACCTCACGGGTCATTAGAATACACGGCAGGTCCACATCGGCGACGGCCCCATCCACAGGTATCGCGCCCACTTCGAACAGAGCATAGCCCGTCGATTTCGAGGCCGGGTGGCGCAGGATGTGGGCTCTTCGATTCTTATGAAGGACCTTATACTCAGGTGTTTCCGTGATTCTCCGGACTCGCTGGATGTCAGTCTGTACCAGTAAGGCATACTCGTATGCCGCATCATTCGGTGCGCTGCCGTGATCGATCCAAGCCAACTCGAAGTTCCCCTCGCCGCCACCTTCCTCACCGAAGTCCCCGGTCGCCTGCATCTGTCTGCGGACGCGTAATCCGCCGCCGTCCGGGAGCACGTACCCGTTTCCCATCCCGTCCATCAGCCAGGCGGCTTGTCCCGAAGCTCCTTGCGAAGTGTATGGGATCGTCTGAACCATCTCACCGTTCACGACAGTAGGGCGGTCCGTCGTTACGGCCGTCTGGAACAGTGATGTGATCGTGGTGTGCGTGCCGTCGCTGTTCTGAATGTCCGATCCCAGACAGACCAGCATATCGTCAAAACAGAAGACAGTCTTTGTCGCCCGGAAGCTCGTGTCGTGTACGGTGTCGTGCAGCGTCATCGCAAACACGCCGTTCCGCTCGAGGTTCGCACCGCCGACGAAGGTCTGGTCTGTCAAGTTGCGGTCCTCGATCTGCTGACTGAGCTCGGCGGGTGTAAGCCGGATCACGGTTGTTCCCGGCCACGCATTCCAGTCCCATCCCTCTTGGAGGATACCGCTTGCTTCTCGGCTGACGGGATCGCCGCCCGCGTAGACCAGCATCGAGCCATAGCTCAGGTAGCGGCCAAGCTGATTCTGGCCGCTGGATGATGACTCGAAATCCCACACATACTTGCTCCAGCCTTTCAGGCTGACCATCCAGTTCTCACGTCTGTGGATGGACAGAGCGCCATAGGGCAGCGTCCAGTGACCTGACAGTGAAGGCTCCGGCGCCAGACCCCTGTCCGCGAAATCCACCATCATCTGCACGGCCCCGGGTGTGTTCAGATACATAATTCGCGAGGAGACCTTCGAGAAGAGCCCGTCCTTCAGGAATGACGTCTCGGGCTGCCAGAGCCGCATAAATGCCCCTGCCAGATCGCTATCCACGGGTGCGTAAGTCAATGACAGATACATGTATGCTGGCAGGATTTCGTTGATGACTTCCGTCTTGAAGGGGAACCTCCCATTTATGGCCGTCGAGACATCATAGGTGTTTGCCAGAATTCTTTCGACCAGCAGGGCGTTCTTCAGGTTCTCGCGTCGGCTGTCGTCGATGGCGAATGGCGTGTCGTGCAACAGATACACCAGCAGAGCGGCAACGTGGAACCCGTTTGGCGCGTAGGCGTTGGCATAAACGCCCCGATGGTGAAATCCGAGAAAATCGGGTTTGATGGTATCCAGCCAACCCGGTGCGATGTTGAGCGCGTTGTCGAGCCAGGCGATATACCGCCGCATGTTGGCTGCTTTCTCGGGTGCGTCGTCCGCGGCCAGGATGCGCAGCAAGCGAAAGATCGAGACGGTTCGCATGTAATCGGCGTTTGTTCCAGGTTCCCAGACTTCCTCATACAGCTCACCGAACATGCAGTGCCATTCCAACGTGGCAAGTTCTCTCTCAAGCTTTCCGGTCGCTCGCAGGTCATCCCGCATCAGAAACACCGCGTGGGCGTAGCTCGCTACCCGTAGGAATTCGTGATCCAGCGATCCGATACTGCTGCCGGCTGCCCATCCCTGGTCGTTGAGGTAGTCGAACACGTCGAGAATCGGGTCTCTTGCAGAGACGTTTCCGTTTACGCGATAGTCCAATACCAGACGCATCAGAACGTCCTGGAACAGACCCTCGAAGCCGGGCGTGTAGGGCGACCGGCTGGCGAAGAGCGGTACCCCGAGTACGATGTCCCCTTCGCGTCGGATCTCGAAGTCTTCGAGATTGCGGTATCCTCGCTCGATGTATTCGGCCAGGGCTGCGAGTCGGATGCTGACGGGTTCCCGGGTTTTGTCCAGCGTGTCGCCGAGTACCCAGGTTTCGTATCGATCGACGATCGTCCCGAATGCCTGCCGCTCATCTTCGGTGATCCGGGAAGGGATCGGTCCGGGAAGCGTGTTGCAGCTCCAGCGATGGTAGGGGTCTCGACCTCCGTCTCTCTGGGCGTTGACGAAAGGGACCTGCGCGTCGGCTGACCGAGCCCAGTGGATCTTCTCAACCAACTCCACCAGATCCAGGAAGACGGAGCCAGTGTCTGGCGAGAGGATTTCAAATGCGGTCACGGACCCGCTGCCTGGACCTGTGTAAGCGTTGTTTGTCGCATCCTGAGGCAGGTCGATCCACGTGGACCTCCAACCCGTGTAATCCAGACCGAACTCGAACTGGTAGCGTGGGTTGTCGGCCGCCAACTCATCGACCGTGCCGAAACGAAATGTCAGTTTCGAATCCAGGGCCAGCTCGTTGTATACCCAGGCTCTGAAGCCCTTGAGCTCCTCTCGGCGTCCCTCGACGGGATCGGTGAATAGAAGACGACCGGAGCCGTGCCACGTCCAGGCCAGAGATTGAACGCCCAGCTTGTAATGCGCCGTCGAGAGCGCCAACCGGCTGTCTGCGTCCTTTTGCCAGGAAGCTGACAGGCCCGCTTCCTCAAAATCATAGTGCCAGGACTGTGCGTTCGACTGGCCGAGCAAGCCCAGCATACCCACGAATATGGTGATTCCGACGAGATATCTCACGTGATGGCCTTGGTGATGGTGGCTCTGTTCTGTAAGACGGATCGAATACTGCAGTTATGAAGATGAGGGGTAGAATATCTCCATTTAGGGTCAGCAGACCCACTCTTTTGCACAGTCTGGTCGCGGACTTCGTCAGAGGCCGAGTCAACGAGCAAAATAATCTTTTCAGCCAACCACGGCGAGTTGTATGATGTGGTATGGTTAGTGAAATCGCACGGACCTGATACCGGCATCCCGTGTCGAATGATGATGACACATTGATTGTGCCTGACACAATTGTCTGCAAAGCTATCTGTGGCGTGAGCGCGAGATACCAGTCGTATCTATGCTGGTAACCGGAGCCCTGGTCGAATTCGCCACATTGTCAGACCGGAGACCACGCGTGCAGCCGATCGCAGAAAGGACACCCACTTGCGAACACTGAACTTTAACCCAGATACACTTTCAGGTTCTCTGGCTGACGTGGTTTCCGGCGACACGTGCGTTCTCGAGAAGGGCGTGTACGACGATGTCCAGATCTTGATCGATGTCGAAGGAGAACCCGGTCGGCCGATCACGATCCGGGCTGAAACACCAGGGGACGTCGTACTGAGGGGACGGTCGTCGTTAATGGTTTCGGGATCCCACGTCACGATCGAGGGTCTGAGCTTTAAAGCGTGTACTCTCGAGGAAAGCTGCATCGTTCTCGATGGGTCGGCTGACTGCCGAGCTGCCGATTGCCGGTTTACCGAATCAGGGGGGAAGAAGGCCGCCATTTCCATCCAGGGATCTGCGTGCCGAAATACTGTCGAGAACTGTGAATTTTCGCATCTGGAGCAGCGATCGATCCAGGTGATCATCAGAGGTGAGGAGGCGCCGATCGACAATCGTATCGTCGGTAACTGCTTCCGTGACATTCCCCCGATTCCGAGCGGCAACGGACGCGAGACGATTCAGATCGGGCAGAACCAGCGCGACTGGGGGCACGTCGAGCCACGAACGATGGTGGATCAGAACCGTTTCCTTCGTTGCGATGGGGAAATCGAGATCATCAGCAACAAGAGCTCGCGGAATTCCTACCGGAGCAATCTGTTCAGGGATTGTAAAGGTGAGTTGGTAATGCGAGGGGGATCCTTCTGCGAGATCCACGGAAACCGACACGAGAATTGCTCGGGAGGCATCCGGCTTTCCGGCACGCACCACACCGTCACGCATAATCTGATCCGCAACTGCCCGAACGGCTTCCGCGTTCCGTTTGGAATAACGATCGAGCAGGGCGGGCTGTATCAGGCGGTCACCGGGTGTCTTGTTGCACACAACACGGTCATCGATTCGGACAAGGTCGGAATCAACATCGGGACGAACCGGGGGATGGATCGTAAGGAGATGGGTGTTGCGAAGCACGCACCGTACGGGAATCGCTTCGTATACAATGTGTTCGACAGCGACTCAGGTAGACATCTCGTCATCGACAGCGCCCCTGACAACGAGGTCGTTCACAATCTGTTCGCCGGTCCTGCTGGCGTAGCTGATGAGATGAGCGAAGTCAATGTGATTGCAGCTGAATCAGGCCTAGATGCAGAAGGTCGACCGTCAGCCGGGAGCCCGGCCTTTGACGGAGAGAAGGGTGGCAGGGGAGCCAAACCGTATTCGTATCTGGGTGTGGGCGAAGGTGAACTGGCGGATACGCCCACGTCGTGAGCCCGGGGCGTGAAAGGAGGAGCATGTACGAGGAGACGATCAGAAGTTTGGACGCAGCCGTGGGCCGGTGCCTGAGAGATCAGGTTCTCGATCGAGATCGTCCTGACTACGGAGGACATTTCAACGCCAAACACGGTTTTGCGGGGGCCTCGCACGTCGGCAACGCGGCGTTTATTCATCAGGTCGCCCTGGCCTACCTGGTTCCCGATTCGCGCTACCACGCAGACCCCGACGTTCTCCACCGTATCCTGCTCGCTATCGGTTTCCAGAAGCGTAGCACACGATCTTCCGGATATGTCGACATTCCGCAAACCAATTTTGATTCACCACCAGACACAGGGTTTGTGCTTCAACAGCTTGGCAGCGTCGCTCACATTCTGGCCCAATCGCAAGACGTCGCGGGGGCCTTGGAGATCGAAGATGCGCTCACACCGTATCTCACAGTGTGCGCGCACGCCGTCGCCTCGGGGGGCTTTCACACACCCAACCATCGTTGGGTCGTGGCATCGGGCCTGGCCCTGGTTCACGCGCTCCACCCCGATCCTGTCGTGGAAGCTGCGATAGAAGCCTATCTCGCAGAAGGTATCGACCTCAGTCCCGATGGGGAGTATTCGGAACGGAGTGCCGGCGGCTACAATGCCGTGTGCAATCGATCGCTTATTCTGATCGCGGAATCTATGGGCCGCCGGGACCTGCTTGACTACGTGCGCCGAAGCCTGCACACGATGCTCACGTTTCTGCAGCCAGATTGGACCATCCTGACTGCCCTGTCCCGCCGTCAGGACAAGGGGACGCGACGTGTACCCACCAACGGTATCGACAGCTTCTACTACATGTCACGTGAGGACAATGACGATCATCTTTGTGCGGCTACACACGCCTTCTTTGAGCGAGGAGGGAAATCGAATGCCTGGCTGGTCTACTTTATGTCGATGCATCCTGAGTGGTGTGACAAGCCGCTGAAGTCTGGCGTCGTCGAAACATCGTATGCGCGGCATCTCCCACATTCGGGGGTGTGGCGTGTCCGACGTGGGGCGCTCGCAGCCACAACGGCCACTGGCATTGAGGGTTTTTTTTCGTTGTCCTTCGGAAAGGTGGAGTTGCGGGCCCTGCGCGTCCATACTCCCTATTTCGCGGGTGCTTCGTTCACCGCGCGATCGCTCAATGTCTCAGGTGATACGGCGACGCTTGTCCTGCGATCCGATTTCCTGCTCCCACATCTGCCCGGCTACTGGATGCCGCTGAACAGACCTGTTGCGTGGGAGGATCTGCCGCACGGCATCCTGCACGAGAGAGAGCAGGTCGCGCGTCCTGAATTCGGAGTAGACGTCAGTATATCAGAGGTCGATGGTGGGGTTGATCTTCACATCCAAACACGTGACGGGATGGACAATGTGCCGTTCCAGATCGAGTGTCTGTTCGGTGCGCCGGGTCGTGTCGAGCTTCCGGAGGCGAGTTTCGACACGGCGCCAGGTGGATCGCTCTTCCTGAGATCAGGAGATATCACGTATCGGGCAGGCGAGGATGCCATCACGATCGGTCCGGGCATTCACGGTCATCGAAATGTGTTCCCAATGGCCGGTGAGGGGTATCGTGTTTATGCGACAGCCTGGACGCCTGTCGATCACACCATTCGAATCCGGTGCCACCGCTGGTCGGAAGCGGAAGGCGCGTATCCGTCACCAGGTGGGCCGGCTGAATTGGGTGGGCTGTCAGAGCTTCACGCTATCCGGTGATCCAGTCGGGCAAGCTGCCGTCGCCGGTCTGTTCGCCGGCCAACAACCACGAGAGATTGAACCTCGCCATTTGTCCACCTCCCTGACGCTCCTCGAACTGCAGGTAGATCCATCCTTCGGTCGGCGAACCCGGGCGACCCGCATCCAGCGAGGAGTAGGCGCTCGGGCCCTTGAAGACCAGCCGCTTAACCGGCCAGGTCCGACCACCGTCGAAACTCGCCCAGGCGGTCATACGAACTCTCGCGTAGTCGACTTCATCGGCATTGCTGTAGACCAGAATGTCCCGGTCAGCAACGGGCAGCCGTACGAGTCCACCCGCCATCCCGAAGTGTCCGTTGTAGCAGGATTCCCGCCGCTCGTCTCCTCTATATCGGGGGCCATCGGGCAACCCGACGCTGAAGTCCGTGTTCGCCCACGTCCGGCCTCCATCATCGCTCCAGCCGTATAGTCGCTCGCTGCGGTAAGGCTCGTCTTCCGCGAAGAAGTGTTTGCGAGAGCTGTAGTAGATCCGTCCATCTTCCTGCTCCGCGACTGCCCCTTCGCCCGTACCTTCCAGCGGAAACGGTTCACTGTTCTGCCAGGTCTTGCCGTGGTCATCGCTGTAGATCGCGGTGTTGTATCCGCCTTCCGGGATGTAGACGCGAGCAGGACGCAGAAGCCTGCCAGCGTGAGGGCCCCGACAAAGCGTGATCCCGTGTTCGTGAAAGTGCAGCGACGGCACGTTGCCCCGAATATCTTCAGAATAGGTGGTGTCATCAGCTTGCCAGGTTCTTCCGTCGTTGGTGCTGCGAAACATCGTCCTTGCGGCGTACAGCCCTGCTTTGGGTGGGTGCTCCGGATGCATGAAGGTCAGGATGTCGCCAGTCGCTTCATCGACGGTCACGCCTCCTCCGTGCATGCCCGGTCCAACGGATATTTCAGGTTCCCACGTCCTGCCGCCGTCCTCGCTTCGGCGTACGACATACTGTTCGCTACCCCAAGTGGCGAGGACTGTGCCGTCCATCGTGACGACAACGTTTGGAAACCGTTCCTGCGTGAAGATTCTCTGCAGGTCCACTTCGGGGTCTCCCAGGAACAGTTCGAGTTCACTTTCGAGAGAGCGATCGTCCATCGGTTGTCTTCCTTGTGTTCGTGGTTGGTTCGATTTGGGAGACGAGGAACAGGTATAGGCCTGCGTGAGGTGTTTGGTGCTGAGTGTAACTCCGGCCGAGTATCGTCATGAAACGCCTGCGTCGGGATGCTGCATTCGGGTCGTGGCAAACCAGTGCATCATCCGCTCAATCATATCCTGACGTGCCGATCCAAAATCGAGGTTATCGTACAGGTTGTAGAGTTCGTCGGGATCCTCCTTCAGTCGATACAACTCTCCGTAGTTCTCTCCCGGATAGAAGACGAGTTTCCATTCCAATGTTCTTGCCATAATACGTGGACCGTGTTCCGAGAACACCGTGTCGTGAAGTTCCGTGGGCTTACCCTCCAGCAGGGGTCGGATCGAAATCCCGGAGGCGCCTTTGAGCTGTCCCAGTCCGGCCAGGTCCAGCAGCGTCGGACCCAGATCGATCAACTCGACCAAAGGGTCGCTCTCACCCAGAGCCGCGATTCCGGGTCCAGCAAAGACGAGGGGGACGCGGGCTACCGAGTCGTAGTGAGACGAGAATTTGTAAACCAGACCGTGATCGCCCAGACAATCGCCGTGATCCGACGTGAAGACAAACAGCGTGTTGTCGAGTTCGCCCCTCTCTTCGATCGTGTCGATGATCTTGCCGACCCAGTCATCGATCAGGCTCACGTTGGCATAGTAGTGCCGACGCATCCGGCGAATGCGTTCGGGGGTTGCTCGACTCCACCAGATGGCGGACGGTGACACATTCCCTTCCGAATTCGCCACGGACTGTTTCTGTGGAGATGGCTTTGTGTCCAGCTCGCCTTCCCATCCGACCGGGTCAGGTATTTCGATGCCGTCATATCGTTCGAGCGCCGACTCCGGAATGTCGTAAGGATCGTGAGGTCCTGCGAACCCGCTCCAGAGGAATAGCGGCTTTTCGAAGTCGTGATCGCGGATACTTTCGATCGTCCATTGCCCCACGACGTTGTCGATGAAGAGTTCCTCGTCGTGAGGCCAGACCGTGGCGCCCAGGTTTTCGGGCCAGTTCGGCACATCTTTGTAGTATGTGCAGGCCGGCCGCTTCAGCCCAAACCGGGACAGATAAAGGTCATAGTCATCGGGGTCGGGACCGTGGTGTCCCTGGCGGTAGTTCTTGTTCTCTACGACGGTACGATGGTTGAAGCCGCAGGGCAGGCGGATCGGTGATGTGTGCATCTTGCCGATGTTGACGGTATGGTAACCGCCGTCTCTCAATTGCTCGATCCAGTTGGGCTGATCGGGAGACAACCAGGCTTCGTTACGGTCGATTCCGTGTGTGTGGACGTACTGGCCCGAAACGATGCTGTTTCGGGAGGGGCCACAGACGGCGCCCTGAACGAACGCGTGATTGAAGGCGACGCCGCAGTTTGCGAGACGATCGATGTTGGGTGTTGGAACGTGTTCGAAACCGAGACAGGATAGGCTGTCCCAGCGCTGCTGGTCGGTCATGATGAGGACGATGTTGGGATGTTTCATCGATGAACCTTACCACGAAAGGGTTTGGATCATGCTGTTTACTCGTGCAGGACGATCGCCCTGCGGGGCCCTAACCCATCCATCAACACACAAAGCCCGGGGACCCCGAACTCTTGGCCAACGACGTGTCGCTCCGCCCGAGGCCCTGAGCAGAAGACGGTCAGTCGTAGGCGGCGACCATGTAGGGATGCGTCCAGTCCATCGATGTGAGAGGTTTCGGGTTCTCAACGCGACCTACAGGGCGACAGTTCTTGCCCTCGACATTGAGCCGCTCGTCGCCAAGATCCTCTCTGCAGCGATCCGCCAGTTCGGTTAGCTGTTTTACGATGTCGGGATGATCCTGATAGCAGTCGCTTGTCTCACCTACATCCGCATCCAAGTCGAAGAGCAGATCCTCATCGAAATGCAGCTTCCAGTTTCCAGAACGGACCGCGTTCAGGTTGTTCCGACGGTAGTAGTAGAACGCGTCGTAAGGGGTAGTCGCTTCTGGCCTATCGGTCATCAAGTTCCAGATGTCGTGACCATCGCGCGTGCAATCTTGAGGAACATCAGCTCCTGCGATCCCTGCAAGCGTTGGCAGGAAGTCCATTGTGGTGACCAGTTCACGGCAGACAGCGTCGCCGGGAACCTGGCCGGGCCAGTGTACGATGCAGGGCTCCCGCATGCCGCCCTCCCAGGTCGATCCCTTGCTTCCCCTCAGCTGCCCGTTGCTTCCCCCATTTCTCGCGCCCGATCCATTGTCGGATGTGAAGATAACGAGCGTGTTGTCGTCGATACCTAACTCGGAGAGTGTATCGAGAATCACACCGGTTGTGTGGTCGATGTGCTCGACGGCGGCGCCATAGGGTCCGTTCTGCGATTTCGACAGAAATGTGAGCGGCGCATAGATCGGCACGTGGACATACATGTGCGCAAAGTAGAGGAAGAACGGTCCATCCTTGTTGTCGTGGATGAAGTTGACGCATTCGGTCAAGTATTTATCCGTCAGCGATGCCTGGTTCGGGTCCGTTTCGACGACCCTGTCGCCACGCAGGAGCGGAAGCGGCGGGAACTGAAACTCGTCCTGCTTCGGATGGTCGGGAAGCATGTCGTTGCTGAAGGGGATGCCGAAGTAGCTGTCGAATCCAAACTGCTCAGGCAGGAACTCGGGTTGGTCGCCCAGGTGCCATTTACCCACCATCTTGGTTGCATATCCGCGATCTTTGAGTATGCGCGGAAGCGTGATTTCGTCCGGATTCAGACCGAGCGGGTCGCCAGGAAATAGCGTGCCATCTCTGTATCCGTAGTCGAGACCGACACGCTTGGGGTAACACCCTGTCATCAATCCGGCTCGCGAGGGCGTGCAGAGCGGCGCGGGGACATAGAGATCCGTGAATCGGAGCCCTTCATCCGCCATACGATCCAGCCGAGGTGTGCGGTTTCGATCGGATCCATAGCAGCTTAGGTCGCCATATCCGAGGTCGTCACAGAATATCAGGATGATGTTGGGTGTCTGGGGGCGTTTGTCCATCTGTGGGCCTTTCGCAGTCGAGGCACGGGCGAGCGCTCACGTGACCTGCAGGTCAGATCGTCTGAGCACGAGAGAAATTCGACGGTCTCGGTTCTCATAGTATGTGATGAACCCGTGATCTCTCAGGAAATCGATGCTCGGATATGAGAACGAGCATTCTTCGTTATCCAAATCCGGATTGGGATCGAGCCGCTGCTCGCCGAACCACGACTCGCCTTCGTCGATAGAGAAAGCGACGCAGATGGGAGTACGATTGGCCGTGTGATTTGTCTTGAGATTGTGATTCCAGACGACAGCCAGCAATCCCGAGGCTTCGTGTCGGGCAACAGCAACGGGTGACTCCGGTGATATGAGCGGTCCCGGATTTGCCTCACACCAGCTGGTCCCACCATCAGTAGAGATGGATTCGTATTGTGTGTCAACCTGCGTTCGCATCCACATTCGTGACTGTGTCATCAACAATGCGTTGAGAAAGCAGCGATCCCAAATCAACCCTACACACTCGCTCAATGTATCAACACCATTGTGGCACTGGACTGTCTAGACGAGGGATTTCTCCTTCGGTGCACTCGTGATCGCCGTCCTGACAGTTGCTTACCTGGCATACCGAGTAGCCAGAACGGACCCGGTCGATTCCTTGCGGACCCGGTGAGTCGGGACGCCGGAGGCGAGGTCAGGTCGGGGGAGGCTGGCACGTCGGGCACAGGTAGAGTCGACGGCTCGAGAACTCGATCCGCTCGATGGGGGCGCCGCAGGTGTAGCAGTCTTCGCCGTCTCGTCTGAACGCGAGGTGACGGTAGTCGTCTCTCTCAACCCCACTTGCTTTCAGGCGCCGCACTCGTTTCAGGTCGTTGGTGATGCCCTTCGTACGATACGACTGTCGTGTGACATCGCGGAGGGCTTTGGCCAGATCAGTCTTCTGTGTCTCCGTCAGGTCGGACGGCCTAAGCGACGGGTGGAGTCCTACCTTGTTGAGGATATCCGATCGAAGGTAGTTACCGATCCCGGCGATGAAAGACTGATCGAGGAGAAGAGCACCGAGCTGCCGACCGGTGAAAGACCGGTTGTGGAGTTGCTTCGTGACTGCTGACAGGCGCAGTCCGCTTTTCAGGACCTCTGGGCCGAGCCTTGAGATGTAGGGATGTGTGTAGACGTCAGACGTCTTCCACACATCGATTTCCGAAGCACTGTACAGCAGGGCATCGGCAGAGGATGTTCTGAGCGCCAAGCGAAGGGATCGTCCCGTCTCCGGCGGTTCTCCGGGTTTCGTGAGGAACCATTTTCCGTACAGCTGGTTGTGTGAGTAAATGGTGTCGCCCGTGTCGATATGCGTCAGGAGCGCCTTGCCGCGCGATTCGACATTGCTCACGGTCCTGCCCAGGAAGTCCGCCTCGTAGTGCTTCAGGTGTTCGAAGGCGATTGTGATCGACACCAGCTTCGATCCACAAAGCACCTTGCCTAACCGATCGGCTTCCTGCTTGATTTCAGGTCCTTCAGGCATGGTATCAGAATACGAATCATCTGAAGACGTTCCAAAAGAGCAAGTGGTGTTTCAGGTTCCAGGTGAGGCGAGGATCGAGAACCGGTTCTTTGGAACGTCGTTTCTTCCCTCTTGGAACTTGAAACGCTTTTCCGTCTTGCCCCCGAAGAGTTGTTTGTGACAGATTTCGTCGAGTTCTTCCTGTTCAGCGCCACATCCCTATTCACGATGATCAATCCGATCGGGGTGATTCCTATCTATATCGCGATGACCGAGGGCATTCCCTCCGCCTTCGCACGCGGTGTGGCGGTGAAGGCGACGCTTACCGCCTTTCTGGCCCTGGTCATGTTTGCGTTCACGGATGAGGCCATCTTCGAGTTTTTCTCGATCACAACCGACAGTCTGCGGATCGTGGGCGGGGTCCTTTTCTTTATCCTCGGATTCGCTATGCTACAGGCACGTGTTCGGGCACGTTCTGAATCCCGCGATAACGTCATTCCGGTAGGGCTGGAAGAAGTTCCGGTACTTGTTTGTGGCCAATCTCGTGCGAGTCGCCCAGGCACCTCCCTTGAGTACCTTGCGATATCCAAACCACGGCGCCGAATACTCCTTGTACGGGAAGTCGATGACGAACCCGGGTAACGAATAGAAGGGATCTGCCGTCCACTCCCAGACGTTGCCGAGCATCTGTCGACATCCCAAAGAGCTTTCGCCCTCAGGGAACGCCCCAACATCGACACATCCCGTGTGTGCTGAATCGAGGTTGGCCAGACTGCCGTCGTTTGTCGTATCCCCCCAGGGATAGTTCCGCTTTTCCTCAGAGATTCCATTTCCGTCATCTACGGACACGCCGGAAGCTGCCAGATCCCACTCGGCCTCCGTCGGGAGTCTACGATCCGCCCAGGCACAGAAGGCTTCCGCCTCATACCACGTGATGTGAGAGATCGGGTGGTGCGGTTCAAGCTCAACGAAGGTGTCGAAGTCCTGTCGTAACCAGCCGCCCTGACCTCTCGACCAGTATAGGGGCGATTCGGCGCCTTTCTTGGTTCGCCAGATCCATCCCTGGGTACTCCAGAGTTCTTTCCTCAGATACCCCCTGTCTTCAACGAATTCCGCAAACTGTGAATTGGTGACGGGCGCCCGTGCGATCTTGAAGGGGGCGATTTCGACAGGGTGAGACCATTTCTCGTTGTCGAATACAAACGGGTCCTCCGGCCTGGCACCCAACTGAAACATCCCACCTGGGACCGCGACATCGCCCGGAAGATCCCCGGCCGGTGAGGCCTTCGGCTGCGCAAGCGGTTTTGCGTATCTCAGCGTTTGGCGCATGTAGGTGAAGGCCTCCGCGTGCATATCTTCGTGCAAGACCGCCAACTGGTAGAGATAGGTCTCTTCGGCGGACGGATCGTGCGAGCCGAGTCTCTCCACAGTCTGCTCGAAGACCTTTGACATGTAGTCCAGGATTCCTTCGCGATCCGGGAGATCGAGGCTCCATCGGTCGTCGTGATCAACTTCGAAGGAGTTGAAGAAGTCGTTCCCACCGTCCATCAAGGGCGGAACACCATCAAGCGTCTGGCAGAGAAACGCGTCGTAGAAGAATGCGACGTGTCCGAGTTCCCAGCGAAACGGGTTGACGATTTCCATGATGGGGACATTCAGCTGATCGTCATTCAAGTCGGCCACCAGGGACAGAGTACGGGACCGTGTTTCCTGCACCTGCTCGATCAGATCAGATTTCGGTAGAACGAAGTGCTTGTCTGCCAGCTGTTTCATTTTTGGCCTTTGTCTGACTGCCGATGGGGTAAGGTCAGGTCTCGATCCAATCAATCTGTCTCAGGGTTCTAGGATAATGGATACATGATGAGGGGCAAGGGTTCGATGCAAGCGTCGAATCTGATTCGGAGAAGCCACAAGAACGACATCGTTGCCGAGTCAGCGCATCCCGTTACACTTGTAACGGGTTTGGCAAACGACGCGATGGGGTACGCTACAGACGGTGAAACGGCTGCGAAAAGTGGCTATGCTCAGGAGCAGGTGCCTCTGATGGGTGCTGCACTGGGTTATGCGGATGCCCACGATGAACTGCGTGCTGAGATGGCTGCCCTTGCCCGAAATCTGGGGAGCGCGTGAGCAGTATTTGCGAGGAGCACGAACCGTGTGCCTCGAAGGAATTATTGACGTGATTGACCATTATATATAGGGTCGATTGTGCGCGTGGCCGACTTCGACTATGCAGGACTGCCATCGCGTCTGGATCTGCGTCACCAAGTGACTCACCCGACTACCGAAACAGCAACACAACCGTGGAGTGAAAGAAAATGAGGTTCAGGCTGTTGGCTCTTCTGGCTGCACTTTCCGTTCCGTATACAGTCTCCGCTGCTGCCCCCACGATCAAGGGCTATATGTTCGGCGACTACTACTGCGTCGCCAGCGGGCCGGACAAGGAGGAGAACAGCTTTCGTTTCGGCCGGATCTATCTGACGTTCAACAAGAAGTGGGAAAATGCATTCTCAGGTCGGTTCCGGCTGGAAGCCAGTGACGCTGGATTCGGTGCCAATTCGAAGATGACGCCGGTTGTGAAGGATGCGTGGCTGAGTTACAAGAAGGAAGGCAAGACGCTGATGGTCGGCCTGATTCCCACACCAACCTGGGGCATTACAGAGGCCGTGTGGGGGTATCGACCGGTTGCCAAGACGTTCATGGATCGAAACAAGCTCGGCGCTTCACGAGACACCGGTCTGTCATTCGATACCCGTCTCGACAGCGAAGGACGTGTGAGCGCGCTCGTTATGTTCGGGAACGGGAACAGCAACAAGTCGGAGATAGACACGCACAAGAAGGCCTACCTTCGTCTCAAATTCGATCTATCGGAGAATGTAGGCACGACGGCCTACGCCGACTACGAAACCCGTCCTGGCGATCAGGATCAGTTGACGCTGTCGAGTCTGCTTTACCTCAGCGCGAAGGACCGGGCATTTGGTCTGCTGGGAGCCTGGCAGAAGCGAAAGAACGCGGTAGGCGGAGTGGACGCCGTGGCCAAGGGATTCTCTGTGTCCGGGAGAGTGAAGACGCGGGAAGACTTCGGTCTCTACGGCCGCTTCGACTACTTTGACCCGAGTGACCTGGCATCGGATGATTCGATTATCCGGGGCTATGCCGGCGTGGATCTCGCGGTAACGAAAGAAATCCATGTCATGCCCAATGTGAGTCTCGAATCCTTCGAAGCCTCAACATTGGAATCGATTGTAATCCCAAGCGTTACGCTCTATTTCAAGTTCTGAGTGCCGTGTCACCGATCCTCCTGAGTGACCTCATAGAGAATCCATGTGCGGCAATAGTCCAAGAATGTTTCCGGCTAGAATCGCGTTCCAGAAGTTCGTGTCCTTACTCTGATTGACCTACGACCGTCCTTCGATACAACCACCGCCGCGTGAAACTGCAGCGATGGGCACTCAGGATAACCGGTGTACATTTGAGAGCGTAGTACAGGAATTATCGGGACACACGACTAGTAGCGATAGTTGCGTGCTGTTTCAAACAGCGCCAGGATGTTCTTCACCGGTACATCTGCCTGGATGTTGTGGATGGTGTTGACGACGTAACCCCCTCCGGGTGCGTAGATGTTCAGACATTCCGCTGCCTCGCGTCGAACCTCTTCTGCCGTGCCGAAGGGGAACGTGTTCTGGGTGTTGATTCCGCCACCCCAGAATACGAGCCGGTCGCCGAACTTTTCTTTCATCCAATGCCGATCCATTCCGCGAGCTCCCCACTGAACCGGGTTGAGGCAGTCGATTCCGGCGTCGGCGATGAAGCCGATCAGGTCAGGAATCGATCCACAGCTGTGGATCCAGACTTTCACGTTCTCATACTCGTGGACGGCGTCGCATACGATTTTCCACGCGGGCGCCATAATATCACCGAACAGAGCGGGTCTGAAGACCTCCCGATCCTGCGTTCCATAGTCGGCCCCGCTGAGCACGACGACGTCGATGTATTCTCCCACGACATCCAGATATTGGCGTGCCCGTTTTGCGAAGGCTTCGCATTGAGCCTGCATGTATTCGCGACAGTGGTCCGGGTCGACCGCCATCTTCATACCCCACTGATACAGGCCGCCATACCCACTGGGGAGACTGAAAGGAGGTGTCACAACAAGCGCTCGTTCTGTGGAAGCATAGAGCGCCCTTACCTTCGTGAGTTCCTGTTCCAGGTAGTCTTCCTCGATGGGGCCCGGGATGTTCCAATCCTTCTCATCCAGATGCGGTATTTCGAAGGTCTCGGTGAGGTTGGCAACGTTGATGGCATCGAAATAGCGACCTCCATCCGGCATGCGGGCAACCGGTTCTGTCCACTCGGGACCGTCACCCACGAGTAGACTTCCGTCGTCTGTTACCTGTGGTTTGAATCCCGATGGGACCTGGAACGTTTGACCGCTCCAGAATTCGAAGTCCTTCCAGCCGTTGCGGACGAGGCCATACTGCATCTGGTCGGACGGGACCATGGCGAAATCACAGCCGAGCGCATCCAGCACGGACACCTCGACTTCTGCCAGCATTTGGAACAGGTCAAAGACGCGAACGTCGCCATCGTCTATGCCTAACGTGTCTTTCAGCGACTGATACGTCCAGGCAACCGTCCCCGTCATCCGGGTGGCGCCCAGGTCGATGGCCGGTCGATCGGCCTCTTCGAAATTCAGAATCTTGCGGACACGTTCACGAGAATTCATACTTATCTCATTCCCCCTCTATCTACCAGCGATGACTCATTCGGGCCACGGACACCCTACTGTAGTGTGGCTACGATACCCTCAGCTGTCGAGGAATTCTTCCACGAGGGCTACGGCATTCTCCGTCGGTGTCTCCGGACGAAGAGGCTTTGCCGGTACCAGAATATAGCCACTCCCTTTGCTCATTTCACCGCGCAGCAGTCGAATTTCCTTAGCACCGTTTCTTCGCGCTATCTTATCTATCAGGTAGCAACTAGTGTTTGCACTAAAGGAGAGCACGATGGCAAATATGTCCGGAAGTCTAGCTTTGCTCGGAGGAGACCCTGTTGGCCCCCCGGCGGTCCCGAAATTCCCTGCTTTCACCCAAGATGCGATAGATCGTGCGGTCAAGGTCCTCGAGGAAGGCCAGATGGTCGGTCTTAGCAATCAGCATCCGGCGATCCGCGCGGCTGAAGACGCCGTCTCGGACTACCACGACGGACGCCACGCTCTGGCTGTCGGCTCCGGCCACGCCGCGCTCCATATGGCGTTGATGGGTGTCGATGTGGGTCCCGGTGACGAGGTCATCACAACACCTTACTCGTGGGGCGCATCGATTTCCTGCATTCTCCACCAGAACGCGATCCCTGTCTTTGCCGATGTTGATCCCCTGACCGGGCTTCTGGATCCCGCCAGCATCGAATCCCGAATCTCGGGTCGCACAAGAGCAATTCTGGTTGTCCACCTGTATGGGCAACCAGCGGACATGTCCGCGATCTGCCAGGTCGCGGAGAAACACGGTCTCGCCGTCATCGAAGACGGCAGCCAGGCGCACGGGGCACTCTGGCGTGACAAGATAGTCGGTAACTGGGGTGATGTCGCCGGATTCTCTTGTATGGGTGGCAAGATTCTGGCGACCGGTGAAGCAGGATACCTGGTGACTGATGACAAGGATACCCGGTGGCGCGCCTGTCTGTCGACCCAGCACATGGGGAGATCCTCGGAGCCCGATTTTCCGGAGAAGTTTCGTCCCTTTGTAGATTCGCTGCTGTATACCTATCGGATCAGCACCGTTATGGCCGTTCTGATGGCCGAGCAATTCAAAAAGCTGGACGCGGAGCTGGCCATTCGCCGTGCAAATGTCGGCTATCTGCGGAAACGGCTGACGGATTCGCAGTTTCTTGAGTTTCCAGATTACGGGAAGGATTCGACACCGTCGTGGCACATGTTGACTGCCAATTTCTGCCACGAGGAAGCCGGCATCTCACGGGATACGTTTTCGAGAGCGCTGAAAGCGGAAGGTCTGTCCTGGTCACCCTACGTGCCCAAACCGATTCCGGACTGGACGCGCTTGCAGTGGCGTGATTACGAGGGGCCGCGTGTGATGTGGATGGACAATCTGAAGCAGGTGAAGGTCGACTACAGGGAGATGGAGATCCCCAACTGCCGACACAAGTGCGAACGATCGCTGGAATTCAGCACCAACAACTTCATCGAGCCTGCCGAGAAGGAAATGGAAAAGGCGGCCGAGATCGTCTACAAGGTCGAGCGCAACATCTTCGGCCTGCGGGAATGGGAGAAGAAGCAGAAAGAGACCTAAGCAAAGGCAGCCCGGCAGAAAGGGGACGAGCATGGGTAAGGATCGTCAAACGAGACTGACAGGTAGAACGGCAATCGTCACAGGCGCGAGCTCTGGAATCGGCAGGGCCACGGCGCTCCTTCTTGCGAGTGAAGGAGCCGCCGTCTGTGTTGCAGACGTGAACGAGACCGGCGGAACCGAAACCGTCAGCCTGATCGAGGCAAGCGGCGGGCGGGCTCTCTTTGTCGCGACGGACGTGGGCTGCGGCAAGGCGATCCAGAACGTTGTATCGGAGACCCAGGCGGCTTTTGGACGGCTGGACATTCTGCACAACAATGCGATCTGGTACAAACACGCACCGGCAACGGAGCTGGAGGAAGACGACTGGGATCGTGCCCTGGATGTGGGGCTCAAATCCATCTACCTGGCAGCCAAGTACGCGATCCCCGTGATGCTCGAGAGCGGCGGCGGCGCGATTGTGAACACGGGGTCGGTCCATTCATTGACGAGTTTTCCGACGTGTACGGCATACGACGCGACGAAGGCTGGCATCCTCGGACTGACCCGGGTCCTGGCCGTAGACTACGGCCCGAATGTCCGTGTCAATGCGGTGCTGCCCGGAGCGATTCTGACTCCGGTCTGGGATGACATCCTCGAAGATGTGCGTCAGGAGTTCAGGGATGCCGCGCCCGCGGGATGTCTTGGCACGCCAGAGGATATCGCGCAGGCGGTCCTGTTCCTGGTTTCTGATGAAGCGGGATTCATTACTGGAACATCGTTGACCGTGGACGGTGGACTGATGGCGCGAGGAATATGAGGAAGGCCTGCATCATCCAGTCTCCTTCGCCTGATGGCTATGGCGAGCCAAGGAGTTCAGAATGTAAGGGCAACGCCCGAAACGAACGCACCGCGGAGATGGCACCTGGAATACACCGCATCGAGGCCCCGTTTGGGGATCGTATCGTCTGTCTGTTCCTGCTGGTGGGGGATGCGCGTAGCCTGCTGATCGATACGGGACTGGATGCAACCCCATCAGAAGTGCTTTTCCCTTACATTGTGGAGGCAGGACTGGATCCGCAGGACATCCCGTTCGCCCTCAATTCACACGCTGATTTCGATCACGTGGCGTGAAACCAATCTGTGCGCGAGGCTTTGCCGGATTTCATGAATTGCCCAGACTAACCAAACACAGGACTGAAAATGTCTGATCAACTCGCCATTGCCGGCGGCCCCCGCGCGATTCCGGAAGACCTTCAATTCGGGATGTGGCCCGAGGTCACAGAGGAGGACGAGCGTCTGGTGCTGGCGTCTCTGCGGCAGGACAAACACTCGTTCGGCCCCCACGCCGAGCAGCTGCAAACCGAGTTCGCCGCGTGGAACGACAACCGGTTCTCTTTCGCAACGAACAGCGGTACGGCAGCACTTCACATGTGTATCGCCGCGTGCGGGATCGGACCCGGCGATGAAGTCATCACGCCGGCCCTGTCGTGGACAAGCAGCGCGACCTGCGTCCTCCATCACAACGCGATTCCGATTTTTGTCGATGTCGACTGGGCGTCGATGCACATCGATCCGGACGTGATCGAAGCTGCCATCACCCCGAAGACACGAGGTATTCTCGTTGTTCATTACTGGGGTGTCGCGTGTGATATGGACCCGATTCTGGAGATCGCCCAACGGCACGGACTTCCGGTGATCGAGGATGCGTGTCAGGCTGTCGGCGCGACATTCAAAGGTAAGAAGGTAGGTACGCTCGGGACCGCCGCGGCTTTCAGCCTAAACCAGAATAAGAATTTCACGGGCGGGGAGGGTGGCCTGTTCGTTACGAACGATGAGGAGACCTTTGGGCGAGGCAAGGCGATCGCCAGCTTCAGCGACATGCGTCCGCCAGAAGCGGGACGGGAATACCATGATTTCGGTCTCGGATGGATGTATCGGACATCCGATCTCCCTGCGGCGTTCGCGTTGAGTCAGCTTCGGAAGTTGGATGCCACGAACAGGCAGGCAATTGATAACTGGGAATCTCTTGACCGGCAACTCGAGGGTACGCCCAATCTTGTTCCCGCCTTCCAGTCCGACGAGCGGCCTACAAACGGTTATGCCTATGTCCTGCGTGTCGCGCCCTCCACTGCGGAAGATTTTGGGGTCGGTCTGAGTGATCTGACCCTCGGGATCAGCGCCGCTCTTGAAGCCGAAGGCAGGAAATTCTCTCGAGCGAATTGGCTGCTGCCGGCCCATTCGGTCTTCCAGGCGAAGAACGCGTATGGCGGTGGATATCCCTGGAGCGCAGAGCACACGCGTCCCGACATATCCTATGATCTTTCGCAATACCCGGTGTCTCAAACGTGCATCGATACGTGTCTCTGGAACGTCTTCAGCCATCGCCCCCCAAATGGGCGGAAGCAAATTGAGGCTCTCGCCAGGGCTATCCGGAAGGTCTTCACCCAAATCGACCAGGTCCCGCTCATATGACACTTGTCGGCACGGCAACACGCGATATCACACCCACACGTCCCGCTTTGATCCAGGGGCAGAAGCGGGCGCGTGTTGGACATTCCGCACTCGATCCGATCACGGTCACGGCCTGGGCGTTGGGAGATACGGACGATCACGCTATTCTGGTGTCCTGCGATCTGGCCATCCCATCGAACGGTCTTTATGCCTCCGTTCGCAATCAACTCGCGGAACGGGTACCAGAGATCTCGTCTGAAGCGGTCATCCTCACCGCCACGCATACGCATACTTCGCTTGTTCTGGAAGATGGTTTCTATGTCCACCCCGGGGGAGACGTGATGACCCCGGACGCGTGTGAAGCGTGGGTGGCAGGCCAGGTTGTGGATGCGGTGGTGGATGCGTGGTCATTGCGCAGAGAACGTGTCCTGGGACGCGCGTTCGGTCACGCTGTCGTGGGACATAATCGCTATGCCGTTTACCAAAACGGCGAGGCGCAGATGTACGGCAAGACACGTTGCGACGATTTCGACCACATCGGGGGTTATGAGGATCACAGTCTCGACATGGTTTTTGCGTGGGAACCTGATGGTCGGCTCAGTGGGTTGATGCTGGTGATCCCGTGCCCCTCACAGGTTGACGAGCACCTGGAAGAGTTCTCAGCCGACTACTGGCACGAGGTTCGTGTGGAGCTTCGACGTCGTCTGGGTGACGATCTCAGTGTTCTGGGTCTCTGTGGAGTCGCGGGTGATCAATCGCCGCACTTTCTGCTGTATGGGGATCAGGAACGAGAGATGAGAGAGCGCCGCGGGATCAGCGAGAGAGACGAGATCGCTCAGCGTGTGGCCGACGCCGTTGATCGCGCCCTGGTCAGCGTATCGCCCGATCAGGCATTGCCGGACGCTCTGGTTCACCTGTGGCGACAACTAGAATTGCAACCACGCAGGATTTCTCGGAAGGAGCGTGACTGGTCGGAGGCGGCACTGAAGGAGGCGATCGACAAGGGGGATACCGAGTCCTGGTGGCCGACGCGTCTCCAAAACGTCGTGGAGGTCTACGACGGTGTACGCAAGGCCGAGCCTGTCGCATCCGAGATTCACGTGCTGCGGATCGGAGATCTCGTGCTGGCGACCAATCCCTTCGAGCTGTTCCTGGACTACGGGCTGCAGATCAAGGCAAGGAGCCCTGCCCGCCAGACACTGGTCGTCCAGCTTGCGGGGAGAAATATGTATCTGCCCACACGTCGGGCGGTCGAAGCCGGGAGTTATGGCGCCCTTCCCGTAGTCACGCCCGTTGGGCCCGAAGGTGGGGCAGAGCTTGTGGCAGAGACGCTTGCTCTGATCGCAGAAACCAACATATAAATCTCGAGCCGGGAGATTCATCAGGCAAGAAGAAAGGAATGTCCGTGCGTATCGTCACCTGGAACGTCTACGGCTTGACTGGGTATCCCGTAGAGGACGCGTCAGCGAAAATCGGTGAACCCGGTCAGGCATCCAATACCGATCACTTTGCAGATGTTTTCGAGAGTTTCGATGCCGATGTCATCGCTCTGCAGGAGGGAGTTGCGCATTCGATTGCGCGAGGAATTGCTCGCCGACTTGGCAGACATCTGGTGACGTTTCCGCCCCCTTTGAATTGGCCCGGCCACATCCTGACGCGCTACCCGGTCGTCGAGTCCCGCGTCTTCAGTCACACAGTCGCCGATGAGAGCGTTCCTCGATTCAGCCGAACGGCGGGCGCGGCGCTTCTGCAGGTGGCCGATGATCGACAGTTGTGGGTGGTGTGTGTTCATCTACATCCGGGAGATGTGGATTTGCGCATCCGTGAGGGTGAACTGCTGCGGGAGCGTCTCGAAGGTCTGTTCGCAGTATGTGAGAATGCAGTCGTCTTGGGTGACTACAATTGCGATGTGTCTGAGCCCGTACACGAGCACCTCCGTGATCTGGGTTTTTTGAACACGATGGTCGCTGCAGGCGGTGGTCTGCAGCTGACGATGGATACAGCAGATATCAGGCCGTGGAAGATCGATCACATCTACGTGAGTGCAGGACTGGGATCATCACTTACTTCGGCCGCTGTGATCCGGGGGGCCGGCTTCCGCACGGATCCACCCAGACCCACGGGTGTCTGGGATCATTCCGATCATCTTCCCGTGCGCACAGATCTGGCCTGGCCGTAACAAGCCGAATTGGACTACGGGTAGAGCATCACCAGTTCACAAAGGAGTCACCAGTGGATCTAACAAAACAGCCACCGCGCCGACCATCCAACGCGGGATTCGCGGGCATCGTCGGTCTGGCGCGTATGACCGATAAGGCTCGCGGACACAACGCCGAGACAATCGGTCTGTTCAAGTATGGTACCGATTCGGGCCTGGATATGGAGGTGCTGGAACTTGTAAGGATGTCGGCCGCCGACTTTGCCGAGGCCGTGGATACCATGGATGACGATCAACTCCAAACACACGTGCTGGAGAAGGCGCGACGCAGCCAGGAGGAGATCGACGCGTTCAACCGCGAGCATCTGGAGCGGGAGCCGCAGGATGATCTGCACCGCCGATTGCTGGAGGAGCGGCTGGCGAAGTATGCTCCCGATCGCACAGATATCAAGACGGTCTTCGCCTCTATCGAGCTGGATGATTGGGGAGACTTTCGAGGCCTGGATCTGACGCAGGGGCCGCCGCGTACACCGTATCTGCGGAGCATGTTTGGTCTGATGTGTGGAGCCCGCATGGCAGATAAGGCACGGGCGACCAAGATCGGCAAGCTGGGTGACTACAAATACGGCGATGATTCGGGATTCGACCGGACAGTGCTGGCGTTTCTGGAACTGGATGCGGAGACGTTTATGGAAGCCGCATACGCCAACCCCAACGATATCGAGTTGAGTGAGTGGATCAGCGAGCGCGTTCAGAAAACACCACCTGAAATATGCGCTTTCAACGCCGCCAGAGCGCAGCACGGCCGGTTCGGTGAAGCGCGTGATCGTTATGTCGAGCGGAGAAACGAAATCTGCCCGGACCGTCACGATATCGATACGTTCTTCGACCTGATCGACTACGATGACGAGAAGAGCTTCAGTCTGGTCGATCTCACACGTCACGCACCGCGCAGCATCTACGACACGAGCCTGGGGGGCGTTGCCGGGCTGGGACGTGCCATCGACAAAGGACGCGCATACAATACCCACACGCTCGGCGAGTACTGGTATGGGGACGATTCGGGCTTCGACCGGGCGGTTCTGGCGTTTCTCGACACGACGGCCGATACGTTCGCCGGCGCGTTGAAAATACACGAGAGTGACGAGGGTGTTCTGGGCTGGCTAGGCGAGCGTCTGAACGGTAAGGACGAGCAGGAGGTATCGGCATTCAACCACAGCCTGTGGACAACTGGTCCAAGCAACGATCACCAATGGCGATTTGTCCGCAATGCCGTGGGAGAACTCGACGCCGGGCGACAGGATATCTGCTGCTTTGCGGCAATTACGACGCTCGATGACAAGGTGTCCTTTGCGCGTTTCAAGGCCGGAGTGTAGGTGAAGCGTTGCTCGATATATGAAGCCACAGAAACCGGAGGACTGGTGATTCCCGATCTTACACTGTTTGATTCACGGTATTTCGAGGAGGACGAGAAGTTCCTGCCTGCCTTGGGGTATGAGCGAGTTCTCGACTCGTGTTCGAACTGACGCCGCACATTCGATGTAAAGAATACAGCGTGAACTACCGGACAACCCACTAGCCGTGAATCCAGATTCTATGCCTCGAGAGGATACGATCATCGAGGGACCTCGTATCCTTCGCACCGAGACCGTTGCTGACAGTGACGCATCTTTACTCGTTTCTGCGCCCCGCTCAAAGCACGGACAAGAGGCGGCGAGGCTCATCCATCTTGCATTGCAGGATGTGGGTGTAGGATCGAGAATCAGCGATGATCCGGACGGATCCGGGAAGCTACGAATCGTGTGGTGGGGGGGATATTCTGAGCGATCAGTCCACGTGTCGCATTCTGGAGCCCGATGGGACCACGGCTGCAGAGCTTATCGTGGAGGGTTGGACCAGCGTGCTGACTTCGCTGGCCTTCGGGGAGTGCGGGGGAAGTCGCCTTGTGGTGTGCGGGGAAAACCGCGGGCGGAACCTGCACCTGTTTGCGCACGAGGACGCCAGGTGGGAGCGCCGCTGGTTGAAACGTCTCGGAGGGCAGGTGACAGGTATTCATGTTTTCGGTACAGACGATCGGGTTTTGGCCGCGACGAGTCAGGGTTTCCTGCTCTGCTATGACCTGCTGGGTGATCTGATCTGGCATCGGCTGCTCGATCAGGGCATCTGGCATATGGTCCCGATTGCGGAGGGTGTTCTTGTCGTAGATACATCGGGCGGGCTGACGGCGGTAACTGCATCGGGCAGTACGGCCGACAGGGGGTCTCTGCCAGCGCCCTGCACGTTTGCGGCGGCGGGTGGCTCGGTCATCTATCTCGCCAGCGGCTCAGAGGTCTTCCGTCTCTGACCCGTGTCCGAGGACAAGACTGAACGTGTTGGAGATGATGAGGGGAACGTGCCTGGTTCCAGGATCGTGCACGCAGGGCGTTTCTACAGAACGTAGAGACGATCTATAGCATCCCCATTCATGAAGGAGTACAGATGAGTTCCTCACCAAGCCGCCCGAATATCCTCCTCATCGTGACCGACGGGATGCAGTCACGTGTGCTGTCGGATGGACACGACTGCAAGACGCCAACCATCGATGGATTGATCCGGCGAGGTATTCGAATCACGGGCGCCCACACGGCCCTGCCGACCTGCTCCCCTGCGAGGGCGAGCCTGATGACGGGCCTGTTTCCGCACAACCACGGTGTGCTCGAGGTGGAACACGGCGTGGATCCCGACCAGTGCGTGCTACGAACGGAGAATCCTCACTGGGCGCAAGGGCTTCAGGCATCCGGATATGACACAGGCTACTTCGGGAAGTGGCACGTCGATCGGACCGGAGAGCTCGAGAACTTCGGCTGGAATACGTATGACATCAGGGGTGCGAGAAGTCACGCGAACGCCTCACAGAAGGGCTTCGGTGTGGATGATACACTCGACCCGGAGACGGTGCGGCTGTATCAGGGACCGGATGGCTACAACGATACACTGAAGTATGCGGTTACTGATGTGCCGCCGAACGATCGACCCGTTGGCGGCCCCGCGACACTCGCGTGTGACTGGCTGAAGGACAAGCCCGTAGATGTGCCGTGGTGCTGCGTTGTCAGCTACTACGAACCGAACGAGTCGCTGATCGTCGGTAGAGAGGCGCGTGAACAGTATGATGCCGACAAGATCGCTTTGCCGGAGAACCTTCACGATGATCTTACCGGTCGACCGAACATCTACCGACGTGATCAGCAGATCTGGCAGGATGTGGCGGATGACGAGTGGCGGGAGATCATTGCCTGCTACTACGGGCGGATTACCGAGCTGGATGGACAGGTCAAGCGGGTGCTCGATGCACTCGAATCGACAGGGCAACTGGACAACACGATCGTGATTTTCACGTCAGATCACGGACGCTATGTGGGCAGCCACGGGTTGGAGGCGCACAATTTTGGCGGTTTCGAGGAGATCTACTCAGTGCCACTCGTCGTTTCGGGTCCGGGCGTCGCATCCGGCGTGACGACAGAAGCGATTGTCGGTTTCCACGATCTCTGTCCGACGATTCTCGAGCTGGGTGGCGTCGATCCCTTCGATACGGCTGACTCGAAATCATTTGCCGATCTGTTGCGGGACCCTGAAACCGCGGCTGGGAATCACCGACAGGGATATGCGGAGTATTTCGGGACGCGGTTCCGGTTGACGCAGCGAATCTACTGGGAGGACGAGTGGAAGTTTGTGTTCAACGGGTTCGATTTCGATGAACTCTACAACCTGGCTGACGATCCGTGGGAGATGGAGAATCTGATCAGTAAACCGGAACACACGGACCGCGTGAAACAGATGATGGCAGGCATCTGGCATCGTATGCACGAGACAGGCGACACGACGCTGCTGAATTCACACTATCATTCGATGCGGTTCGCGGCGATCGGTCCGAACAGCGGCGTGGTGGGATAGGCTGGCGGGTTGTCCCGGATCATCGCTCTTCTTCTGTGAGGAGGTCTCGACTGGCGCTCGACCTGACGCCGCGCATTCGCCGCTACCTTAGAATCTGCTTCTCGTTCCCGATCGTCAGTGTTCGCTGCCCGTCGGCACTCGTCAGCTCGATGCTGTCTCTAATTTCTCTCGCGTCTTCCCCTCGCTAAGAAGAGTCGAAGTGGTGTGAAGGATGGTCAATCGGGGAGGCACGTCGTGTATCAGGGGTTAGACAGTTTCAGCTATTACCTGCACTGGCGATATGGTGATCAGACAATCGATCAGTTGCTGGGGCGCGTCAGCAGCCTGGGGCTCAAAGCACTGCAGATCAATATCAACGGACCTCGGCATCGCGCATTGACCGGTACGACTAGCGACCATTTTGATCGCGTCGGTACACGAGCGAAGGAGATGGGGATCGCACTCGAAGTGGCATCGGGTGGGACAGATCCTTCCAAGCTTCGGCTTGTTCTGGAGTTGGCGCGGCGGCTTGGCGCAGAGGTGGTTCGGACAACCGTGAATCAGCGGGGAAATACTGCCGTAATCGCGCAGGCGGCGAAGGCGCTCAGCGAGGTCGCACCCGAGTATGAGGAGTTGAACGTCGCTCTCGCCATCGAGAATCACGAGGATCTGACGGCCGAACAGGTTGTTGATCTGATCGAACGTGTCGGTTCCCCGGTTGTCGGGGCCGTGTACGACAGTGGCAATTCGATCCCCTTCTACAAGGATCCGATCGAGGAAGCCCGGCTTCTTGCACCATATGCCCGGACGACGCATATCAAGGATCACATCCTGTTACAGGATGGCGGTCGGGTGTGGTCGGTGGGCACAGCGCTGGGTAAAGGTCGCATCCCGTTGGCGGAGATCGTCGATGTTCTCAGATCCGCGCCCCATCTGAAGCGACTGATGACACAGGTGTGTTACGGATATGCCGTTCGGATGCCTGGACCGCCGGCCGAGATCCCATCGATGCCACTCTATGATCCGATCGACCGGCCTGATGATTCCACGGAGATCTGGGCGCCCGATACGGACGGCAACCACGGGTATCTGGTGGCAGACGCGGCTCACCTCGTGTCGGCCGCCGGGCACGTCGTGTCGAGTGTTGCCTATATGCGAGATCTACTCGGCGAATAGCCGGATCACGCGATTTTCGCCTTGATCCCAGACGATCGTCAGTTTAGTGTGTAGGCTGCAACTCACCATAGCCATAGTCACGGCTCAGACCGATCACCAACAGAGAGAAGTGCGATATGCCCGCAGTACAGGATATTCTGGTACTGTTCCAGACCAACCCCGCCCTTGACGCCGCTCCCGTCGCGTGGGCGCATTACGAGGCATCGAAAGGTACCGGGATCAAGGACCTGATCGAGGAGAGTGACCCACCATACCGGAACGCGATGGCTGCGATGCGGGACGGATGGGAAGTGATCCAGATGAGTGAGTACAAGCAGCGCTCGGAGGATGACGGCTACGAACTGGGACCGATTCCGTATCAGACCGTGCTTTCGCGATTCAATGAATTGCAGCCTGAGGAGGAAGGTTGAGATGAGCGAGCACCTGATTTCGTCGAAGGATATGGCACGATTTGTCTCCTCTGGCTACCTGATGTATGAGGACATGGTTCCAGGCGATCTGTGCGCAGCCTGCCGAGAGGAGATGCAGGACAACAGGGGCTATCTCGTCGTCGGAACGCCATTTGAAGAGACATGGCCCAAGGGAACGGCTCTGGGTGAGGCCTTCCGGCTGCCCAAGGTGAAGGGATTGATTCAGTCGCTCGTCGGCCCGGACCCGCTGTATGACCACCACGCGGCCCACCTTGTGAAGGCAGGACAGCTCAAGGGTCCTGACATGCACCAGGATTCCGTGATCGATTTCCGCGAAAACTATTTCGATATCCAGATTTCGTTCTTCCCTGTGGACACCCCCGACGAGATGGGGGGGACATTCCTGGTGCCGGGAACTCACTTCCGAAACGTTCGAACCGGGGAGATCCGAGGGTATCAACACATTGTCGGCAAGCTCTGGGCGACGTGTCCGGCGGGAACCATGTATGTGTGGAACACGCGGCTCTGGCACGGTGCACGGAGCAACCATACGGACCAGGATCGCTACATGTACAAGCTGCGCCTCAACCCGACCCGGCCGCAGATCAGAAACTTCAACACGACGGATATCGAGGATCCGGAGATCGGCAGGATCCTGTCGGCACGTTATGGTTGGGAAGGGAACGATCAACGGTATGAACTGATGAAGCGCGTTCAGCAATGGCGATACGTGTCTGATCAGCCCGATTACGACGTGGGCGAGCGGTTCATGCGCAGGATCGAGTATCAGCCGCAGAAGGCGACTGCTTAGCCAACCGCGTCAACGGTCTCAGCAGAATGGAGGGGCTACGAGTCACATCGTGGCCTCTCTTTGTTTGTCAATGAGTGCACTGAAACCAGAGTCAATCGAATCGTCTATGATGCCGCTCCGAGTATTCTGTTTCCTATCGATCTTTGTTGTGCTTTCCGCAGGACCCGCCGATCTGTTCGCTGAAAACGAACAGATCACTCCAACCCGGACTGTCAGCACACGTCTCACACCAAGCCCACCCAGGATAGATGGCAGGCTGGATGATGAAGCGTGGCGTCTCGCGGAGCCTGTCAAGGGTCTGTTTCAGCGAGAGCCGATCGAGGGGGTTCCCGAGACAGAGCGTACGGTGATTCGTGTTCTCCACGATGAGAAACGGATCTACGTAGCCTTTCGTTGCTTCGACTCTGAGCCAGATCGTGTGGTCGCGAACCGCATGCAGCGTGATTCCGAACTCCACGAAGATGACTTCGTGTCGGTTCTCCTGGATACCTACAATGACGGGCGAGGCGGTTTCTACTTCAGGACGAATCCGGCGGGTGCGCTGAATGACATCATCTTGACTGATGAAGGCCGATCGCGCAACGAGGCGTGGGATTGTGTCTGGATCTCGCGAAGCTGGAGAGATTCGCTCGGGTGGTCCGCGGAGATGGCGATCGATCTGGATCAGCTTCGATATGCCGAGAGCGAGGATGCGGTCTGGGGAATCAACTTTGCCCGTGGCATCGCCCGAAAGAACGAACGAGTCTTTCTGATCCCTCCGCCTCAGGCCTACGGGTTCCGGGGCGACTACCGGACATCTCTCCTCGGTCGGTTGGAAGGTCTGGGCGCCCTGCGAACGAAGACGCGTCTTCAGATCACGCCATATTCGCTGGGTGGAACCAACCGGGACTTTGATGGTCTGGATCCGACGGAAGAGCCCACGCTGGACGCGGGTGTCGATTTGAAGTACGGGCTTACGCCTCAAATGACGCTGGACCTCTCCTACAAGACAGACTTCGCCCAGGTGGAAGCGGACCAGGAGCAGGTGAATTTGACGCGATTCAGCCTTTTCTTTCCGGAACTGCGTGACTTTTTCCTGGAAGGCGCATCGATATTCGATTTCGGTGAGACAGTGTCCTTTCGGGGCGGGAGCGGCGGGCGACCGCCAACTTTGGTCTTCTACAGCCGGCGGATCGGGATCCAGGACGGTCACAATCTGCCCGTGATCGTCGGGAGCAAGCTTACCGGACGTGCAAGCGGTTTCCAGATCGGCGCGCTCAACATGATGACCGAAGCGAGAGTGTTTGTCGACGAGGACGAAGAAGAGCGTTTCTTGACAGATACCGGTCTCCTGTTGGACGAGGACGAGGTCGAACTGACGGATCGACCCATCGTCGACACACTCGACGTCGATGTGATCGATACGCTTGATGTGACCCGAACGAACATCTCGGTGATGCGTGTCAAACGGGACCTTTTTGGCCGGTCCAGCGTCGGTGTGATCGCGACGAACCGGTCTCCAGGAGAGGACGAAGACTACAACCGTGTGCTCGGCGGAGACGTGAATCTATCGTTCTTCGACGCCGCAGTCAGTGTGAAGGGATTCATCGCAAAGAGCTGGACGCCCGGTGAGGTGGGTGAGGACGTTGCGGGGTCCGGTGAAGTCGAATTCCGGAGAGGGGGATTCGAGTTCGAAGGATCGTATCTGGATGTGCAGGAGAATTTCAACCCGGAAGTCGGGTTTGTCGCGCGGAACGACCTGAGACAGTACAAGCTGGACGCCAGCTATCGCAGCCGCCCGAAGTATTCAAGCATTCGACAGATCAGCACGGGCCCAGAGCTCGCCTATGTGACCGATCAGCCGGGTCTGCTCCAGTCGAGTGAGTTTGAGTATCGGCTCTTCCTCAATCTGGAAGTGGGTGATTGGATCGGTGCGCGCTATACCCGAAGGTTCGAGCGGCTGGACGAGTCGTTCAAGGTTCACGAGGGTATCGAGATACCCGTTGGCGACTACGCCTTCAGCACGGCCAGCTTTAATTTCTTTCCGAACGACGCGCGCAGAGTTGGTGGCTTCTTCAGCTACCAGTTGGGCGAGTTTTTCGATGGTACACGACACCGTATCTCGACTGATGTGAACGTGAAGGTCAACAGCCGATTATCGGTCGAGAGCAGCTACGGTTTCAATCGGGTCTCTCTCCCTGCCGGGTCGTTTCTGACAAACCAGATCACGAGCCGACTGCTTTACTCCTTCAGTCCCGGCTTCTTTGTTCGCGGGCTTGTCCAGTGGAACAGCGCTCGCGAGATCATCGGGAGCAATTTTCTGCTCAACTATCAGTATGCGCCGGGAAGCGATCTGTTTCTGGTTTACAACCACGCGTGGGATACCGAGGGTGAGTTTAGACAGCGCAATCGGTCGGTTCAGCTGAAGGTTTCCTACTTCTGGAAACGGTGAGGGTGATCGATGATTGATGAGAGAAGATCGAGGATTGAGAGTCAAAGGCGTTCTGACGCCACGACCGCAAGGAGTTCTACTGAATCCTAGGGTTCAGCTGGTGGCGATGCAGCCGTTCACTTGTTCGGTGAGTTACGATGTTAAGTTTGAGAGGACGTAAGGCATGAGCAATGAGTTCTCCATCGTCGACTATGGTGCTGTTGCGGACGGGAAGACGCTCAATACGGAGGCAATCCAGAGAGCTCTGGTCGCTTGTCACGAAGCAGGTGGTGGCCGCGTGGTGTGTGGTGCGGGACAATGGCTGACAGGCTCTGTGGAACTGAAGAGCCACGTCGAGCTGCATCTGGCCTCAGGATGTCGTGTGGTGGGGAGTCCGAGTCTTGATGACTATCCGATGATCGTCGCGGAGGGTTTCCATCACGAGCGTGCTCCCGAGCAATCTGCTCACGCGCTCATACGGGCGGTCGATGCCGAAGATATCGCGATCACGGGTTCGGGTACGATCGACGGTAAGGGACTGGCCTTCTACGTTACGGATGGGGTGCAGGGCAAATTGGACAAGCCCGATACGCCTCGACCGCGAATCGGCATGTTCTATCGGTGCCTGGATATCCGAATCGAGGGAGTCAATTGTGTCGACTCGCCGTGCTGGACGCTGTGGCTGATGCAGTGCGATGGTGTACGGATTCGGGGTATCACGGTTACGGGAAACAGACGGCTGCGAAACGTGGACGGGATCGACCTGGATGCCTGCAGGAACGTGACCGTGAGCGACTGCCGGATGGATACCGAAGATGACTGCGTGGTCTTGCGTGCGATCCAGCCTCTATACGATACACCGGCCATATGCGAGAACGTCGCTGTCACGAACTGTGTGCTTGCCAGCGGGTGCCAGGGCGTGCGTGTGGGCTGTCCCGGAGACGGGATGATTCGGAATGCGACCTTTTCAAACTTGGTGATCAACAGTCAGAATAACGGGATCGTTTTCGACAATCCGCATCGATATCTGCCCTCCTGCAGCGAGGGCAGTGCCGATATCTCGAGTATTCAGTTCACCCATGTGGTCGTAAACAGTGACCGGATTCCGATCAAGCTCTTCGTCGATGAGGGTATTGCTTTGTCGAGGATTTCGGATTTGAGTTTTTCGGATTTTAAGATCAGAAGCGGAGAGCCGATCCTGGTGCAGGGGAGCGCGGAAACGATCATCCGGGATGTGCGTTTCTCCAACGTGCAGATCGATACATTTGGTGAGGACTCCATCGTCTGCAGACATTGCGAAGGGATAGACCTGTCCGGTGTGACATTGTCCAACCGGGCAGAACCTGACTGAGAGGAAAGCGGTGTCAGACGAAAGGAGCAGGGGGTTCGCAACCCGGGTGATTCACGCTGGAGAAGATCCTGGCGCCTCCGCGATCCGGATCTACCAGGCGGCGACGGCAAGCGGGATGGCGGCGATCACGCAGGTGCTTATGAGCCTGCTCTAGACCGGCGACCAGCTGGTGGCCACACAGGACAATGTATAGTGGCGTCCAGCATCTATTGAAGGAACTGTTGCCCAAGTTTGGGTTCAAGATCGTACAGATTGATATGACGGATCTCAACCAACTGGCTGATGCTGTCAACGTACCGACGACTGTCGTCTACTTTGAGCCGATCGCCAATCCGTATATCGACGTGATCGATGCGCCCAAGGTGAGTCGAGATCGCGCGTGCCGCTGGTGCCGTGACCGTAGTCGATAACACGTTCCTTACGTCCTATCTGTATCGCCCGCTCGAAAGTGGTGCAGACGACATCATCGAAGACCTTGACCGAGCGCTTGAGGCCGGTGTCAGATAGGGGAACGATAGGAATGGATCGAGATTGATAATTGATAAAAGAAGATTGAAGACCAAGATTGTCGTTCAGCCTGAGTAATCCTGTAACGAACTCATTCTGTCAGTACTCTACTGCGGTCGCGAGTACGGGCAGCTGCGCGCACAGTTTCTCGGGAGACCGACTGGCGATCAATGTGATGCGGTCACCCGCCTACGGTTCCTTCAACATTGATCCAGACGATGAACTGTTGAACGGTCGGTTTCTGCCGTGCCAAGATCAGGGTGAGCACGAGATGTCATATCGTGTCGTTGTGGGGACGTCCTTCCGCGAATCTAAAATCCACAAGGCCGTAGCCACGCTGAATGCTCTGCCCATCTGGCAGGTCTACTACCCCCAACCCACCAAATCAGAGCCCTGTAGGCGTTCTGATTTGGCCGAGACGATCTCGGTCGATGATCGCGATGTGCACGTCGTAGGCGTCAAGCGCGCTGACAAGGGGAACGCAATGGTCATCCGGTTGCAGAATACGTCGACCAACCCACGCGAAGTTCGTGTTCGCGTAAAGCCGTTTCGAGAAGCCATATGCCTATCGGTCGCGCGATATGGACTGGCAACGTTGAAGGTGCAGAAGGGCGGGACGCGATTGCAGTGGCAGGAGGTGAATCTGGTGGAGCTGTAGGGGGTAGGGTAGCAGAGGAGCAGAGGGGAGTGTTGTTTGAGCAAGTGACGACGGCGTACGGTGCAACCATACTTGGGTGCCCATGCATCTCGGTGGATGGTCCGACACGAATCGGGAACTGAACATGTTTGACACGACACATCTGTTTGAGGCAAGGACGGCAGGTTATTCGACCTATCGGGTTCCGGGCATTCTGGCTACGGAGTCAGGAGTTCTGATCGGGACGGCAGAGGCGAGACGGGGGAAGGGCGGTGATTGGGATGGGAACGACCTGGTGATGCGTCGTAGCGATGACGGCGGCAATACTTGGGATGACGTGAAGGTTGTCGTGGCCTGTGATGCCTACGGTCCCGGACCCATCAGCAATTTTGTGATGATCAGCGATCAATCCGATGGCGAGGTCCAGGCCCTCTTCTGTCACAGCTATGCACGCGTGTTCTCGACACGAAGCAATGACGACGGGTCTACGTGGTCTGAGCCGGAGGATATCACGGAGACATTCGAGCCGTGGCGTGATGTCTACCCGTGGAAGGTGATCGCCACAGGGCCGGGGCACGGTATCCAGCTAAGGGGGGGGCGGTACATTATCCCGGTCTGGATGTCAGATGGGAGTGGTAGGGAATTTGGCCCCGGGAAACTGGGACATCGACCCTCCGTGGTGGCAGGCACCTACAGCGATGACAGTGGGAAGATGTGGCAGCTGGGTGAAATCCTTTGCCGTGATGGTGTGGGTGATGTGGTGAACCCAAGCGAGACACTGCCGCTCGAATTGCTGGACGGCGGCGTGCTGTTCAACATTCGCACGGAGTCCCCCTTGCATCGTCGGTTCGTGTCGGTCAGTCCGGATGGGACCGCCGGATGGTCGGAACCGGTAACGGATGAAGAATTACTTGAGCCCGTTTGCATGGCAAGTATCCTGAGATTGGATGATGGTAGTGTCGTGTTCGCGAACTGTGATGCGCTCGAGCACGCATTCACATCGCCTGATCGTGTCGCGCACGACAGGAAGAACCTGACGGTCAAACGGAGCACGGATGATTGTCAGACGTGGACAGGGTCGCGTGTGATCCAGCCGGGCCCTTCGAGCTACTCGGATATGGCACAGAGTCAGGATGGACTGGTCTGCTGTATCTACGAGGAGGGGAAGATCGAGGGGCAGTACGATACGGCTTACGTGAGCGTGTCGCGGTTTGATGTGGATTGGATTCTGGAAGGATAGAAGCGTTTCAAAACTGCGGGTGCGTTCCAGGTTCCGCAACGCGAAACCGGACGAGCGTTCACATCAGGGGCCGCGAGAGGGGATGGTTTGAGTTTGAAGATCGGCATTGTGGATATGTGGAGGGTGGCGAGACAGAACTACCTGCCCTGTCTGGCTGTTCAGGATGACGTGGAGCCCGGTTACTACAACCGTAAGCGGGCGAAAGCCGATGATGTGGCTGTCGAATTCGGTGGCAGCGTGTTCGAAGCACTCGTGCAATGGTGCCCCGATGCGGTGGTGGTCCTGACGAAGGAGACAGATCGTTTCGACGCGTCGGCGGAGTAGCTGGCCTGTTCCTCCGCACGTGTTACAACAACGTGCGCGATGATGGGTCAGGCGGCCGGGATCGGTGCGGAACTCGCGACACAGCGTGGCTGCGATGTTTCCGACCTCGATCCTCTCGACGTGCGGCGCATCGTTGTAGAACGTGGCGCTCGGCTGGATGTATCATAGAGATCGGTTCAATCGAAAGCTTGGCTTTTGATGTTGTCAGATGGACAGAGAGGATTTGCATGACATCGAAGGAACGGGTCAAGGCAACGATCGCGCGCGAAACCGTGGACAGAGTGCCGCTCGGGTTTTATGCGGTGGATTACGACATCATCGAAGCCGTGATCGGGCGGCCGACATACGTGCGAAACAAGATCGAGATTCAGATCGCGCTGTGGGAGGGTAGGCGGGAGGAGGTCGCCGACAGCTTCAAGAAGGACACCGTCGAATTCTACCGGAAGATCGACTGTGCAGATGTGATCCTGCCGAAGGAGGCGCCGCTGCTGCCGCCGGTGGACTACGATCCGGATCCCCCAAGAAAGATCGGCGACGACCGGTGGGAAGACCGGAACGGACGCATCTACCAGGCCGCACGGAATGCGAACGAGATCCAGTGTGTGCACGACCCGGTGAAGGGGGAGCGGACATTTTCGCTGACTGATTTTGAAGGGTCTCCCGAGGCCCCGGAGCCTGATCCGTCAATCTTTGAGGCGTGTGATTATGTCATCCAGGAGCTGGGTGAGGAACGGTATGTGGCCAGCACGACAGGGGGTTTTACGGCGCTCACGCTGCTTGGAGGCACCGAGAACGGACTGATGATGCATCTGCTGCAACCTGATGTCGTTGTGGCGGCAAACCGACGGTCGGTGGCAACACAGAATCAGAACGACGCCTCGCATATCCGGCCCGGCGTGACGGGTGTGCTGATGGAGCAGGATATGGCCGGTTCGAATGGTCCGCTGATCTCACCAGAGATGTTCCGCGAGATGTGTCTACCTTACATGGCGGAGCGTATCGGACGCGTGAAGGAACAGGTCGACCAGGTGATATTTCATAATTGCGGGAACAACTTCCCGCTGATGGAGATGTTTATCGACACCGGGATTGACTGTTACCAGTCACTGCAGACGACCGCGGGGATGGAGGTCGGGAAGCTGAAGGAACTGTATGGGGATCGGCTCTGCTTCTGGGGCGGTGTCGCGGTCGAAGTCCTGATCACGGGCACACCCGAAGATGTTCGCCAGGAGGTACGAACGGCGATGGAGCGAGGCGCACCGGGTGGCGGCTTTATCCTCGGCCCGAGCCATTCGGTCGCCAAGAACACAACCTATGAGAATTTCATGGCTATGCTCGATGAGTTTGTGGCTTTACGGGACCGATACTAGGTTGTCCAGTGTCGTAATGGTGTTGACACTTCAGGTCCTCCTTTGATCTCCCCAGAAGATCTCTGAGGGTATTCGAAGTGTG